>JBMFVW010000019.1:0-28678 GCA_049965795.1 Candidatus Acidulodesulfobacterium sp.
CTATTGCGTAAAATCAATTAATTTAAAATCTAAAATTACAAAAAATTGCAAAAAGGAGGTTGAATTGGACTTAGAAGAAGCCATTAAAACAAGAAAAAGCATAAGGAAATTTAAAGATGAAGACGTTGATTTAAATCTTATAAAAAAAATTATTGAAATTTCTATAAATTCGCCAAGCGGAGGAAATGCCCAAAACTGGTTTACTTACATAATTAAAGACAAAGATATTCTTAATAAAATGAGAATGGAGGTAGAAACCGTATATAAAAACGTAACAGGCAAGGATGCTCCGGGCGTGTATGTATTTTTTAACGAAGCGCCTGTTGTGCTCGCGGTAGTTGAGAAGCCTTATGTCGGCAGTTTAGATAAAATACTGGAAAATAACGATGAAAATAAAGACAGGAACTTCGACAGAAAATTTGTGGTAAATCCAGGACTTCAAGGTGTATCCAGTTTTATTGCACACATATTGCTTGTTGCTCATAACGAAGGTCTTGGCGCGTGCTGGATGACAGGTCCTTTAATTGCCAAACCGGAAATAGAAAACTTGCTCGGCATTAAAAGCCCCGATAATCTTGTTGCATTGATTCCTATAGGAAAACCGGTCGAAAGAGAGTCTAAGTCCACAAGGATTAGTGTAGAAAAAGTTATCAAAGTTATTGATAGATAAATTGCAATTGGTAGCAATATAATTCCTTAATCCTGCAATTTATTTAATTGATTGAACTATTTTGCATGCAAAAAATAAAATCTGACGCCTTTTCCTATCGGCAAATTTGAGTTGTAAAATTTTATTGTTTAAATTTCATAAATTAATTATAATAAAAAAATTATGAACTTTAAAAATGACTGTATTTTTTGCAAAATAGCGAATAAACAGATACCTTCCGAAATAGTAGAAGAGACGGAAGACTTTGTCGTAATAAAGGATATAAATCCGGTAGCGCCGATACATCTTTTGATAATATCTAAGGTGCATTACGACAGCGTTTTGGATGTGGGATGCAAAGGTGAAGCGGATAAAAACGCAGATGACGGCAATAAAGGCGATATGAAAGGATGCGTCGCTGGCAAAGAACTTTTTGGAATATTAAACTCGCTTGCTCGCAAATTCGGCGTTGCGGATAAAGGTTTCAGGACTGTTATAAATACAAAAGAAGACGGCGGGCAGACCGTCAACCATCTTCATATACATTTTATGGCAGGCAGGGGATTCGGCTGGCCGCCTGGTTAATTCAAGCCTTACAACACATACATTAGCATTTCAGCATTATAAATTGATATGTAAATTGAACTGACGCGTTTTAGAATATTAAAAAAATTAAAACTGCGAAAATTTAAACGGGAAAAATTAATGGAAACTTGGTTTTTTGAGAATCAGACGGGCAATTTCGGAATAAAAATTAGGGTTGAATCTATATTATTTCACGAACATTCGGATTATCAGGAGATAGCGGTTTACGATACGTTGGAATTTGGCAAAGTGCTTGTTTTAGATAAAGCGGTTATGTTTGCGGATAAAAACGAGTTTGTCTATCATGAAATGCTCGGTCTTGTTCCTTTATTTTCCCATAAAAAACCTGAAAGAATTCTTATAATAGGCGGCGGCGACGGCGGCGTAGTCAGGGAATGCCTAAAAAATCCTTTCGTCAAACACATAGACCTTGTAGAAATAGATAAAAAAGTAATAGAAGTTTCAAAAAATTTTTTTCCTGAAATTGCCTGCAAACTTGATGACGAAAAAGTAAGAATATTAGCCGAAGACGGTATAGAATTTATTAAAAGAGTATATTCGGGCGGCAGGGAAGAAGAAAAATACGACGTTATACTTGTAGATTCTACCGATCCAGTAGGTCCGGCAGAAGGATTGTTCAGACGTGATTTTTACGAAGCAGCCGCCGGCGCGCTTAAAGCCGACGGGATATTTGCGGCGCAGACGGAATCTCCGTTTTTTAATAAAAATTTAATTAAAGACGTAGGAAAAATTATAAGGGAAATTTATGAAAAATCATCGCTTTATCTGGCTTCTATACCGGTTTATCCCAGCGGTTTATGGAGTTTTACGGCAGGCTCCAAAAAATATGATACTAAAGTTATAAACGAAAGCTACGATAATTTTGATTTTGCGGGTTTCGAGTCGGATTTAAAATACTATTCCCGCGAAATACATTCCGCATCTTTCATTTTACCTAACTTCATAAAGGAGATATTAAAATAAAAAAATTATATGATAGAAACCAACTTGTCGAAAACCTCTTCATTTTTTAATTCTGCGGATTCCTACGAAAAATCAGATTTGATCCTTCTCGGAATTCCTATGGATTATACCGCAAGCAATATTCCAGGTTCAAGATTTGCTCCCAAAAGAGTAAGAGAATTGTCTTATACTCTTGAAAATTACAGCCCTATTTTTGACGATTTCATCGATGAAAAGTTTTACGATGCAGGAGATATAGTACTGCCTTGGGGAAATACCGGTAAAAGCATTAAATTTATTGAAGAAACCGCAAAAGGAATTCTCGGCGACGGCAAAAAAATCGTCAGTATCGGCGGCGACCATTTAATTACATATCCGGTAGTAAAAGAGTATGCAGATAAATATAAAGATTTAGTCGTCGTGCAGTTTGACGCACATACGGATTTAAGGGAAGAGTGGAATAACGAAAAATATTCGCATGCCACTGTTCTAAAACTTATTTACGATATTATAAAAAAAGGCAACCTTTATCAATTCGGAATTCGTTCCGGTTCCAAAGAAGAATTTGATTTTGCAAAAAAACATTGCCATATTTATAAAAATGATATTTACGAACCTCTTAAAAAAGTTTTAGGCAATTTGTCGAATAAAGATGTTTATATTACTATAGATATAGACGTTCTAGACCCTGCATTTGCGCCGGGAACCGGATACATAGAAGCCGGCGGAATATCAGCTAAAGAACTTTTGGATTCCTTATCGCTTCTGCTGTCGGAATCAAACGTGAATGTGGTAGGAGCTGACGTAGTAGAAGTTTGTCCTCCAACCGATAATTCGGATAGGACATCGGCTATTGCTGCAAAACTGTTAAGGGAAATAATTATCGGAATGGCTAAAAATAATAATAAGGCAAAATAGATTTAAGCAAAAAATAAATATTAAAAGCAATATTAATCTTAATCCTGCAATAGAAAAATATTGATGCATTAAAGATTAGGCAAAACAAATTAAATTATTTATTAGATTATAAAACAAACAAGTAAAACGGAGGAAATAACAGTGTTTGAAACACCCGATATATATACTTTGGCGGCTGGTACGTCGGAGGGGACTTCAAAATTGGGGGCATTCGATAATGCCATTTTAAAAGCGGGAGTCGGCAATACTAATTTAATAAAACTAAGCTCCATTCTGCCGCCTAAAGCGGTTTATAAAGAGAAAATAATTTATCCCAGAGGTGTATTGGTTCCCATAGCATACGGTGCTATTACCAGTGACAGAAAAGGAGAAAAAATAGCCGCAGCCGTAGCGATAGCCGTTTCGGTAGAAGACGGCTTTGGTGTTATAATGGAATTTTCCGGCGTAACTTCCGCTAAAAATGCCGAAGAAACGGTCAGGAAGATGGCTGAAGATGCAATGAATCACAGGAATATAGGAATTAAAGAGATAGTTTCTAAAAGTGCCGAACATATAGTAGAAAATTTCGGCTGCGCTTTTGCCTCTGTTCCAATGTGGTATTCAAAACTTATATGATATAAATAATAAGTTCTTGCAATGCTTTGTTTTTTCGTCGATTAATTATATTCGATTAAGCATCTTAAGATAATTAAACAATGGAGGATTAAGGCGCGGCAAAATCGGTTTATGTCCGCGCCTTAAAAAACAGTGAATAAAACCTTTATAATTTCGACGTTTCTCGGTTTAGTATTTGTCGTCGTTTTAGTAGTTTTGGTAGGTCCAAGAAATATAATTCAGATGATTTACCGTCTGAATTATATAGATCTTATTATTTTATTTTTTCTTTCTTATCTTGCGCTTTTTTTGTCGGCTCTTTCTTTTAATAATGCTCTAAACGTATATGATTCTAAAATAGGTTTAGTTGATCTTTTAAATATAAAACTAATTGGATACAGTGCTAATTATATTGCGCCTTCAGGTATTTTTGCAGGATTTATAGGCGGAGATGCTATAATGGCATTGATTCTTAAAAAAAGAACGTCGCTTGATTTTAAACGCGGGTTTTCTGCCGGTCTTGCCGCAAAGGTTATAGAATTTGCAATATTTCTTCTGTTTATTTATCTTGGGCTTATTTTAGGGTTTAAGTACTTTTATCTGCCGCCGGAAATATGGTATCTGCTGCTAATCGCGGCGATATTCGTAGGAGTCGTAACCCTTGTTTTTTTAATAAATCCGATAATAGACAACAGGTTTTTTACAAAATTTTTAAAATATTTGACGAGATATAAAGTATTAAACAAAGTAATTTTTAAAATACTGAAGCATATAAATAATTTTGAAAAAGAGCTGCATCTTTTTTACGTTAAAGGCAAAAAGTATCTCTTTTTAAGTCTTTTTTTAAGTTTAATAGAAACAGCCGTCCTCATATTCCAAATATGGCTTTTGGTTCATTATCTCGGCGTAAATATGGGATTTTCTAAAACTCTGCTGGTATTTTCCGTATCTATGCTGGTATTTGCGCTTCCGCTTGCGCCAGGTTCGGCAGGAACATATGAACTCTCGCAGGTAGGTCTTTTTGATTTATTAGGATTAGGTTCTGATGTAGGACTTGCTTTCAGTTTAATAATGAGAGCTATAAATATACTCATGGTGGCGATATCTTTTTTCCTCGTGCCTCATTACGGTTTTCATTTTTTTAAAAAAAGAGACGGCAAGGAGGCAGTTTGAAAATAATATATTCACTATGCAGTTGGGGGCTCGGCCACGCTACTAGGGGGCTTCCGGTTATAAGGCGGCTCGTAAAAGACGGACATGAGGTAATTATTTATACTTCCGGCAGAAGTCTTGAACTTCTGAAATCCGAAATCGGCGGCAACGCTAGATATATACCCTCCGTTCCCTATCCTTCACCTTATTCCGATAAAATAGGGTTTGCATTCAGATTTCTTAAAACCGCGCCTAAAATTTTGGCGCTTATCAAAGAAGAAGAAAAAGATGTTGCCAAGATAGCGCAGGAAAACAAAATAGACATTATTATTTCTGACTCCCGTTTCGGTTCGCACTGCAAATTTGCGCCGTCTTACCTTTTGTTTCATCAGCTCAGATTTATCGCTCCTTTAAGACTTCTTCCGGCGGAGATGTTTACCGAATATTATAATCATTTTTTACAGGATAAATTTGAAAAAATAATAGTTCCGGATTACGAGGATAATTCTCTTTCCGGCGATTTATCCCATAATCTAAGATATTTTAAAAAAGAAAAAGTTGAATATATAGGCATACTTTCCGACTTTGAAAAAATTCAGACCGATAACGACATAGATTATCTTTTTTCTATTTCTGGTCCGGAACCCACCAGAACTATTCTTGAAGAAAAACTTTTTTCTCAAATCGACTTGCTAAAAGGAAATATAGCGGTTTCACTTGGAAAACCCGGAAAATTTACCAAAGAAACAGTCAAAAATGCCGTCGTTTATTCTTTTCTTGAAAAAAAGAGAAGGGACGAACTTATGAACAGGGCTAAAATGGTTGTTTCAAGATCCGGATATACTACCATTATGGATGTAGCCGAAATAGAAAAAAAAGCTTTTTTTATACCAACACCTGGTCAGACCGAGCAGCTTTATCTTGCAAAGCATTTAGAGAAGGCTAAATTATTTCTTTCAGTTAAGCAAAGTAAATTAAGGATTGACATTGATACAGAAGAAGCTTTAAAATATAAAGGTTTTACGCCTCCTTGGAGAACTGCAGAAAGCGTAGAAAGGTTTCTTAAAATAGTAGGCGTTAATTAGTTGTTTCTTTAAATTTAAATTTTATTAAAATTTCTAACTAAATGGTTTCAATAATAATACCTGCGCACGAAGAAGAAAAATATATAGGGATTTCAATAGAAAGACTTTTAAGCCAGAGCGGGACGGTTTTTTTAAAAAAAGACGACAAAAACGCCCTGCATTCGCAATCACAACTAAACAGCTCGGGTAACTCCGAATATACCGGAAAAGTTTTATGCGAATTGACCGTCGTTGTAACCCACGGCAAAGACGATACTGAGGGCGTAGTTGCAAAATACAAAGAAGCGGGCGTAAACCTTATAGCAGGAAATTTCAGCGGAGTTTCCGAGGCGAGAAATATAGGAGCATCATTTTCGAGCGGCGACGTTTTTCTGTTTTTAGATGCAGACACTCTTTTAAACGACGGTTTTATAAAAAGACTCGACGATTTTAAAAATCAGTCCGATTTTATAGGAACGTCTAAACTGCTGCCTGATATTAACACGCTTAAAGCGCGTATTTTTATGTTCTGCAATAATATAGCGCATATAATAACTAAAACGTCTATGGCTTTAATATTCTGCCACAGGGACGTTTATAAAAACGTCGGCGGTTTCGACGAAAGGATGCAGGCCGGCGAAGATCTTAAATTTATCAATTTAGCGGTAAAAAACAGATTCGGCAGATTTAAATATCTTGGCGATATAAGTGCCGTTACGTCGATGCGAAGATTTGAAATTAACGGATATTTCAAAACTGCAATGGAATGGATGGGCGGATATTTTTTTAAACCGCCGGAACATTACGACGTGGTAAGATGACGATATGAAAGTATTAATAGCTATACCGACTTATAACGAAAAAGAAAATATAAGCCGGATGATAAATTCCGTTTTAAATCTTAACGAAACTATAAAAACTGCAAGCGATATCAATCACTTACCTTTATATATTAACGTTTTAATAATCGACGATAATTCTCCCGACGGCACTGCAAAAATAGTTAAAGAACATATGAGTTTGCATAAGCGGCTAAGCGCAAACGCAGATACAACTTCAAGCGTAACCTTAAGCGTAAAAGTAAAAGACGACGCAAACACAAATGCTAACTTAATTTCAAGTTCATCTTCAAATTCGGAAGAAAGCGTTTTTATTATAGAACGGGAGAAGAAGCTCGGACTTGGAACGGCATACGTAGCTGCGTTTAATTTTGCTTTAGACAACGGTTACGATTACGTTATCACTATGGATTGCGATTTTTCGCATAATCCCGAAGAAATTGCGGGATTTATAAGTCTTATGCTGTCCGAAAAATGCGGAATGATAGTCGGTTCGCGTTATTCGGGCGGAGTACGCGTAATCAACTGGAGTATGAAGAGGCTTTTAATTTCGTATTTCGCAAATATTTATGCAAAATTTATTACCGGCATTAAAATTGCGGATTTGACCGGCGGCTTTAATATGTACGACGTAAATTGTCTGAAAAAAATAAATTTAAGCGGCATAAGTTCGCGCGGATATGCTTTTCAGATAGAAATGAAATACAGAATGGTAAAAGAGGGTAAATGCAGTTTTAAAGAGCATCCTATAATATTTTACGAAAGAACTTCCGGCAGATCAAAAATGTCCAATGGTATTATTTTTGAAGCATTTTTCAGGGTCATAAAACTTAGGCTCGGGCTTTTTAAATAATCGGTAAATAATACTTGACTAAATTAGTCAAGTATGTTTTAATCAATATATAAAACATTAAATATTATTAATATTAAATATAAATAAAGCGGAGGTATATTATGCCTGTATATTCGGAAAAAGTAATGGATCACTTTCAGAATCCCAGAAACGTAGGGGAAATAGAAAACGCAGACGGAGTAGGCGAACTTGGAAATCCTACGTGCGGCGATATAATGAAAATATATATTAAAGTAAAGGACGATAAGATAGAAGACGTCAAATTTAAAACTTTCGGATGCGGAGCTGCCATAGCTACGAGTTCTATGGTAACCGAACTCGTAAAAGGCAAGACTCTCGAAGAAGCAGAAAAAATATCTAATGAAGCCGTTGCCGAAGCATTAGACGGGCTTCCTCCGGTAAAGATGCATTGTTCTAATCTTGCCGCCGATGCGCTTCATCTTGCCATAGAAGACTATAAAGCCAGAAAAGAAGGCAAAGGACCTATAGGCAGAGTTGAAACGCCTGAGCATGACGAAGACGAACACGATCTGCTTGAACAGGCATGAAGAGCGGTTTGCAAATTTACGCCGGCAGATAATATAATATAATGTATATACAGACAATATAATAATTATTATGGATTACGATTACGAGCTCGATACTTTCGGTTTGATGTGTCCAATGCCGATTATGGAAGTTGCAGAAGAGTTTAAAAAAATACCGGACGGTTCGGTATTAAAAGTGACGGCGTCTGACGAAGGTATTATAGAAGATTTAAAGAGCTACTGCAAAAAAACCGGACATGAATTTCTGTCCTATGAAATTAATTTGCCCGAATACATAGTTTACGTTAAAAAATAAAGACGATAATAATAAAATAATATAGAGATTGCTGCATATTTTTTAAATTTGGAGGCAAAAGTGAAAATAATAAATTTCGACCATTTTGCTGCTACGAAAATGAGACAGGAAGTAAAAGATGCAATGGAACCATACTTTATTTCCGAATACGGTAATCCCCAAAGCATACATACTTTAGGCGACGAGCCCAGAGAAGCCTTATCTAAAGCCAGACTGCAGGCCGCCGAACTTTTAAACGCTTCAAGCAATGAAGTTATATTTACCGGAAGCGGTTCTGAATCAAACAATCTGGCAATAAAAGGAACGGCTTTCGCAAAAATGGACAAAGGCAAGCATATAGTCGTTTCTAAAATAGAACATTTCAGTGTTTTAAATGCCGTTAAATCTTTAGCGAAGCTCGGTTTCGAGTTCAGCGAAGTTCCGGTTGACAAATACGGTACGGTCGATCCGCAGGAAGTTAAAAACGCATTAAGAAAAGATACCGTACTGGTAAGCATTGGACAGGCATCTAACGAGATAGGAACAATTCAGGATATTAAAGAAATTTCAAAAGTCGTTCATGAAAACTCGGCGGCTTATATGCATACCGATGCAAATACTTCATGCGGTTTTACCGAAACAGATGTAAAGGAACTCGGCGTAGATATGCTTTCTGCGGCGCCGCACAGATTTTACGGACCCAAAGGCGTGGGTCTTTTTTACCTTAAAAAAGGGATAAGAATAATGCCTTTGATAGACGGCGGAATTCAGGAATTCGGCCGCAGGGCGGGCACCGAAAACGTGCCGGCTATTGCCGGAGCTGGAGTTGCATGCGAACTTGCCAAAAAAGAGCTTAAATCCAGAACATCCCATCTGATGCCTATTCAAAAGGCTATTAAAGACGGCGTACTTAACAGTCTTGACGAAGTTTATTTAAACGGGCATCCCGAAAAAAGACTTCCCAACAATCTCAATTTTGTCGTAAAATACATAGAGGGCGAATCGATGCTTATGTGGCTCAACAACAACGGTATTATGGTTGCGAGCGGTTCGGCCTGCACGTCTAAAATATTAAAATCATCGCACGTATTAAACGCAATCGGAGTCGATGCCGCTCTTGCGCAAGGCTCTCTTTTAATATCGCTCGGCGAGGACAATACTATTGAAGATGCAGAATATTTCGTAAAAGAGCTTCCAGCCGTAGTTAAAAAATTAAGGGAGATGTCTCCTCTTTACGAAGAGGTTATGAAACAGAAAAAAACGGCAGGGCATTAAGTAGCAAAACGGGCGCGTAACTCAGGGGTAGAGTGCCACCTTCACACGGTGGAAGCCGCAGGTTCGAGACCTGCCGCGCCCACCATCCAAAAATAAAGAACCAAAGCCTTTATATTTTCCCTAATAATTCCTTCCGAATTTTTCTTCATTATTACTATATTTTATCGAACTTTAAAGTTTCTATCGGCAATTTTGGGAATTAGAGCTATCTTGATTAAAATTTCTTTAATGATATAATAAGAAATAACAAAAAATAATAAAAATTACTTTTATCGCATATTTTAACGCGGTTTATCATGAATTAATTAATATAATTTATGGAAAATACGGAAAATTTTAACTTTAAAAACCTCGATGCCGGAGGATTTATCGAAGCCTTGTTAGGCTCAAAGTCTCTTGGGGTTTTTATCTACCAGAAAAACTGCAGGATAATCCATTCGAATAAAACATTCAGAGAATTTATAGGCTATTCCGAAGACGAACTCAAGAGCTTGGCGCCGTATGACATAGTAGCTGACGAATATAGGGCGGAAGTTAAAAAACTTAACGAAAGAAGGATAAACGGGGAGTTTTTTGCAGGCGAGCAAATTAATCATATGCACGTTACTAAAGAAGGCGTGTTTAAACCTACTATGGTTTTTGCATATACCGTATTTTACGACGGCAAGCCGGCAGGACTTGTTATAGTGCAGGATGTTTCTAAGCAGAAAATGTATGACGGTCTGTTCCGCTCTTTTAAGTCGCTTCAAACTATGTATGCTACTCTCTCCGAAGTTAACCAGATTATCGTAAGGGCAAAAGACGAAAATAGTTTGTTATCCGACATATCCAAAAAAATAATCAATGAAGGTTTATTCGTAGATTCTTTTATAGTTCTTTTCGATTCCAACCTTGATATAAATGCTTCCTTTTCTAACGAAAAAAGCGATTATTTAAACTATTTAAAAAATCACCTGAGTACGCCCGAAGCTAAAAAAGGACCGCTTATAACTTCTTTTATTAAGTCAAAAATAGTTATTAACAATGATACCTTAAAAAATACTTCGGTGTTGCCGTGGAAAGAAGAGCAGACAAGGAGAGGTTTCCTTTCAAGCGCTGCCGTGCCGGTTATCAAAAAAGGCAAAACGATAGGCGTTCTTTCTTTCTATGCAAACGAAAGAGAATTCTTTAAAAGAGATACCTATAATTTGTTAAAAGAAATGATGATGGATATAAACTATGCTCTAGATAAAATAGAAGACGAAAAATGGCATTTTATGATCCGCACCGCTTTGAATTCCGGTTCTGATTTTACTATTATTCTAGATAAATATTTTAAAATACTGTTCGTAAATGAAAGCGTATATAAAATATTCGGTTATACTGCAGAAGAACTCGTCGGTGAACATTATTCCAAAATATTTGAAGGCGGCTCAGGCAAAAAATCTATAGCGGAAAGATTTCTTGCAACGATTATTTCGGGGGAAATATTAACGGATGTATTCGCTTATAAAACGAAAAACGACGGCGATATATACTGCTACACGACGATTATGCCTTTTAGCGCCGGTAATTTTTCAAACGGCAGCAGCAGAAGCAGCGGCGCAGACTGCGTTATCGAATATTATATAACGACGGGAAAAGATATTACCGGCGAAATAAAAGCGGAAGAAACCATAGAACGTTTGATAAATTTCGATCCGTTGACCGGTTTTCCTAATAAAAAACTATTAAAAGAAAAGATAGACGAATATATAAAAGAAACATGTTATGCCGGTATTCCGTCCCATTGCGCTTTAGCTATATTGAATCCCGTAAATTTATCTTTAATAAACCATACTTACGGCTTCGAAACCGGCAGTAAGATATTAAAAGAAGCAGGCGATAAGATAAAAAAAATTATAAAAAATTTCGATATTTTGGCAAGATGGGAAGCGGATAAATTTGCCGTGTTTTTAAAGCGTTTGAAATTCGACGAAGATGCTCTGCATATAATAAACAGAGTTTTAGCGGTTCTTAACGAACCTTATTATATGCAGGACGGCGAAAAAAAGATAAATATATCTTTTAACGCCGGAATATCCGTTTATTCTAAAGATACCGGCACTGCGCAGGCTATGTTCGACCAAGCCGAATCGGCGCTTCTTAACGCAAAATCAAAAGGAGAAAACTCCGTCAGTTTTTTTAAAAAAGAGTTTGAGGAATCTGCACGAAAAAAAGTAGAGCTAAAAAACAGTCTCAGCGAAGCTTTTGAAAAAAATCAATTCATATTGCACTATCAGCCTTATTTCGACATAAAAAACGGTTTGATAAAAGGAGCCGAAGCTCTTCTCCGGTGGCAGAAAGACGATAAACTAGTTCCGCCCATGGAGTTTATACCGTTCATGGAACAAAGCGGGATAATTACCAAGGTTGAAAATTGGATTTTAGAAGACGTATCGCTCAATATCAGAAAGTGGTCGGACGAAGGGCTTAAAGTAGTACCTATTTCAGTCAATATATCACCTGTCAGTTTTGCCGATCCTAATTTAAAAGACAATATGCATGCGGCGCTTAATAAAAACGGTATAAAACCCGATTTGTTTAATTTGGAAATCGTGGAAAGAACATTTATAAATAACTTAGACTACTCTTCAAAACTTTTGGGAAGTTTAAAAGAAAAAGGATTCGGACTTTCCATAGATGATTTCGGAACTGGATATTCTTCTCTTTCCTATCTTGCCGACCTTCCGTTCGATATACTTAAAATAGATATATCTTTCGTCAGGAAAATGCTTGCGGATAAACACTCCAGGTATATAGTCGAAACTATAATTTATCTTTCCAAGAAATTAAATATGCAATCTATCGCAGAGGGCGTAGAAACCATTGAGCAGTTCAATCTATTAAAAGAATTGGGATGCGATTATATACAAGGGTTTTTGCTCTCAAAACCGTTAGATATTGAAAAATTTAAAGCAATGCTGATTTAAAAAAATATGGCTAAAATTTTTGTAACCGGCGGAATTTCTTCAGGCAAATCGCAGTTTGCCGAAAATACGGCGCTTGCGCTTTATAAGTCCAATATTACTGCAGATGCCGGAATGACAAGCGGCATGGCAGGAGGAGCGGAAACCGATCCCGATAATTTCCCGCTTCTTCATTTTATAGCTACCGCAAAGACGAATATTAATATAAAAGACGGCGAAATGATTTTGAAAATTAAAAGGCATAGGGAAAGGCGGAGTAAAGCTTTTGCCGTGCATGAAAATTTCGGCGATTTAACTGCCGAAATAGATGCCGTCCACAATTCTTTTTCTGATGGACGGATTGCGGACAGGTGCGTAATATTAATAGATTCAATGACTTTATGGCTTTCATCCTTTTTTACGGACGTAAGGTATTTTGATTCTGCCGCAGAAACGGTTTTAAAGTTTGCCGAATATCTTTCCGGCATAAGATGTTCGGTAGTAACGGTTTCCGATTCTCTCGGCTTTAATTTGGTTCCTGCAGATGCATACGTCAGAAAATTTATAGAATTAAACGGTTTAATGGAGCAGAAACTTTCCGCCGTTTCGGACAAAGCTTACTGCGTTATCGCCGGAAATCCTCTTGCGTTGAAGTAGAATCTAATTTATAATTAATCTAATATGAACACCAAATTGAATCATAAGGAACGTCTATTTTCTATTGCCGATAAAATTAAACCCGTCGATAAAGAAAAGTTTTATAAAATTGCCGAAAACAGGCTGAATAAACTGATTAAACCCAAGGGCAGTCTAGGCAGGTTAGAAGACTTTGCCAAAGACGTAGTGGCTATAACGGAGGAAGAAAGACCTTTTTCGGCTTGTTATAATAAAGAAAATAAGCGCTTAAATCTTAATAAATACGTCTGCGTTTTTGCCGGAGACCACGGAGTAGTCGAAGAGGGCGTCAGCTTGTTTAAGCAGGACGTTACAACCCAAATGGTTGTTAATTTTCTCAGCGGCGGAGCCGCAATTAATACGATAGCCGCTTCCGTAGGCGCAGATGTATTAGTAATCGACGTAGGAATAAAAAACGATGCGCCGTTTCAAGGAGATAATTTCATAAGCGGAAAAGTAAAAAACGGCACCTTTAATATTTACAAAGGTCCGGCAATGACGGAAAACGAAGCCGTAGAATCTATTTTAAAAGGCATAGAAACCGCCGATATAGTAATTAAGAAAAAAGGCGCCAAAATATGTGCAACGGGAGATATGGGCATAGGCAATACGACGCCCGCCTCTGCGATTACCTGCTATTATTCAAAAAAATCTCCGGAACTCGTCTGCGGAAAAGGGACGGGCGTGAGCGCCGCCGTAATTAAGAAAAAAGCGGCGATTATTAAAAAAGCCGTCGAATTTAATATAAAAGACGGCGTAAAGGGCGATGCCGTGGATGTTCTTGCCGGCGTCGGCGGATTGGAAATAGGCGCTATAGCCGGATTTATAATAGGCTGCGCCCTAAACAGGACGCCGGTTGTAGTGGACGGTTTTATTTCTACGGCCGGGGCGCTGATTGCTTTAAACATTAACCCCGCAGTTTTAGATTATATGTTTATGGGGCATCTTTCCGAAGAAAAAGGACACAAGACTGCGGTTGCCATTATCGGCAAAACCCCTATATTAAATCTTTCTATGAGACTCGGCGAAGGAACCGGAGCGGTTATTGCGATGAAAATAATCGAAACGGCGCTTAATATGTATAATAATATGCTTACTTTTGACGAAGCAGGCGTGATAGCTTCTAAACTTAACGTTTAGTTTTTAAGAATCATCGTTTTTATAATTGCCAAATGTCTATATTGAGCGAATTTTTAGAGTCCGTAAATTTTTTGACCGTATTTAAATTCAAAAACAAAAAACACGACGAGATTACGCAGACGGAACTTTTAATAAAATCTATTAAATATTTTCCTGCTGCAGGCCTTTTCATAGGCATTGCGACAGCCTTCGTCTTTTATGTATTTAATAAATTTTTACCCTTATATCCCTCTGTTTTAATTTCTATTTTTTGTCTTTACGCCGTTACCGGAGGCCTTCATTTCGACGGCCTCTCCGATACTTCGGACGGTTTTTTCGCATATCTGAAAAGCGGAGATAGAAACAGATTTTATAAAGCTATGAAGGACGTTAACTCAGGCGCTGCGGGAAATATTGCCGTTATTTTTTACGTTTTAATTATGTGGTCGCTAATTATATCGGCAAATCAAACATACAGTCTTTACGCTTCAATACCGCCTTTTTTAGCTTTAAAACATTTTGCCGGAATTTTTAGCTTTCTTGATTTTAAGTTTAATTTTATATATTTAGTTTTACTGGTTTTCCCTGCTGCGGGAAGATATACCATAGTTGTTGTATCTTATTTTTCGGAAACTCCCGAAAATTTTAAAGGAATAGGAACGGTTTTTACCGAAGGAACAGATATAAAAACGTTTTTATCCGCCTCAATTATTGCGTTTTTAATTATATGCTTGCTTGCCGGTTTAGCAGGTTTTTTTTCCGTTTTAATTACCGTTCTCGCCGTTCTTCTGATATCGCTGTATTTCAGGAAAAAATTCGGCGGTGTAAACGGAGATATGATAGGTTTTGCGGTTAAATTATCGGAACTTGTTTTTGTAACGGCTTTGCTGGGATTTCATAAAGTGCTGTATTAGTATAATTTGTGAGGGTTTTTATGTTTGCGGTTTATTTTGCGTCCGACAGGTCGTCTTCGGGAAAATCTACGGTCACTCTTGCTTTTTCGAGAAAATTAAAAGACGAAGGATATTCTTTAAGCCTTTATAAAACAGGACCTGATTTTATAGACCCCGTCATATTGTCGAAAGCTTTAAATTCCGAAGTTCAGGTTAAAAATTTAGATCCGTTTTTAATTCCAGACAAATTTTTAAAGGAATGGTTCTTTAAAGAAATTTCCCCTGAATTCGATTCGGCGGTTAACGCCGGCTTAAATTTTAACGCCGGTGAAAGCAAAAAAGCGTTCATAGCCGAAAGCGCAATGGGACTTTACGACGGAAACTCTTTTGCGGTAGCAAAAAAGTTTAAATTTCCGGTCGTATTAATAATGGACTGCAAAAAAATTTCTTCTACTATGGCTTCCCTTATTTACGGTTTGAAAAATTACAAAAAAGGCATAAATGTTTGCGGCGTTATCCTGAATAATATTTCTTCCGAAAGGCATTATGAAATAATCCGCGATGAAATTAAAGAAAATATAAGCGGAGTAGAGGTTTTCGGCTATATTAAAAACGACGAAAATATTTTTTCTATTAAAGAACGCCATCTAGGACTTATAGTTCCGGAAGGTGAAGGCGGATATAAAACTGGAAGCCGGCATAAAGACGCAGGCGTATCCGGAGGCGAAACCCGGAAAGAAATAAAAATAGACGGGTTTGAAAAAACTGTCGTAAATATAAAGGATGCGGTATTTAAAAACGTAGATTTTAAGTTTATGATAAATATACTGGAAAAAAATTCCGAAGATTTCATCATGTTGATTTACGGCAAAAAGCCGGAATATAAAAAAAAGACATACAAAAAATACGCCGTCAAAAATAACGTCGGCAGCGAAAACGACAATAGCGGGGGCGGCAAAGACAACAAAGGCAGCGCAGGCTGTAATGGCATAAGTAATAAAATAGATAAAAAAGCTTCAAAAATAAAAATAGCCGTGGCTTTCGACGAAGCTTTCTTTTTTTATTATAATTTCAACTTTGAAATACTGAAAAGTTTCGGAGCGGAAATAGTTTTTTTCAGCCCTTTAAAAGATAAGCTGCTGCCTTCGGGAATAAAAGCGGTTTACATCGGCGGCGGATATCCGGAAATTTACGCCGCCGCTTTGGAAAGCAATCGTTCCATAAAAAAAGAAATTTATGAATTTCATAAAAATAATGGTATAATATATGGCGAGTGCGGCGGTCTTATGTATCTGTGCGAAAAAATTTCCTATAAAAAGAAAAGTTACGGCGCATGCGGCATTTTTCCTTTTGAAGCCTCTATGGATAAAGGGGGATTGTCCCTCGGCTACAGGAGGGTAAGGCTAAAAGAAAATACGTTTCTTGGCGAAGCGGGTTTAACCGTTAACGGGCATGAATTTCATTATTCAAAACTTCTGCCGTCGGCGGCTCCGTCAGGCGTCACGCCTATTGTTTCCGTGCAGGCGTATTCTAATGAACCGAAAAAGCCGTTTCGCGGGGATGCAAACAAGACGGCGGTCAAAACCGTTACAGAATACGAAAGTTTAAGCGCTCCGGGGATATGGAAACAGGAAGGCTATAACATTTTGAATACTATAGGCAGCTACGTGCATCTGTCTTTTTATTCAAACAAGATTGCAGCGGAAAGTTTTGTGAAATCGGCTAAAAATTTATAAAATAATATAAAAAAACAAAAGGAAAATAAAAAGATGACCGAAAAAGAATATGCGCTAAAAAACGGCGGCAAGAATGTTTATTCAGAAGGAACGGCTTATGTCGCTTCTAAGGAAAATATAGAACCTGAAAATCTTAAAAAAAATATTATTAACGGCAAAGCGGTTATTCTGCACAACAAAGATAAGAATAAATTCGTCGGAATAGGGAAAGGCTTGACGACTAAAATAAACGCAAGCATAGGAACTTCGACCAACCATATAAACATAGAAGAAGAGATAGGAAAAGCCGTTATAGCCGAAAAATCGGGAGCGGATACTTTAATGGAACTCAGCGTAGGCGGCGATTTAGACCTTATAAGAAGGGAAGTTTTGGCGAATACGTCGCTTCCGGTAGGAACCGTTCCGCTATATCAAGCGTTCAGAGAGGCGATAGACGCTTATAAAAATCCGATAAAAATGCCCGAAGAATTAGTTTTCGACGTGATAGAAAAACAGTGTGCCGACGGAATTTCGTTTATGGCTATCCATTCAGGTTTAAATATGATGTCTTTAGAAAGATTAAAAAAGCAATCTTACAGATATGCGGGTCTGGTTTCAAAAGGCGGAGCCTACATGATTGCGTGGATGATTGAAAACAACAAAGAAAATCCTTTATACGAAAGATTTGAAGACGTACTTAAAATTTTAAAAAAATACGATACCGTGCTCAGCCTCGGCAACGGTTTGAGGGCGGGAGCGACGGCGGATTCTTTCGACAGGGCGTACATGCAGGAGCTTCTTATAAACTGCGAACTTTGCGATATAGCAAGAGATTACGGAGTTCAGGTTATAGTCGAAGGTCCTGGACATATTCCTATAGACGAAATAGAAGCAAACGTGAAAATTCAGAAAAAAATGTCGGGGGATGCCCCTTTTTATGTACTGGGCCCTTTGGTAACCGACGTAGCTGCCGGTTATGATCATATATCTTCTGCAATAGGCGGAGCGCTTTCGTCATCTTTCGGAGCAGATTTTCTTTGTTACGTAACTCCCGCAGAACATTTGGGGCTGCCTTCGGAAGAGGATGTGGCTATAGGTGTTAAATCGGCTAAGATTGCGGCTCATATAGGAGATATGATAAAATTAAAAAAGACGGACGACGACTTGAATATATCCAAAGCCAGAAGAGATATAGACTGGGAAGGGCAGTTCAGGCATTCTATAGATCCGGAATATTCAAGGAGTATTTTTGAATCTAAAAATAATAAGGACGAAATAGCCGGCTGCAGTATGTGCGGCGAGTTCTGCGCTCCTTTAAGGGTTAAAAAATATTTTAGATATGAAATCAAACAAGGAAAAAAGGCATAATATTAAATACGCCCCGTTTATTATATTTTCTGCCGTATTTATTTTAATAATAATTTTTAGCGTAAAGGGCGTTATAAGAGTTTACAGGCTTAGGTCGGAACAGCTTGCCGTACGGAAGAATATTGCGGAAATTAAGAAAAAAAACGAGAAAATAGAAAACCGTATTCGCGAACTTACCTATAACAAGCAGTATATCGCCTATATAGCCCGCGAAAAACTAAATATGATCAGGCCGGGCGAAATTGTTTTTAAATTTATAGGCAAAAAGCATAAAAAATAGCCTGACTCTATAAAATTTCAAAATATTCGGGATAAAAACCGTCCTGCATTTTTATATTTATTTTTTTCTTTATTTTAGATTCAAGCACCTTAAGTATTTTTTCATTTTCGTACAGTTTGCCCATAACGCCGGGATTAACGGTTACGGTTATTTTTCTTGCCTTAGTTTTTTTGGCAAACGCCGAAACCGCTCTCAATACTTCAAAACATATCGTTTGAGCAGATTTTATCATACCTGAGCCTTCGCACATAGGGCAGTGTTCCAGAAACGCGGAGACGAGGCTGTTTCCGGTTCTTTTCCTCGTCATTTCGACGAGACCGAGTTCCGTTATTTTATTTATGGTTGTTTTAACCCTGTCTTTTTTTAGGCATTCTTCAAGCGTTCTGTAAACTTTTTCTTTATCCGCCTCTTTATTCATATCTATAAAATCTATGACTATAATTCCGCCGATATTTTTTAGTCTCAGCTGGAACGCAATTTCCTTTGCGGCTTCTAAGTTGGTTTTTAAAATAGTATCGTCGAAATTTCTTTTGCCGACGAATTTTCCGGTATTGACGTCGATAGCCGTAAGGGCTTCTGCATGGTCAATGATTAAATAACCGCCTGATTTAAGCCATACTTTTTTATTTAAAGCTTTAGCTATTTCCTTTTCTATGCCGTAAGTATCGAAGAGCGATACGCCGTTTTTATTTTTATAAAGCTGGAGTATATCTATGTATTCAGGCGATTGAATCGAAAGGAAATCGACGATGTTTCGGTATTCGTCTTTATCGTCTATAATTATTTTATCGAATTTTTTATTAAGGAAATCCCTCAGGACTCTTAAAGAAAGACTTATATCTTTAAATATAAGACTGGGCGCTTTTGCATCGGTCTGTTTTTTATATATATCGCTCCATAAATTTGTAAGAAATTTAATGTCTCTTTCTATATCTATTTCGGAAGCGTTTTCGGCGGCGGTTCTTATAATAAAGCCCGTTCCTTCTTTCCTGTATTTTTTAACTAAGCTTTTCAGCCTCTTTTTCTCTTCGTCGCTTTTGATTTTTCTTGAAATTCCTATGGACGAAGAAGTCGGCATATATACCAGAAATCTTCCAGGCAGGGAAATATGGCTCGTCACTCTTGCGCCTTTGGTTTTTACCGGTTCTTTCGCTATTTGAACCAGAATCTCCTGATTTTTTTTAATCAGACGGTCTATTGTAAGATGATTTTTTTTGCCCTTTTTAGCTTTACGGTTATTTTTTTCCGTTTCTATAACGTCATTATCGCCGTCCACGTTTAAACCGTTTTCAGATTCAAAAAAATCGTAGTCGGCATTTTCTATTTCGTAAAAATCTCCTGCATAAAGAAAAGCGGATTTTTCCCATCCTATATCTATAAAAGATGCTTGAATTCCGGGAAGCACCTGAGTTACTTTTCCTTTATAAATATTTCCGTGCTTGGGGGTAGATTCGTCGCGCTCTATAAATATTTCCGTAAGCATTCCTTCTTCCATCAAAGCTATTCTTGTTTCAAAATCGTCTTTACTTACGACAAGTTCCGTAGTCAAATTTATCTCCGTATATATCTAATTTTATTAATTTATTGATTATATTTTATCTGCAGATAATATTTTATCATATTTACGGTTTAGTTTTTATAAATTTATGCAGATATATATAATATATATATTTACAATATTTTTTTGTTTGGATTTTTTTTTATAATATGTGATATGATATAATAAAAGCATTAAATTTTTTTATGTTTAAAAAAAAGAGGAAATATATATTATGGACGAAAATGTGGTATTATGCGCTGTATGCAGCTGGCGGAGCGTCTGCAAAAAGAAATACAGTATTTCGGGAATAGAAATTTTTAACTGTCCTGATTTTTCAAGGGATGTTTCAATTACTATTTCAGGTATAGAAGAACTTATGAATTTTATTAATAATTTTAAAAACGACAGGTTGAATTAATTTGAAAAAAGATAAAATTACCGCAGTAATAGTTTTTTTAACCGTTATATTTATTGTTTTCGTATTCGGGCTTTATATAGGGAAAAAGTTTTCTTCTAAAAGTCCTAAAGAGGGAATAATAAAAGAATCGGCGTTAAAAAAAGGAAGCGGATCTTTTTTTCAAGGAACGGGTAAAACTCAAAACGGAGGCACCGCACCGGGAACTGCCGGCAAGATAAAGTTTGCTCCGATTTCCAAGCTTTCAGCTTTAAAAAAAGGAAAAAAATTAAAAAAACCGGCGGAGAAAATTACGCCCGAGAAGCCGGCGCCGGTCAAACCGGTCGTAAAAACTAAGATAGTTTACGTAAAAAAGCCCATATATGTTTACAAGTATAAATACGTAAAAACTCCGCCGTCTAATCCATTTAATTCTAAAGTTTACTATACGATACAGGTAGCGGCTCTTTCAAAGTATTCGCAGGCTAAAGCTATGGCGGATAAATTAAATTCAATGGGTTTTTTTGCCTATATAGTTCCTATTTCGGTAAGCGGAAAATCTGGAAAAGCCGTTTATCAGCAGGTAAGGGTAGGAAAGTTCGCAACGGAACAAGGCGCAAATTCGGTAGAAGGCGTAATTGCCAAAAAAT
Source organism: Candidatus Acidulodesulfobacterium sp. (assembly GCA_049965795.1). Lineage (GTDB taxonomy): Bacteria > SZUA-79 > SZUA-79 > Acidulodesulfobacterales > Acidulodesulfobacteraceae > Acidulodesulfobacterium_A. Next base: position 21,276 of record JBMFVW010000019.1, read on the forward strand.
TTAAAGTAAAGCCCTACGTAATAAAAGTAGATTAGATAATATAATACCTCAAATATATTCTTTTTTTACTTTTCTATTTTACCCTTGACACTTTTTTAAAAATAATATATATTAATTATTAATTAATAATCATTACTAAATTTAAAACCGTTAATAAAAAATTAAGAAAACAGGAGGTATTTTTATGTGTGAAAGTTATGAAGAATTTGAAATTGCCGCTCTCGGAAAACAGGTTCCTTCTTTCGGAGAAATTAATACTTACGAGCCTAAAACCGGAGGATTCGGAAAATTCAGCTTAGAAGAAGCCAAAAAAGATAAAAAATGGACTATTTTAGTATTTTATCCTGCGGATTTTACCTTTGTATGCCCGACCGAACTTGCGGATTATGCGGAAAAACATGAAGAGATAGAAAAAATGGGCGGACGTATAGTTTCCGTCAGTACTGACACGCATTTTGTCCATATGGCTTGGCAGAGAGACGAAAAACTTTTAGAAAACGTAAAGTTTTCTATGGGAGCAGATCCTACCGGAAAAGTTTCAAGATTGTTCGACGTTTACGATGAAGCGTCGGGACTTGCCTTAAGAGGGACTTTTATTATAAATCCCGAAGGAGTTCTCGTTGCGTCCGAAGTCAATTTTTATAACGTCGGAAGAAACGCAGACGAACTTGTCAGAAAATTAGAAGCCAACATATACGTTGCAGCGCATTCCGACGAAGTATGTCCGGCAAAGTGGCATAAGGGCGGAAAAACTATTAAACCTGGACCAAATGCCGTAGGCAAAGTTTACGAAGCATTGAAATAAATAATTAATTTTTTTACCCTCGCCCGCGGCGTGCATTAACCCTGCTGCCGCGGGTATCCCTTTTAATTGAGTTTTACAATTTTTATCGGTAATTTTCGGTTTTTTATATTTTGATTTTATTTTATATAGAAGAAGTGATATCGTAAACTCTTTTATAAGCTTCTTCTACGCCGCCGAGATCTCTTCTAAACCTGTCTTTATCGACTTTTTCTAAGGTTACTTTATCCCATAGCCTCATAGTGTCCGGTGTTATTTCGTCTGCAAGCAGAACTTTGCCGTTTAAAGTTCCGAATTCGAGTTTGTAATCCACCAGCATAAGTCCGTTTTTATCAAAAAAATCTTTTAAAATTTCGTTGACCGCAAGAGCAATTTTTTTTGCTTCTTCTACTTCTTCCGGTTTTCCAAGATCGAATGCTTTAATGTAAGTATCGTTTATAAAAGGATCGCCGAGTTCGTCGCTTTTAAAACACATCTCGACTACCGGCGAAGTAAGTTTAACGCCTTCTTCCACGCCCATTTTTTTTGCAAGGCTTCCGGCGGTATAGTTTCTGACTATAAATTCTACCGGCAGCATTTTTAGGTGATAGACCAGCATTTCCCTTTCGGACAATTTTTCGATAAAATGACTTTCGATTCCTCTGCTTTTGAGCAGTTTAAAAAGAGAAGACGAAATAGCGTTGTTGAATTCTCCTTTCTGCATAATAGTTCCTTTTTTCTGCCCGTTAAAAGCCGTGGCATCGTCTTTAAAATACGTCACCAATTTTGTTTCGTCATTGCCGTAAACATAAAGAATCTTAGCCTTGCCTTCGTAAATTTTTTTAAATCCTTTTTCTTCCGAAACATTTTTCATAAACACCTCCTATGTTTATAAAAATTTAAATTAAATTAATGCTTATATTTTAAATCTAAATTAATTTAAAATCAATTTAAATTACGTTAAAATAATGCTAAAATAAACTAATATAAACTAATATAAATTTTAAAAACATAACTTAATATATACATGCGGAACAATAATAACAAAGTAATGGCATATGCCGTTATAATATCGGTTATAGTCCATTCGGCTCTTATTTTATTTTTATTGGAATATCTTAATCATCCTAATAAACATAAAAAAATCCATAAATATACCAAACCTATTCTGGTTGAGCCGTATAAATTTATTAAAAATTTTGAAAAATTAAAAATAAAAAATCCCAAATATGCAAGCATTAAGCCGCATTACGCCAAGAAAAACACCAGGCTTAATGCGCCGCCTTCTTACGCAAATTCGTCTTCGGCGCCGATACCTTACACGCCGCCGGCTTTTTTAAACAGAAATTACGCAAATAATTACAGACGCAGGATAAATGCGCCCAGATATCGCAGAGTTATCAGTAATTCCCATATAATTTCGGACAACAATTCCGTTCGTCCCAGACACAGGCGAAGATTGAGCAATCTTTTTCCTGAAGGAAAGTTTTTTAACCAAACCGCGCCGAACGCGGCGGGACAGGGAATAAAAAATCCATCGCACGGAATTAAAACTGCTACGGTAAATCTTAACACGACTACGATAAAATATGCTTCTTATTTGCTGGGCGTAAAAAACAAAATAGAAAATGTCTGGGAATATCCTTACAGGGCAAGAAGGGAGGGTTTATCGGGAGTTCTCGTTATAGAATTTTCAATAAACAGTAACGGCTCACTGCACGGCGCAACTATTTTAAGATCTTCAGGGAAAAAAATATTAGACAAGGCGGCGGTTCAGGCGATATACAATGCGGCAAGATACAATCCTTTCCCTCGTCAATGGACGATAAAAAGACTTAATATCGTGGGCACTTTTATTTACAGGCTTTCCGGTTTTTACGTTTACTGATTATATATAATTTAAGTATTTATATTTTTATAAATTGCCGGCGGCGAAAAGGAAAAGTTGTCAGATTAATAATCTTAGAATTAGTGTAAAATTCCCAGATTTATTTTTAAATTGTTTTATGTTATGTTAATAATTATTAAATTATTTATTTAAAAAATTAGCAGAGGAGATTCCGACTTATGAAAATATCCATAGTAGGTACCGGCTACGTAGGACTCGTTACCGGCGTCTGCCTTGCCGATTCTGGCAATACCGTTTACTGCGTAGATAACGACGAAAGCAAAATTAAATCTTTAAAGTCGGGCGTTATTCCAATATACGAACCGGGACTTAAAGAACTTACCGATAAAAACGTCAAGCTGGGCAGACTTTATTTTACTAAAGATTTGAAAGAAGCCGTTAGTAAAACCGACGTCGTATTTATTGCCGTCGGAACTCCGCCTCAGGATAACGGAGAAGCCGATTTATCGAACGTATTTAAAGTAGCCGAAAACATTGCCGACACTATCGACTGTTTCAAAGCTGTAGTAGTGAAAAGCACCGTTCCCGTCGGAACCTGCAGAAAAGTAGAAAACATAATAGCCAAAAAAACCAAAAACTTCTGCATAGTATCGAATCCTGAATTTTTAAAAGAAGGTGCGGCCATAGAAGACTTTCAAAGACCGGACAGGATTGTGGTAGGGATTAATTTTAAAAAGGACAACAAGAAAGAGGCGCAGACGGCTAAAGAACTAATAGACGAAATTTACGAGCCTTTCGTAAGAACCGGAGCGCCCATATATTTTATGGATACCAATTCTTCCGAACTTACTAAATATGCGGCAAACGCAATGCTCGCCGTAAGAATTACCTTTATGAACGAAATAGCGAACTTGTGCGAAAGGACAGGCGCAAACGTGGACAGCGTAAGAATAGGCATAGGTTCCGATAAAAGAATCGGCAAATCTTTTCTATTTCCCGGCATAGGCTACGGCGGAAGCTGTTTTCCTAAGGACGTAAAAGCCCTATACCACACTGCTAAACAGCATAATTACGATTTTAAACTTTTAAAAGCCGCAGACGAAGTAAATGCTTCACAGAAAGAAATTATAGTTGATTTTATATTAAAGCATTTCAAGGGAGACATAGCCGGAAAAACTTTTGCTCTCTGGGGACTTTCGTTTAAGCCTAAAACCGACGACATAAGGGAAGCCCCGTCTTTAGTCATAATATCTAAACTTCTTTCCTACGGCGCTAAAGTTAAAGCTTACGACCCTATAGCAATGGAAAATACGAAGAAGATTTTTTCCGAAATAGAATATGTCGACGATATGTATGATGCCGTAAAAGGTGCGGAAGGACTTATAGTCGCTACCGAATGGAACGATTTCAGGGTGCCTGATTTCGATAAAATTAAAGCGGCTATGATAACACCGGCGGTATTCGACGGACGAAATATTTACGATAAAAAAAGAATGACCGAAAGCGGTTTTGATTATTATTCCATAGGAAGATAGACTTGTCTTAATAAGGCAATAGCGTCAAATTTGTTAAGGGGACAGAATTGAATTCTGTCCCTGTATTTAAAGAATAGTTAAACGGCATGGAGGTAAATTTATTTTGACCAATGTTATTTTATGCGGCGGCAGCGGAACCAGGCTGTGGCCTATTTCAAGGACGTATTTTCCAAAACAGTTTTATAAATTTATTAACGACAAATCCCTTTTTCAGCTTACCGTTTTAAGAAACAAAGATTTATGTTCCGATTTTATAATAGTCACAAATAAAGACCAGTATTTTATAGCGCTTGACCAGTTAGATGAAATAGGCGTTAAAAACTGCAGGTTTATTTTGGAGCCGGCTCCAAGAAATACCGCAGCTGCCGTTGCCCTTTCATGTTTAGATGCCGTTAAAAACGGTTCGGAAACAGTTTTGATAACGCCGTCCGATCATCTCGTAAAGGACGAAAACACTTATAAAAAAGTTATTAGCAAAGGTATTTCCGAAGCCGTTAAAGGCGGTATTATTATGTTCGGCATAAAGCCGTCTTATCCGGAAACAGGCTACGGCTATATAGAAGCTCTCGATAAAGAGAAGGGCAGACCTGAAACCGATAATCTGCATGATATATCCGATAAATCTAATGCGGTGCATAATGCTGCTTCTTTGGACAGGCAGGCATCCAACCCCGTATCTCCCGTCGTTTCTTTTAAGGAAAAACCCGACGTAAAAACCGCCGAAAAATACATTTCGAAAGGAAATTTTTACTGGAACAGCGGAATGCTTTTGGTCAGACCCGAAATCCTCTTAGGTGAACTTAAAGCGGTATGTCCGGCTATTTACGAAAATTCCGGATACGCATACGAAAACGCATCTAAAGACGGTTTTATGATAAGAGTTAAGGAAGACGATATGCTTAAAATAGAAGAAAACTCTATAGACTTTGCACTTTTGGAAAATACTAAATCCGTAAGAGTAATAGAATCCGATTTTGACTGGTCGGATCTCGGCAATTTTGACTCTATTTACGGCGAACTTGAAAAAGACGAAAACAACAACGCCGTAAATACAAAAGAAGATATAGTAGGCATCAACTCAAAAAACAATCTTATAATGTCCGGCGGTAAAATGATAGCCGCTATAGACGTCGAGGATATGATAATAATAAATACCGACGACGCTATATTAATCTCTAAAAAAGGCTCCTCTCAAAACGTTAAAAAGGTAGTTGACGAGCTAAAAAGAAGGAATTCCGATCTTCACACGCATCATCTTACCGTTCATAGACCTTGGGGCTCTTATACGGTCCTTTTAGAATCAGCCCTTTATAAACTTAAAAAGATTTCGGTAAAGCCCGGCGCAAAACTTTCGCTCCAGAAGCACTTTCACAGGTCGGAACACTGGATAGTAACCAGCGGCACCGCTCTCGTCACGGTAGGGGATAAAGAAACTCTTTTGAGGGCAAACGAATCGACTTATATACCCATGGGATTCGTCCACAGGTTAGAAAACCCCGGATTAATTCCGTTAGTTATTATAGAAGCTCAAGTAGGGGAATATTTAAAAGAAGACGATATAGTGAGGCTGGAAGACGATTATAACAGACTGTAAAATTAAAAAAGAAAATATAAATAAAATATATAGTAAATTATAATTTAGTTGTAAATAGTTATAGATTATCGTTACAGATTAAATTCGGACTCGTAAATCTCCAAATAGTCCTTTAAATCTTTTAATCTGTCGTCTAATTTATAAGTTTCTCCGTTATATTCGCAGTAACCGTCGTTTATAAGGGATACTGCGGTGTTTTTATTCTTTGTTAAAAATATATGCACGGACAGCGGGTCGTCGATGTTGTAGATAGAAACCGTAGAAACGTTACCCTTTAAGTGTTTGCCGTAAAATTGACGCGCAAGTTCTCCGGTCTGCCTGTTTCTGATGCCGTAATATTTCATGATTATTTTTGATTATGATTACTTTTATTATAATTTATTATATTTAATTATACTTAAAATTTCCGATAGGCGCAAATAAGGTCGAAAATAAGGACGGAGCTTGTTCTGAATTCACTTTAAGTAATATATAGATATGGACAAATTTAAATTTAAAGAAGAAACAGAAACGGCAATTATCAACATAATGGGTAAAAAAGGTTCCGGCAAAACCTATGCATCCGGAGAACTTGCAAAGTATCTGTTAAACGAAGGATATTCGGTTTATATGGATGCTTTCGGAACTGAGCTGAAAAAGATAGTGATGCTGTTTTTCGGGGTATCGAAAACTAATTTCGATAAAGCCGTTACCGGCGGGGCAGAACTGGAAGAACGAATAAAACGCCTGTATTTATACGTATATAAAAATATCGGCAAAGAGTATGATTTTAAAGATATCGATGCGGATAAAAATATAAATCAAGAAATTGAAAAAGATTCAGAATATTTATACAGATTTATAAAAGATAAAGACGTAAGAAAAATTCTGCAATATACCGGCACGGAAATAATAAGAAAAATAGACCCCGCCTTCTTTACCGAAGCGTTAAAGCATAAGTTAAAAAAAATAAAAGACTGCGCCGATTACATCATTATATCGGACTGCCGTTTTATAAACGAATATGAAATGCTAAACAAAGAATTTAAAAACGTAAAAAATTTTTATATAACGGCGGACGAAATCTGCGATAACGACAAACATATATCGGAAATTGAAATAAATAAGATAAACGATATCTACGGAAATGAAATAATTAATATTAAAAACGATAAAAGCAAGATATTAGACGTAGGGATGTTTAAATTGACGCAGCAGCCTTAATCCTGCATTTGACTTTTTAATTATTAGATTATATAATTTAAAATAAATTTTTATAAAATTAACTTAATAACTTAAAATTACGATTATGAAGAAATTATTAATTTTTACCATTGCCGTTATTCTTGTAGTTTCTGTTTTTGCATTGAATGGCTGTGCTCCCTTTAATCCGCCGCTGACGCAAGGCGGAGGACCCGTTTCCGTCAGTGCGGAAACTCCTAATTTTGCATTTTCCTATTCCAACGGGGTAAATGCTTATTATGTTCCGGAATACCCGGGTTACATCTATAATTATAACGGATATTACTATTTATGGAGATACGGAAACTGGCTTTATTCTACTTTTTATAGAGGACCGTGGTCGCCGGTTCCCCCTAATATGATACAGGTTTTACCGCCTTTATTTCAGGGACCTCCTCCGCCGCCGCCTGTACCTGCGGGACC
>JBMFVW010000019.1:28778-31240 GCA_049965795.1 Candidatus Acidulodesulfobacterium sp.
CCGGGAAGAGGCTGGCATCGCGGCTGGCGGAGATAATTCAGTAAACATTTTGATAGCTAACGGATTAGAAATTACCGAAATATTAAAAAGTTTTCATAAAAAAGTCGAGTATCCGGAAATTTGGCTGGAATAAAATATACGCTCCTGACGAAGTTCTTCCAGCCCTATATTTTTAGCTATTATTTTTGAATAATTGGAAACCCTTGCGATATGACTGCCTGTGTCGACATCTTTATATTCGGCTATTGACATAAGCATACCTATAGTCTGCTGTTCCGATTTATAATTGTCGTCCATAGACTTTTTATAATATGATTCTATTGCAAAAGCCGTATCTACCGTTAATTTTTTTTGAATGGAATTTACCGTTTTAAGAGTGTTGACCAAATCGAACCCTGCTTTTTGACAACATTTTAATGCAAAAGACGAGACGAGATTAGCGTAATAACCATATATAACGATATAGACGGAAGGCGAAATATCGAGGAGGGCATGAGCTAATCCTACCGCTATAGTGTTTTTAAAATAATTTTCGTCGTAGTTTATATCAAAAAACGAATTAAGATATTCTATATTGTTAAGTTTTAACTGCGATAGAAGATTCCCGTTGATTTTCAGTTTTTCTTTTAATTCTTCTATTTCTATAAATCGATTATAAAAAATATCCGATATTTCGTTTGCAGAATTTTTCATGCAAGATTTTATTTTTGAAAAATTATCGATATCGTCGTAATTGAAGTTGATCAAGCCGTTAAGAAGTTCTACTCGGCTTTTTGATAAAAGTCCGTTTAGCTCTTCCATTCCTTTTGCCGACAAACCGCAGTTTTCTAAAATTTTTTTGAATTTTTCATCATCCATATAGAAAAGTAAAAAAAGAAATATTTTATTTTTAACTTTAACTAATTAAGCTATTATTATTATATCATTAAAATAAAATAAAACAGATTAGAAATTAAAACTCCCGACTACGGCAAACGCAGGCGGGAGTAAGAAAGTAAATAAATCTGGCATTTTTATATTTTTATAGATTATATCCGGTTTCTTCGTGCTGTGTTATATCTAAGCCCATAGTTTCGGAATCTTTATTTACCCTAAGACCCATAGTTAAATCTATAATTTTAAATATAATAAAACTCATTACAAAAGAATATGCAGCGACGGCAATAATAGTAACCACTTGAACCCAAACCTGCCCGGGATTTCCGTAAAACAGACCTTCCCCTGCTTTATTTATTAACGGGTCTGCAAAGAGACCTGTTGCAAAAACACCCCATATGCTTCCGACCCCGTGAACGCTGAAAACATCCAGCGCGTCGTCGTAACCAAGCTTAGGTTTAATGAAAACGACCATCGAAAAACATATAATTCCGGCTATAAGCCCGATAATAATAGCCGCACCAGGCGTGACATAGCCTGAAGCAGGCGTAATCGTGGCAAGACCGGCAATCGCTCCGGAAACTATGCCTAAACTCGTAGGTTTCCCGTTCCTTATCCATTCGGCAATCATCCAGCTTATTGCTGCTGAAGCCGCCGCCGTGTTTGTTGCCAAAAACGCAGAAGCTGCAATAGAATTAGCTGCAAGAGCACTTCCGCCGTTAAATCCGAACCATCCGAACCATAAAAGTCCTGCTCCCAATATCGTATATCCCAGCTGATTCGGCTGGACTATATTTTCCGTTAAATATCCCTTTCTTTTGCCAAGAACTAAGGCGCCTGCAAGTCCGGCGAAACCGGCGCTAATATGAACGACGGTTCCGCCTGCAAAATCAAGAACGCCCATATTTTTAAAAATTCCGCCTATTCCCCAGACCCAATGGGCTATAGGAGTATATACCGCGGTAAGCCATATAACCGTAAATACTACCCATGAAGAAAATTTTACTCTTTCGACAAGCGAGCCGCTGATTAGTGCAACTGTTATTATGGCGAACATAAGCTGAAACAGGACGAAAACAAAAGACGGCAGAGAACCGGCGTATCTTGAATGCTGATCGACCCCCATGCGTGAAAGCCCTAAATATTTAAGATTACCGATAAATCCGCCAAGCGTATCAGGACCGAATGCAAGCGAATATCCCCATAAAATCCATATAAAACTGACTGTTGCAATGGTCACGAAACTGAGAGAAAGCGTGTTAAGGATATTTTTCTTTCTTACCATTCCTCCGTAAAAAAAACCCAGCGCAGGCGTCATCATTAACACAAGCGCTGCCGAAGTCAAAACCCATGCAATATTTCCCGCACTGAACGCGGCAGTATTAGTTGTCATACTTATAACTCCCCCTTTGGAATTATTTTTTTAATTATCAAACTTTTTAATGATAACATTTTTTATCTATAAATTTAAATAATTTTTTTTAAAAAAATTTTAGTGATAGATATGCGAGTTTTTAAGAACTTTTGTTAGGTAGTTTATATAACAATAGGCAATGCCGCTTTTAGCGGTGCGAACGGACCTTATG
>JBMFVW010000020.1:0-18973 GCA_049965795.1 Candidatus Acidulodesulfobacterium sp.
ATAAATTTGATTTATTATAACATATTTATATAAGGTTTGTTTCGTCGTTTTAGCCTATTTCAATAATTTTCTGTAGTAATTATAATACTGATAAACCCGCATAATATAAATTTCGGTTTGACGGTAAGGCGGAATTATAAATTTGCGGCGGTTTTTTACATATACCGTCCTGACGGAATCAGGACCTGCATTATAGCATGCCAGCGCCGGAACTGGTCTGAAACCGAAGCGTTTCAGACAGTAGTGAAGATATTTTGCTCCGGCTATTATATTCGCCTGAGGATTTTGAATATTCATATCAAGTTCTTTGCCTGTTTCCGGCATAACCTGCATAAGACCGACGGCGCCTTTAGGACTTAAAGCCGTTATATTAAAACCGCTTTCTGCTTTCATAACCGCAATAAAAAAAGAAAGCGGTATGTCGTATTTTTTTGAGGCGTAAACAACTGTTTCGTCTAATTTTTTTTGATTTAAAACATAGGCATAAGCCGACCTTGAAAAGACAATAAAATTTATTAAAAATATAAAAAAATATGAAGAAAAACTTTTAATAAACTTTTCAATTAATTTTTTGTTTAATTTTATCATCGTTATTATAGCTTAATTATAATCTAACGGGCAGTTTTATAAATTTTAATCCGCCGTAATCGTTTTTGTATAGCGCTTCTATAAACAAAACCGTTTTGTGCAAAGCCGATATATTTTCGCTCTTTTTATCCCTTGAAATAAATATAAGTTTTCCGTTAATTCTGCTCAATCCCGATAAAACAAAGTAATTTTTGTTTCTGCTTTTTTTAATATTTGATTTAAAAGGTATTTCGATATATTTATTTTTGACCGATTTTTTTAAAAGCAAAGGCTTATATTTTAGGGATGATTTGTTAAAATTGGACAGCGAAAACGAAATAATTTCCAAAATACCTTCGTGCATAACGCCGGCTATCTTTAAGGCTATTTTGCCTCCGTCGGTTTCTGCAGTTTTGTCCAATTTAATAAATATCGGCGTTGCCTCTTTTTCTTTTTGCTTTAATTGAACGGCAGCAGTGTTTTTAAATATCTCTGATTGGGCTTTCATTGTCTTTATGCTTGTATTATTATTATTATTGTTTATATTTTGACCGGTTTTATTTCTAATGCCGTATTCTCCTATCATAAAAGAAGGTTTAATATAGTAATTATTTGGGCCGGTTTGCTTATTTCCGGTCTTATGCCTGTAAGTTTCTAAATACTCTAAATTCTTAATTTTTTTTCCGGATACTTTATTTAATCTTAACGAATAGTATAATACGTTGTTTTCCAGCTCCTCTTTAAACTTTTCGGCTTTTTTATTATAGCCGGTTTCTTCGTTTTTTTCTAAAAAAACACCGTTTACGGCATTACCGCTTCCGCCGTTATTATATGAATATGCAGAATTATTGCTAAATAAAGAATTTGAAGCGCATCCGGAAAGAAAAAACTGCATGGACAAAATTAAAGCAAAACATAAAATATATATATTTAATTTATTTAATTCAATAAATTTTTTGCTAATTATTATATCTATATATCTGTTTTTCATGGTTTAATTTATTTCCTTCCTAATTTTTCTTCATTATTACTATATTTTATCGAGCTTTAAAGTTTCTATCGGCAATTTTGGGTTATATATTATTATGGATTAATTCCGTTTATTTTTAATTTAATTAATCTTTTTCTGTATATAATATGAAAAGAAAGTCTCATATTTCCGCATCCTGACGATCCAGTAGAATATTCGCCGCCGCCCGAACCGTTATTTCTATTGCCCTCTTTTTTAAAAATTATTACGTTTTTTATTATTTTATAAGGCATATAGTATTTATTGCGTGGGGTTTTATTTATAGTCTGGATTTCTTCCAGCTTATCAGGCGTATATCCGTTAAAAAAATTGCCGCCGTATTCTCGATAAAGATAAACGTTTCTGACGAAAAATTTTCTGTTTGAATTATTAGTCAGCTGATACTGCATATAATAAAAATTTTTTATTCTGCTTACCGAAATCACGGTAAGCGTTATACCGTCTTTTGTAGCCGATCTGTTAATTTTTTTTCTGTTAATCATAAGTATAAGATCCATAACTTTCTTTTTTTCTTTTTTTAATTCCTTGGCTTTTCTACTTAAAATAGATTCCCGAGTTTTATATTTTTTAAGTAAAGCAGTTTTTAATCCGTCTAACTTGTTTTTTACGTAATTCTTGGCGAAAACATTTTTTATAGTATTTGCGATATTTAAATTATACGTGACGTATTCAGCGTTTCTTATCCTTAAAAGCACGTTTATAAGTCCGTATTTTGTGTATATCTCAAGGTTACTCGTCGCTTGATAGTCGTACGTAATCGGTTTTATAAAAATCTGTCTGCCGACTATCTGTTCCGAAAAAGCTCCCGTATTGCCGAGCGCTACATCCAACGGTATAACCGGCAGTGTTATGACGGAAACATATCCGGGAGCAGTGTTTAATTTATAAATTATGCCGGATTTTATTCTCAGTTTATGAACCCAAAGTTTTTTCTTAAGCGTATATTTTTTTAACGGCGAATAATTTGCGGCAAACGAAGACTTGACGGTAAAATTAATATAGTATGCAGGAAATAAAAATAAGAAAAAAAGCAGTATGCTATAAAAGTTTATGCAATTATTATAAATATAATTAATGTAATTAATATATATACTTAAATTAATATATTTTAAGTTAAACTTTAATTTATAATTATAATTTTTTTTCAAAATATTTCCTCCTTTTTATCTTTTTACGGTTTCATGCCGTTTTCTTCATTATTGCCGTTATATTTTTCTAATTTATTAAACATTTTTAGTTTTGAACCGCTTACCCTTATTTCGAAAATTTTCACGTATAAACCGTGCATTCCGGCAAAAAACAAAAATAAATTCAAAACGTATAATATAACGACTGCCGGATAAAATTTAAAAGAATAAACAACAAATGCATAAAACGAATTTATAAAATATTTAAAATTCCGATTTGTAAAATAAAAAAGAACGAATAATCCGCTGAAAACCAAAAAAGCTATTTCTATAATATCTAAATCGTCCCCCTGCCCTCTTCCGTTTCCTCCGTAACCGTAATTACCCATATGCTTCTCCTTTTAAATGCGGGGACATAATAGAATTCCGCACCGCCGCATCTTAATCAAACCAGCTCTTAGTCTTGCGCCTGTATATAGGATGCAGATATACTATGCCGGGACCTTTTGCTTCGCCGCCGGAATAAACCCTGTAAACTGCCTGATTTAATTTTAAATTTGCAAAAGCATCGGTATCGAAAGACGGCATTTTTTCGTAAGTTTTAGTAGTGCCTTGCGAAATTGTATTGTCGTCCGACAGCAGTTTGCCTATATAAGGGTTAAAAACCGCCCTGTCGTCCTGTTCCGTTATATTTTCGGTAATTTTAAGCTTATACTCCTTATCGCAGATTTTAGAAGCTTTTTCCCTTGAATAATCGTCGCTTAACGCAAGCCATATCGTCGATCTTATGTTTCCTATTAACGAATTTAATTTTTCTTCGGAACCGAGTTTTAGTTTTAAAGAACTGTAACTTTGGGTTAAAACTATATTCACCGCTTTAGACTGCCTGCACCTTGCGAAAAATTCAGCGTCAGATTCGATATCGCCGGAAGTCACGTAATTCTGATATTCGTCGCATATAAATAAGACAGGTCTTTTAGTATTTACTTTATCGTCTATAACCGATTTATAAACTCTGTTTAAAACAGTTCTGAAATAATCCAATTTCATCATGATACCTATGATTTTTCCGGTTAAACCGTATTTCGATTCCGGCATGTTCAATATAACTATTTTTCCGGAATTGACGACTTCATGAAAGCCGGGGAAATTTAATTTTTCCCGAGGTGCGCAGAAAGTTTCCTTAAAAACGGGCTTTATAAAATCGCTGCATACCCTTAAAGATTCACTTTTTATAATTGCCTTTGTTCTATCGTCGAGTCCTGCATAATCGGCTCCTGCAAAATAAGATATAGTTAATTTAATTTCGTTAATATAAGTTTCGTTTTTTACTGCTTTATTCTTTATTAAATTTTTGGCATAATCCATTATACTTATCAGTTTATTTTCGTCCGACAATATTTCGTAGATATCGCTTAAGGTTGCGTAGTCCATGCAAAGCCTGATTATATTTAACGAATTTGCTAAAAGATTAATTGATTTATCTTTCCAGAAACTGTCCTGCCTGCCGTCGTTTGAATTTATATTTTCCAAAACCGAATATAATCTTTCCGCTATAATCTTTGCATCAAGATGCGGATAATGCACGGGATTAAAATAATAACCTGCACCCGGTTCTATTATAACTATATCTTCGCATCTGCCGTTACGACTTAGTATAGAAACGGCTTCTTTCCAAAAATCGCCTTTAACGTCCAATATCAGCCCGCCTATTTTTTCATCCTGCGAATTGTTTCTGTATTTAGCCAGTTGGTCTAAAAAAGGGTATGCGCATGCGGTGGTTTTTCCCGTACCCGTTGAACCGAACACTAATATTCCGGTATAAAGACCTTTTGCATCCATCGTAAGCCAGTCCGGTTTTTCTTTTCTGCTTCCGTCTTTTTCGTGTATTTCTCCTATAACTAAATGAAGCTCTTCGCTTTCCGGCCACATCATAGCGTCCGTATTTTTTGATTTTTTACCGTTGTATAATTTATTTTTATTTTTTTTACCGTCTTCCGGTTTAAAATATAAATATTTATTAAAAATTATATTTGACAAAGCATAAGAAGAAGCAAACCAAGTAGCTAAAGGAATAAAAATAAACGCAAGTTTGACTACCTTAAAATAAGCAAAGTAAATAGATATTTTTTTGTCGAAAAAAAATCCCGATATCAAAAACAGATAAACCGTTTCTACGGTAAACATAGCGCCGGAAACCGACAACTTGACGATAAAAGCTCCGTTTTTTTTGCCGTTTTTCATTTTAATATCCTGCCTACTATGTTTCTTACTGCTCTTATATCCGAATAATACGTCCACAGAGAAGGCTCTATCATTTTTAAATCTTCAATCGCAACGTAAGATCTTTTATCTAAGACCGCAGCGGTTTTTAAAATTTTAACTGTTTCACGCCATCTTCTGTCGGAAACTATGACCTGTTTATTTTTTAATTCTTCCCTGATTAAATACATTTTATTTAAAATATCCGCGCTTATTTCTGCATTTTCGGCAGTTTTACTCAGAATATCTATGTCTTTCCTGAGCAAAAAATCTCCTGCCCCGCATCCGCATGCCACTCCTCTTTCTCTTTCTCCGCCTATTGCTGCCCCTGATTCTCCTATGCGTCCGTCTTCTCCGACTGCTCCTGCAATTTCTTTTCCGGTATAATATTCATTTTTTTTCATATTTTCATTATCTCCGTAAATATCTCCGTCTTTGAGTTCAAGCAATTTCTTAAAATTTTCTTCGCTTCTTACCGGTAAAATTTCCATTCTGAATAAAAATCTGTCGTAAAGAGGCAAAAGATTTGAATCGGAAGACTTATCCGGCCTTTCGTTAGACGATGCGAAAAGGCTTATTAACGGAATTTTAACGGGTTCGGAGTTTCCGTAATATATTATTCTTTCATTCATTATCGAAAGCAATGAATTTAACGTAGAATGGGGACCTTTAAAAAATTCGTCTATCAAAGCTATATCGCAGTTATCTATGCCTATTTTATTTTGATTCTGCCTGTTGCGGCTTCCTCCTAAGTCGGCGCCCTTCCCTGTGCTTACCCCTTCCGCCGAGACTGCGCTTGCGCATCCGCAAGAAAGAAGTTCATCTATTCCCGTTGCCGGCGTCATCTGAAAGTCAAAAAATTTTAAACCTTTTATTCTATCCGCGAGAGCTTTTAAAACCGCCGTCTTTGCAAGTCCGGGTCCGCCTATCAATATCGAATGTTTTCCTGAAATAACGGATAAAACTATCATATCTACGGCATTTTTTCTTTCCAAAAAATTTGCGTTCAAACCGTCCTTTATAGCGTCTATTTTATCGACTATTTTATATACCTGCGTGTCCATAATTTTAGCAGAATTTAATTCTGTTACAGCCGCAAATTAATCGGCCGTCGCGCCGCGTATGTATATGGAGACGTGCGCGCATAAAAGCAACGTTTTTATCCGCCGAAATGTAATAAAATAAAATCAAGATATGCATGCAACGGCAAACAATTATTATTTATTGTTCATATATAACGATCTTAAAAATATTATCTTAATAGGCGTACCCGCCGGTAACGTTATGCTTATGTTTTGATTGGACTGCGCATAACCGTTAAGTCCGTTTTCTGCGTCGTTAAGTTCGTTTTCTGCGACGTTCTGTCTGACCTGATCCTGAAAAGTATAAGGATTGGAAGAGTTTACGCTTGATCCGCCTCCGACGAAAATCGACGCCGCGCCGACTATCCCTTGCGCTATCGAAGTTAAGATATTTCCTGCATAATGATTATGGACGTCGCCTTTTACGCCTCCGGAACCGTCTGGCATCATAGCGGCGGCGTCTATAGACAGCGATTTTCCTGATTGTTCTATGATTTTATCGAAATTAATATTAAGTCTGTTTAGGGAATGCTTTACGCTCACCGATCCGAAAAATTCAGCTCCTTTTTGAAAAACCGCCTTGCCGTCCGCATAATAACCCGAAACTGCTATAGCTATAACCGGAACCGACGTATTATAGGAAAAAATTTTATATTTCGTGTATGCGTTAATTACGGCACCTTGCGGAACTGCTATTTCGGAAGAAACGGATTTAAGATGAGAGCCGTCGTTTTTTAAAGATTTTAAATTCAAATATCTATCTTTTTTTACGCCTCTTTCTTCGTCTAATATAGATTTTCCGTAGCTTGCCTCTATAAAAACTACGGTTTTTTTAGTTATCTGAGCCGCCGAAACTGTTTGCCGGCTTGAACCGTATGTGCCGTTTCCGCCGCCGTATCCGTCTGAATTAAATTTTATGCGCCTATTCAAATTGTCGGTCTCTTTTTTAAATTTTGCGTTAAATTTTGTTAAACCGTTTTTTCTTTTACTCTTAATACCTGAATTATCGGTTTTCGGCGGTTGCCTGCTTTTGCCGTTTCCGTTGAAAACCGAAGGCGAAAACATTTTTTTGTCGTTTATAACAGTATCTTTTTTCGCTGCTTTTTTCACGGTTTTTTCAGGTTTTCCCGTAAATATATATTTTAAAAAAAGCAATGCGGTAATTAATATAACGAAAATTATAAGCGGTAATTTAAAATAGCGTAAAAAATCTTTGCCGGATAATTTTTTAGGAACTTCCGGACTCGAGTTGTAGATATCTTCGATACCTTCCGCATTGTCTTTATTATTTTCCGAATCATTTTTAGTGCTGCTTTTATTACCCCCTTCACTTTCACCTTCGCCTTCGGTTTCGTCCCGCCTTCCGTCTTTATTTTTGCCGTCATTTTCCAAGTCTTCTTCTCTTATTACGTTGGAATCGTTAAAATTTTTAAACACGCGTTACGCTCCTCCAAGTTTTAAACTGCTGAAATAAACTACTTCCAAACCGAAAGGATACTGAATACTTCTTTTTACTCTTTTAAGAATTAATTTGTCTTCGTAAGCAGCCGCATTTTTTACGGAAGTATCGGAATTAGATATTACGGTTCTTATAACGTAAAGTTTTAATTCGTCGTGATTTACGGTCTGTTTAATTAACTTTATTTTTTTAAATTTTATTTTTGAAGTAATATCCGCTTTTTCCATTTTTTGAACAAATCTGTTTCTTATAATAGCGCGAAGCGTTTTTTTGCCGTATGTTTCCGACATTTTGTTTAGTGCGCGCGAAAGTTCCGTTTTTATCATTATAGAATTAAATCCCGTAAATTCCCTGACGAAGCTTTTTGAAAAATACGTAATTTCACCCATTCCGGTTTTATTGTTAAACGGCAGGTTTCTTAGTATTTTTGCGTTTCCTACGGAATTCACTCTTATGACTACGGGAATCCTGTTTGTTTTATAAGTATAAAAAGCGGTCGATAATGATGCCAATGTAATTAAAGACATTAAGATTATTATTATTTTTAGAGTCGTATTCTGGGCTTCCAAATCCCCCCATATCTCGTAAAACAGCCTGCCGTTCCTTTTTTTATAACCGTCTTTATAATTAAACAGATTAGACATCTTTTGCCTTTTAATTTATTTTATTTATTCTATATTTTCCTTACGATACCGCCGCTGTTCCGACGGATATGATTTTAGATTTTACGCTTTTAATTTTTTCATGGGCTTCTCCGCTTATTCCGTCGAATAATTTTGCTACTAAAAACGGAACCGAAACATTTATAAATATCATTACGATAAAAACAGTTATAACCTCCGCAAAAGTAAACAACCCTAGAATATTACCTATTCCGCTGCCGGTAGAAGGCATATTTGCGGATTCCATTTTGCTTAATATAGTAAAAAAAATTAGCTGTTCCAGCGCAACCATGACTCCCCAGAACGAAATCTCTACGAACATCTTAAACCATTTGCCGAATATGCCTCTCATATAAGGTATAGCTTCAAATCCTAAAATTATCGGACACAACGAAAACAAAAGTCCGAGGAAAACAAGCTGTATCAACGCCATAAAAAGCTGTATAGCAAGATAAATTATATTAAACAGAAACCATATTATACCCATTAAAACCGCTCCGGTTATAGCATGCATGGCACCGGCAAGCCATGAAACGGGATTAAGATTCCAGCCGCTTTTTACCGACGCCGTGCCGTTAGAAGAAACTGTCGGTATAGAAACGGAATGAAGGCTGCCTGAAATTGAAGACACTATCTGCGAAACCGACTGTCCTATTCCCAATATATTTTGTTTTATAAGATAAAGCTGAATTTTATCTGCTAAAGTTAATATTAGCTGGGCAAAATTAGACTGCCCCGTCTGTTTCCACGAAAGAAAGCCTATCGCTATCAGTGCCGTTCTTAAAAATAATCCGTAATAATTAAAAGCTGCTCCGGTTAATTCCGTCCGGTACCCTTCAAAAAATGAAAGAACTATTCCGAACGCAAATAAAAAATAGAACATATATGTAACGAATTTACTTAGTTCTGAATTATTATTTAATGCCGGCGGAATCGAGTCTATAGAAAGCATGCTTAAATCTTCGCCGGTTTTAAGTTTAGATATAGAAAGGGCGGACTCGTTTAATTCGGTATTGTTAGACTTCGATCCCCCTTTCTTTGAAGAAGCGGCCGAGGCCGGAGGATTAGCTGCATAACAGTTTTTTGCGTTAAAAACACCTGAAAAATACACAAAAATTGTTAAAATAGATAAATTTACCGTAAAAAATATAGTCAAAAATGCGGTAAAGTTTATTAAACCCTTATATCGCAAATGATTACCGTTATATTTGTTGTATATTTTTAATTTCATTGTTTTGATTTTTTATTATTTTCTTCTTTTTGTTTTTTCCGCTTCATTTTGTTACATAGTAGTTTTCGTATAATAATTTAAACCCGGCGTAGAATTAGTCTGCGGAAGAATTACCGAACCGTTATGCTCTTTTTTAATTTCTTCGGCTGATTTATCTATCTCTATCTGCTTAAGCTGGCTCTCCATATAGCCTAAATTTTTTAAGCTTGCAGCGTTTTCTTCAGCAATAGCAGTCAAAATAGAACTTTGATAAGCATAATAGTTGCTGCTGTTTTTCAAAGCGTCTTGCGAAATTTCGTCCATAAATTCGGAACCTTCAAGCTCGGCTTTATGCGCCCTTGCCGCCGACAAACCGGCGTTATAAAGTCCCGCCGATGCCGTGTCGTCTAAAAACCCTCCTGCTAAATCAGTGCATCCGCCTACCGGATTTCCCCTTGAATCAAAAGTATAACCTGCATCTAAGGACGAGCAGTTTATATTTTCCGAAGGATCGCCTGAATTTCCTCCTGAATTAAAAATTGTCTCCCGGGAAAACAAAGCAGAACCGTTTTCGAGATTAGATTTATTTAAAGAACCTGCCTGCCCCGATGCAGAACCTCCCGAAGCAAAAACTGCAGGATTATAAGCGTTTTCTTCGGAGGCAGATGAATCAATATTTCCGTACTCGGATGATTCGTAATTAATTCCGGAATTAATGCTTGATACCACGTTCTGCAGCGAACCGGTTTGAACGTCGCTTGCCGTCAAATCCTGCGGAATTTGGTTAAAAGCCGTATTAATCCGATTGTTTAAATTATTTATACTGCCTACGGCATCTTCTACCGAATTAACTAAATGGCTTATTTTGTCAAAGTTTATTACGATATTCTGATACTCTTCCTGCATATTCGAAACGTCTGCGGTAAGTTTATCCACCGTAGCCATTGCTTCCGAAAGTCCGGGTCCGGGATTAAAAAGCGGTCCGCCGCTCGCACCCGGAGCATAGCCGAGAGTTCCCGCCAATCCCTGCAGCGCCGAAAACGCTCCGTTTGCGGCAGTCTCTACCGACGATATCTGTCCCGATATTGCAGTTATATCGGGAATAGGCAGCGGCATTCCGTAAGCAACGCCGCTTAAATATGTAAAAATTACTATAACCGAAACTATGACGGTTTTGTTTTTAAGTATTTTCTTCATTTTTTAAATCCTCCCTAAATATACAAAAATATATTTTAAAACTATGAGTTATTGCTAACTTATTTTCAATATATCCCGTAAGGTCCGTTTGGATATTTTTCCGCCAGAATATAAAGGCGTTCTTTTAAAGTCTTATCGGGATACTGCCGCTCTATTTGTCTTTCTATCTCTTCGTCTTCGGATGACTTGCAGCAAAGCCAATATTCAAAAGGGTCCGGTGAATTTCTTATTACCGACGAATCCTTTCCGAATTTTAAAAGATATTCGGAATAATATCCTTTGACTACTTTAAGATTTTTTACGACGGTTATCTCTTTTTCGTTTAGTCCGCAGGTTTTTAAGTCGTTTTCCGAAACCCCTCCGTCAAGCTGGCAAAATATTTTTACGGACGAATTTTCTATTATGCTTTTGCCGACGGCACCGGCTTTTAAAATATCGCCGGGCTCCTGAGTAATGCTCCATACCATAGAACCCCATTTTGCAGACGTTTTATATAGATGCATTATTAATTCCGCAAGTTTAGGGTCGTTCATAAATTCCCAGCATTCGTCGTAAAAGAAAAAAACTTTTGCCGATTTATCGTACATTTTCTTAAAAGATATATTTTTAATAATTGCAAACACTACTTTTTGCAAGTCTTCATGTCCTTTTAATTTCTGTAGGTCGAATATTACTATTTTATTGTTTATATTTATTCCGTTTTTTCTGTTTATAAGCATTCCGTAAGGAGAAGAAATATCAGTCCACTGAAAAAGATTTTTACCCATTTCCATAGCCCTTTGTTTATCTAAGGCATCTCTTGCTTCGCCGTAATCGAACAAAATGTTGTTTATGTCCGATATTATAGGCATATCTTCATAATCCTCGATATTATCGTAAGCCGCCTGCACCGACCTTGCTATTATGGTTCTGTCGTTTGGCGATAATTTCTTTTCCGGTTCTACCATTAAACCTATTATGCCGGTCAAAAAAACCATAATATCCGGATCAAAGGCTTCTTCACCGTTGATTTCTTTAACGAAATATTTTTTGGGAGGAAATGGATTTATGCAGTATGAACCGTCAAGGTCGATTTCAATATAATCGCCGTTAAATATTTTGCAGAATTTTTTATAAGTTCCTCCTATATCCACCCCTATTATATGGTAATCGTTTCCCGATATATAAAAATTGCATAAAAATCCGTTAAGCATAAACCCTTTTCCGCTTCTCGTCTTGCCGAAAACTATTCCGTGTTTAGACGGCAGCCGGTTTTCGTAAAGGTCTAGTCTTACCGCTTCCCCTCTGTCGTTTATTAGCGGAATAGCGCACTTTTCAGTCCCCCCAAACCCTTCGTTAAGCGGTATGAAAGGCGCAGCCGCAGTAGAGATAGACGTTTTAAATCTTCTGTTGAAACGCGACTGACCCGGTAAAAAAGAAAGATAAAGATTATGATGTTCCATGTCGTCTATTATGCCTTCCATTCCGTTCAAATTTTTAAAGGATTCAAGGAGTTTTACAGCCCTTATATCGAGATCTTCCAAGTTTCCGGACTTTATTCGCGCGCATAAAGAAAACTCTACTACTTTCTTTTGAAGTTTTGAAACAGATTCTAAGAATTCATCCAGCTGCTCCGTAATATTAACTCCTTTATAATCGGTATATCCGCCGTTTACGGCTTCCGTCAGGCTTGCTTTTATATTTCTGTCGGTCTGTATTTTTTCCATAGTTTTTTCCTGTTCCGGAATGTTAAAAGCTACGGATATATCGTAAGGAAAAAATTCATCTGTTCCGGAAGAACCGCTTATTATGTTCAATACGGGAGTTATCCCGAAAGAATCTATCCGCGACGGCAGCCTGTGCATATTTATAAATTTGTAATAATATCCGTCTATATAAAAAAAATCTTTTTTTATTTCCGCATACGAATATATAAGCTGACTCCTGAACGTAGAGCCGTCCAGCATATTTTCCCATTTCGGAGCTTTGATTCCGTAGGCAAATCTTAAAGGGTTTAATTCTTCGTAAAAATAGTCCGTAAGTTCCTGGTTATTCATTCTTTTTAAATTTAAATCAAGTTTTGAAGATATAAAACATAGATTATTTTCGACGTTTTTTAACTTTCTTTCTATTATTTTTTTATCGCAGTCTGCATTTAGTTTTGCGATAGAATTAACGGAAGTCTTTAAATCTATTTTAATAAGTCCGCCCGCAAAATCGGCAAGTCTGGAAATTAAACCGTTTCCGCCGTTCTTTGAACGAAGATTTAAACCGTTAATAGTGCAAAAAAGGTATATATTAACGTTTTTAATTTTCTTAGATTCCAGATACTTTATTTTATTTTCTTTGATATATTTAAAATTTTCGGGCGGTACTGAAGATTTCTCGTAATTAGAAATAAATTTTTTATTTTTGTCGTCTATTTTATAAATCCATTGCAGACCGATGTTTTCATCCATAAGATTAAGCAGAAGGTCGTTTACGTAAGCAGTTTCGTTGACTATTTTATTTTCCGCAAGATAGTAATCGAAACCTTTTACGAAAAAACCTATCGTGAAAGACCCGTCTGCTCCTGCGGCGATGCCGTCGTTTACGGACAAAAGGTTAACGTAATTATTTAATGAATCCGACGGTTCTATTTTGTTTAAAATGGAATTTAACAGCATAAAATTATTTTTATTTTTCCTTTTCGGAGTCTAATACATAAAGTTCTTTTTTTGCTAATATAAAAGAAAAAAGCGAACTTGTATAAAAATCCGGTTTATTTTTTTTATATTTTTTTAAAAATATTAATACTGCCGTATCTGCCAATATTGCTATAATAATTGTTTTTTTAAGTATCAGTATAGATGCCGCAGTTAAAAAAATAAAAAATGCCCAGTCGTAAATTTCAAGTCCGAATCTAGTTATTTTTCCGTGTATTTCGCTGTATATTTTAAATTCGGTATATCCTTCGGTATTTATTGTTTTGTTCAGCTTTTTTTGAGCCATGTTTTCGTCAATTTGAGACGGGGGCAGAATTGAATTCCGTCCCCGTAGTTAATTAGGGCTGTCCTATAGTAGTTGCGCCGTTACCCGCCCCGATGTTCATTCCGGCTGCAGCGCCTCCGGCATTTTGTACAATTCCGAGTATGGCTCCGGTTATAGTCGGCGCAAGCATGACTCCCGTTCCTGCAGCCGCAGTTATAAACGCTTTTCTTGCGGCATCGGGTTTGTGCTGTTTTATATCGTAAAATCCTTTAACGAGTCCTATGGTAAGCGTAGCCGGAGCAAGCCTGTAGCATATCCATGTCGTCGCTTCGTTTAAAATGCCGGAAGCGCCTATGCCGAGCGAACCCTGATTCAAGTTTATCATCGCGGAAGCATGTGAAGTTACGGAAAGAATACTTCCTAACACAAAAATGGATATAAAAACCTTGCCGTAAGATTTATCTCTAGTATTTTCTCTAATTTCAGACTGAATTTTTGCGGCTATATTTATTGAAAAGTTAAAATAAAAATTTTTAAACGATTTAACAGTTTGTATTATTTTAAACCGGTTAAAAAATTCAAACCTTTTAAAATTATTAAAATAAACGGATTTTTTTGCGAACATTTCTGCGCTCCTCCTGAAACTTAAAGATTAAATTAATTTAATATCAATCCTAAAATAATTTAGATAATATTATTTAATCATTTTTATGTTTCAGGATTATGACGAAAATGTTAAAAATATGTTAATTTTTTGTTACATTTACGTTACAAAATCCTGCAAATACAGAAGCAAAAAGGTGCCGCATCATATAACTACGGGGACAGAATTCAAATCTGTCCCCGTCACAAATCGGAATGGACGGAATTAATTGGAAACAGAGGCAGAAAAAGGTGTCAGATCTTATTTTTTGCATACAAAATAGTTCAATTAACGAAAAAATATTTGCAAAAAAATTAATCTGACACCTTTTTCTGGATATTCCGGATACGGAATAAAGTTGTTCGCGTAAAATTAATCCGGCACCTTTTCCATAGTAAATATAGGTAATTAGGAACTAATCGTATTTTTCGAAATCCTTAATTGCTTTTCTGAGGTATTCAGGGATCCGTCTAGGTTTAAAATCTACATTGTCCACGCAGACGAGGACTGTATTGCCTGAGGCAATTTCGGTATGGGTTATATCGTAGGTTTGTTTAAGTTTCGAATATTTATCGGATTTACCGTCTTGCGGCAAGTTCTCCGGCTTATTATTTTCTCTTGCTATTTCATAAATAAAGTTAAAGCTTGAATTTTTTATATATTCTATTTTTGTATATATCTTTAAATCGTCGTCGTATTTCGCGGGATTAAAATATTTGCAGTTGGATTCGGCTACGACGAAGTAAAAACCTTCTTTTTCTATATCGGTATATTTATAGCCTATGTTTTTAAGATATTCCGTTCTTGCAACTTCGAAAAATACGAAATATTTGCCGTAGTAAACGACGGACATTGCATCGGTTTCTTCGTATCTGACCTTTAGTTCTGTGTAAAATTTAAATCCGTCAATTTTATCCGTCAATTTTTAAATATGCCCTTATTTTTTGGTAAAGTATGTTTTTATCTATAGGTTTTGCGATAAAATCGTTGAATCCCAAAGACATTAAATGCTCTTTATTACCTGCCATTGCATGAGCGGTAACCGCAATAACCGGAATATCTTTGTATGATTCTATACATTTAAGTCTTTTAAAAACTTCTATTCCGTCTATTCCGGGAAGCCCTATATCTAAGAGTATCAATGAAATATCAGGATTTTCGTCGGTTTTTTTAAGCGCCTCGTAACCGTCTTCTGCAGTAATTATATCCAAGTCAAACGGCTCAAGCATTGCCGTAATTAAATCAAGATTAATCGCATTATCTTCTACAATAAGAATTTTATGCCGCATATTTATTAATTTAATTATTTATTAATTTATTTTTTTTTTATTTTTAATTACTCTGTTACTTCAGCTACGGCATTTCCTCCCGAATTCTTAAGGTCGCACAGCCTGTTATAAATTTTGGAAATCAGCTCTTCCGGAGTTTCTCCGTCTTTCGGAAACGAAGCGACTATAAAAGAAGCCGTTAATTTTTTCGATTTCAGTTCTTCCTCTTTATAAAAAGGATAATCCCTGATTGTCGAACAGAACCTGTTTGCAACGAATGTCGCCGCATCTTTTAAGGTATTATTTAATATTACGGCAAACTCATCATAACCGAATCTTACCACCACGTCTGAGCCTCTAAGCATCTTCTTCAACATTTCCGATATTTTTTTGAGCGCTATATCCGAATGAAAATTTCCGACTAAATCGCAGTACTCTTTAAAGTTGTCTATATCTAAAAATACAACGCTGAAAACTATACTGTATCTTTTAGCCCTGTTAATTTCCTGAGCCAATCTTATATTAAAATAATTATGGTCCAAAAGTCCGGTAATTTCGTCGAATAAACCGGCTTTCTGCGGATATATAAGCTCCAATTCCCTTATAGAACGGCTCAATTCTTCTGCGGAAAAAGATTTTTTGCCTATTATTCTTTCTATGTTTCCGGAAAGTTTAAGCCTTTCTTCCACCGTTAAATCTTTGGATGTTATAATAAATATAGGTATCTGAGCCGATATAGGATGCTTTTTTATATTTTCGGCTACCTCGAATCCGTCTATATCCGGCATTACCAAGTCAAGCAGTATCAAATCCGGTTTGAGTTCTATAGCCATTTTTAGACCTTCTTCGCCGTTATACGCGTGAACAAGATTAAAACCTTCATCCGCCAAAATTTTTTCTATCATTTTATGAACTATATGGTCGTCGTCTATGAGAAGAATGTTAACCTGCCTCTTTTTCCTTTTAGACGTAAGCGTAAACTGCGAAAGCGTATGAATAAGCGTGTCTTTTTCGATAGGCTTTATAAGATAGTCGGTAGCGCCGAGAGTAAATCCCAAATCTTTATTATCTATTATGCTGGTTATAATTACGGGTATGTTTTTAACGTCTTTATCGGTTTTTAATTCGTTTAAAACATCCCATCCATCCTTTTTAGGCAGCATAATATCTAAAAGAATCGCAAAAGGTTTTAAACTTTTCGCTTTTTCGACGACTTCAATTCCGTCGTATGCATGGGCAACGGAATATCCCGAATTTACCAGGTTTATAGTTAAAATTTCCGATGTCGGGCGGTCGTCTTCTGCAACCAGCACTAAAGGTTTATTTCTTTTAGCGTTATTGTCGCGGAAAAAAGTTTTTGCATCAACCGTAATCAAAGTTTTTTCGGTTTCTTCGACGCTCATTACGGATGCTTTTTCGGCTTCAAGAGGGTTAGGCAGGGCGAAAGTGAAATCGGTTAAGCCGTTTTTAGCGGATTCAAAACTTATATGTCCTCCGTGCAGTTCTATAATTTTTTTCGTCAAAGCAAGTCCGAGTCCCGTTCCTTCATACTGCCTGGAGTAATTATTGTCCGCTTGGGTAAATTCCTCGAATATTTTATTTTTAAAATTTTCGTCTATGCCTATTCCGCTGTTTATAACGTCTATCTGTATATATTCAAATAAATTATCCGCCGGACTTCTATACCTGACTGAATTAAAATCGGATGTCGTTTTTAAATTTAAAGCAGGCAATATATTTTTGCACACCACTTTAATTTCCGTATTTTCGAAAGAAAATTTTATGGCATTGCTTAAAAGATTATATATTATCTGCTTAAATTTAACTCTGTCGGAATACAGTTTATAATCTTCGGAACATTCGTAATTTACCGTTATCGTGAGGTTCTTTTTACCGGCAAGAGACTTTAAAACGATTATTGCCTCGTCTATAGCTTCCTTAATAGAAAAAACGGAGTATTCAAGAGTAAACATGCCGGCTTCTATTTTAGATATGTCAAGAATATTGTTTATAAGCTGAAGCAGATGTTTTCCGGAAATTAATATATTATTAGTATATTTTTTATGTTTTTCGCTAAGATCGGAAGAATCTTTCAGCAGGTCTGAATAGCCTATAATAGCGTTAAGCGGAGTCCTGAGTTCATGGGACATATTTGCGATAAATTTAGATTTTAATTCGTTTGCCCTTCTTAGTTCCTTGTTGCTTTCTTCCAACTGTTTCGTTCTTTCGATAACTTTATTTTCAAGATTTTCGTTCAGCTCTTTCAGCCTTTTTTCTTGTAATTTTATATCCGAAATATCTTTAGAAATACCGATAGTCCCGATAATATCGCCGTTTTTGTCTATAATGCGGGATATAGTAAGCGATATGTCCACCGGACTTCCGTCCTTTTTTCTGAGCAGTGTTTCATAATTTGCAACGAATCTATCTTTTTTAAGCTTTTCTAAAATATCGTCTCTCTCGTCTGGATTTATATAAAATTCGGAGGCGTGTTTTCCTATAACTTCTTTCTGCGGATAGCCGAGCATATTTTCGCCGCCCTTGTTGAATTCAGTAATTATGCCGCGGCGGTCGGTAACCATAATCATATCGAAAGAATCGTCCAAAATATTTTGAAAATATGCCTTCTGTTCCCTCAACTGTTTAATAATGCTTTCTTTATCGATATGATTTTTATATCTGTCGTAAAGCAGATCGTAAATAAGCTTAGAACTGACGGAATTGATAATTTCTATTCCGTGGTCGTGAAGCAATGCAAGTTCCGCAATTTCTAATTCAGGTTCTCCCGTAAGATTAAAAATTATATTGAAATCTATATTTTTATCGTTAGCTTCTTTTATAGTTTTAAAGCATTTTATTCCTGATTCTCTTGCGTAAACAGCGCCCTCTTTGTCTAAATTTCTGGCGACTAAAGCGGCAATCTCGACGTTTTTGTCGTCTTGAAGCATTTCAACCATAGTTTTAGCGGCTTTGCCGCCGCCGTATATTAAAATTTTAGCCATAACACCGTTCATAAAATTATTCAGTTTCTTCAAGCTAAACTTATTTCTCCTTAATCCTGCATTATATAAATTTGATTGCTATTATATGCAATTTATAAATTAAATTTAAATTACAAAAGCGGACCGTTAAGCAGGCGGTTTATCTTATCCCTGAGAAGTTCGTTTCTTATAGGTTTATCGACATAATCCGTAGCCCCCTCTTCAAAACTTCTTGCTACGGTTTCTTTGTCGTTAAGAGCGCTTATCATTAAAATAGGAACTTTGTCGTAAACCTTTCTAATTGTTCTAAGAACATCAAGACCGTTTATTTTAGGAATCATAATATCGATAATAATGAGATCGAAAATGTTTCCTTCGGTAATTTTATCCAATGCGTCCATGCCGTTTTCTACTATAGTTATATCGGCGTCGAAAGACGATTGTATAATAATTCTTACAAGCTCCGAATGCATCCTGTTGTCTTCGACCAAAAGTATTTTTTTTCTTGGAGCAATTCTGTTTGCAAAATTTATCAT
>JBMFVW010000020.1:19073-28759 GCA_049965795.1 Candidatus Acidulodesulfobacterium sp.
TATTATTACTTATTCGTTCTTTTTTCAAGTTCTTCCTGCTTAGTTTTGCAGGCGATACACAAAGTGGCTTCGGGTCTGTATTCCAATCTTTTTTCCGAAATTTCTCCGCCGCATTCGTCGCATATGCCGTAAGTCCCGTTTTCTATTCGAGACAGCGCTTCCTGTATTTTCGGAATAAGTTTTCTTTCCCTGTCGCGTATTCTAAGTTCGAAATTTCTGTCCGATTCTAAGGTAGCCCTATCGTTGGGATCCGGAAAATTGTCGTCTTCTTTGGTCATAGTATCGACTGTTTTCATGGCATCGTCAAGCAGAGACTCCAGTTTTTTATTTAAAATATTTTTAAAATATAAAAGTTTTTCTTCGGTCAAGGAAATTATACCCCCGCTTTTTTATATTTTTTTTGATTAATTAATTGTTTATTTATTAAAATTGTAACATAATTTTAATTTAAAAAAAATATCTATATTTACAGATATTTTTTTATTATAGCATAATCATTGGCTCTTTGCGCAGCGATAAACCCTGCGCTTTTAATTAATTTTACCATTAATTTTTCATCTACGGTTCTATTTTCCGTTCCGGCCGCTTTTACGACGTTCTCTTCAAGCATAGTAGAACCCATATCGTTAGCTCCGAAACTTAAAGCGACCTGACCCATTTTAGCTCCCTGCGTTACCCATGATGCCTGGATGTTATCGAAATTGTCTAAAACTATTCTTGAAACCGCAAGTATTTTAAGATAATAATGACCGTAAACTCCCCTTGGATTTAGAGCTGTATTTTTGCTTTGAAAACTCCACGGAATAAAAGCCTTAAAACCGCCGGTTTTATCCTGAAGGTCTCTAAGTTTAAAAAGATGCTCCGCTATATCTTCGTCCGTTTCAATAGTTCCAAACATCATCGTGGCTGAAGAATTTAAACCTGCATTATGAACTTCTTCCATTACTTTGAGCCATTGTTCGCTGTTTATTTTATTTGGACTTATTTTTTTTCTTACCCTGTCCGTTAATATTTCCGCTCCTCCGCCTGGGACAGAATCTAAACCGGCTTCTTTCAAAATATTTACGGTTTCCTTAATCGTCATATCGTTGGATTGGGCGATAAAAGTAATCTCGGGCGGAGAAAAAGCATGGATATGTATATCGAAATTTTCTTTAATATCCCTTAACAGATTAATATAATAATCGATAGTTATATCTGGATTTAATCCTCCCTGAAGAAGAATTTGAGTACCTGAAAGTTCTTTTGTTTCCCTGATTTTATCGAATATTTGTTCTTTTGTAAGAATATAAGCGTCTTTATCGGAAACTCCGTATTTTTTATAAAATGCGCAGAATTTACATTCAGACGTGCAGACGTTTGTGTAGTTAATATTTCTGTCGACAATAAAAGTAACTATATCGTCGGGATGTTTTTCCTTCCTTATGCAGTCGGCTATTTTTCCAAGTTCGAGAATATTATCGTTTTTAAAAAGTGCCAAAGCTTCTTTTTTATTTATTCTATTTCCTTTTTTGTTCATATCTTATTTATTTAATTTCATTCGTTTAATTCAACTCAACAATGTATTCATTTCATTAATACTTTCTTCGAATGAATATTTTTCGTCCGGCGTCTGTTTTATAAAATTTTCTATTTTGGCTATATGATCTATTGCAAAATCTATTGCTTCACTGGAGCCTTTAGAATAAGCGCCGATATTTATAAGGTCTTCGTTTATCCTGTATTCCGAAACTACTTTTAAAACCTCCCGTGCGGCAAGCAGATGTTCTTTTGAAACTATGTCGGGCATAACGCGGGACAGACTGTTTAAAACGTCTATCGCCGGAAATATTCCTTTTTCGGCCGTTTTTCTCGAAAGAACGATATGCCCGTCGAGTATAGAACGCACGGTATCGGAAATAGGTTCGTTCATATCGTCGCCTTCCACTAAAACCGTGTAAATTCCGGTAATACTTCCCGTGTCGGAATTAGCCGCCCTTTCTAAAAGTTTAGGCAAAATGCTGAAAACCGAAGGCGTATATCCTCTTACGGTAGGGGGTTCTCCTGCCGATAATCCTATTTCTCTCGATGCCATAGCAAACCTTGTAATTGAATCCATAAGAAAAAGAACGTTAAGCCCTTTGTCCCTAAAATATTCGGCAAGGGCGGTCGCCGCAAAAGCGCCTCTCATTCTTACAAGCGGAGATTTATCGGAGGTGGCGACGATAACGGCGGATTTTTTTAAACCTTCTTCGCCTAAACTTTTTTCAATAAATTCTTTAACCTCACGGCCTCTTTCACCGATCAGGGCTATAATATTGACGTCGGACTTGGAATATTTTGTAAACATACCTAGAAGAGTGCTTTTGCCGACGCCCGAACCTGCAAATATACCTATCCTCTGTCCCTTGCCGATAGTCAAAAAAGAATTCACCGCCCTTACCCCGACATCCATGACTTCGTTAATTCTTTTTCTTGACAAAGGAGACGGCGGTTCGTTTACTATCTTTGCATAACCGCCGCATTGAATCTTGCCTTTGTCGTCCAACGGATTGCCGAAAGGATCCACGACTCTGCCGAGCAGTTCTTCGCCTGCCGGAAATTTTTCTTCCTCTTCTAAAAGAATAACCTCGCTCTCTAAACTTATGCCCCCTATATCGCCGTACGGCATAAGAATTGCCCTATCTTCTTTAAAACCGATAACTTCGGCGGTAATGCCGCTATCAGGCGATAAATCATTTTTACCCTTAATGCGGCATATTTTACCAATGGAAAGATCCGGATGTTTAGCTTCGAGTACGAGACCTACCGCTTTAACTATTTTTCCCTTTATAAGCAAAGGATTATAATCTTGAAGCAAGTCTGTGTATTCTTTTAAATTTATAAGTCTTCCCATAATTTTTAATCCTTAAATAGCGGAAAATAAATCTGACACCTTTTATAACTGCGGGGACAGAATTCGATTCTGTCCCCGCCACAACTTTAAGAAGAATATTCTTTATAATAGGCAAGAACCGTTTTGACGTAATTTTCCGTTTCTTTAAAAGGCGGCACGCCGTTATATTTTTCGACGTTGCCGATACCGGCGTTATACGCAGCAAGGGCAAGCTCGGCGTTGCCTTTGTAACGGTCCAAAAGCTTTTTAAGGTAAAGGGTTCCGCCTAAAACGTTGCCTTCCGGATCGTAAGGATCAACGCCTAATTCTTCGGCAGTTTTCGGCATTAGCTGCATAAGTCCGACGGCGCCTTTGTCGGAAACGGCATAAGGATTAAAATCCGATTCCGTTTTCATTACGGCTTTTATTAAACCGTACGGAACACCGTAAATTTTGGAAGCTTTTTTTGCAAGACCGTCTGCGGTAACGTAGTCTCCGTCAAACCCTTGCGCGTCCGAATTTGAACTGCCTGCCGAAGCGCCGTTTGATTCTAAAGCGTTAAGTTTAAGCCTTTCGGCGGCAGCGACTCCGTATTTTGAAGCTAATCCGTAAGCCTGAAATAAATTGCCGGTAGCGGACATCGAGGCTACCGAAGAACTTAATTCTTTCATCCCGTCCCTTGCTATCAAAGACGGATGCTCTTTGAAATAATCGACTATCATTTTTGCTATTCCTATACCCTTGCCGTAGCTGCTGTTGTTTGCTACCGATTCATAAAAAAGCGAATTGAAAATTTTATATCCGGGACTTTTATCTATAAAAGAACCTTTTTCTACTTCTTTAGACATAGAATCGAAAATCATATTTAAAAAAAGGCTTTCAAATTTAACCGCAACGGTTTTTATTTCGCTAAGCTCTTTTGGAGTGATTTTATTTTGGCCGTTATTTTTAACGGATGTTTCCGGTGAAATTTTAGGTTCGGAAGAAACGGGAATATTGAAATTATTATTTAATTTTTCCATCGTCGTTTAAAATATGCGGCATTAACGCAATTTAAATTTAATAAAAATTTTAATTTTTATATTATATCATAACTGAAACGTTAATAATAGAAAAAGGTGCAAATTTTCCTTTATTATTCCCTTGTTTTATTTGGTTTACAATTTCTGCCGGCAATTTTGGAAATTAATTTATAAGATATTTAAAAAAAATATTTTTTGTATTATAATATAGAAAATTTTTTATTTCAGATTTATTTTAATACAAATTAATTTTTTTATAAATATAAAAACAACTATGGATATAGCGTCTATTATAGGCTTTATACTGGGTCTCGGCGGAATAATATTCGGAAATTTCCTTCAAGGCTCTAATCTAATGCAACTGCTTGACCCTATCGGCTTTGTAATAGTTATAGTAGGAACTACGGGAGCCACCGTTGCCGGAAACAGGATGGAAAACATAAAAAAAGCCCTAATATCTGCAAAAGGAGTCATTTTATCTAAAAAAGTAGATTATGAAACAACAATTTCGGATGTTTTGAATTATGCTGCAAAAGCCAGAAAAAACGGCGTCCTTGCATTGGAATCGGAAATAGAAGCATCATCCGACCCTTTTATAAAAAAAGCCCTACAGTTAGTTGTTGACGGTATAGACCCTCAGGTTGTTATGGATATTATGGAAACGGAATTATCCAATATTGAAGAATTCGGCGACGAAAGCGTTAAAATATTCGAACAGGCCGGCGGCTATTCTCCGACGCTCGGTATCATAGGAGCAGTTTTAGGCCTTATACACGTTATGCAGCACCTGAATCAGCCGGACAGGCTCGGCGCCGGTATAGCCGTCGCGTTCACGGCTACTCTTTACGGCCTTGCCTTTGCAAACACGATACTTTTCCCTATTTCCAGCAAATTAAAAATGAACCTTAAGGTGGAAGTTTTAAGATACGAACTTATTCTCATGGGCATAAGAAGCATTCAGAACGGCGAAAATCCCAGACTTATAGAAGAAAAGCTTAAATCTTTTTTGAACGCCGAGCAAAAAAAAGCATACGAAGCTAAAAATGGAGAAAAATAAGAATGTCCAGAAAAAAGAAAAAATGTCCGGAACATTCCAATTCGGAAAGATGGATGATAAGCTACGGAGATTTCCTTACCACTCTCCTTTCTTTTTTTATAGTAATGTTTGCAATATCGAAAGTAAATAATGTAAGACTGAAAGAACTTGCGGTCTCTATACAGCAGGCATTCGGAGCCAATAAGTTTATAACTGTTTCACGTTCAAGGCCGAATATAGCTTCTACTCCAAAAGTGGTAGTGCCAAAGGTTGCGCCTTCCGAATTCAAGGTATCTAAGTCTAATAAAAAGCTGATTAAAGAAGAACGGCAGGAGTCTGCGGTTTTTAGCGGTATAGAATCAAATATAAAATCTTTTGCCGCCGGAAACGCATCGTATAAATCTTCGCTTAGGGTTTATAAGTCTACGAGGGGTCTAGTTATATCTCTTAAGGGTTCAAGCTTTTTTAATTCCGGCAGCGCAAGGATAATAACAAAATATCATCCGTTATTAAAATATATAGCTTCAGAACTTTTGAAAGTCAACAATAATATATCTATTGAAGGATATACCGATTCTACGCCTATACGCAGCGTAAAATATCCGAACAACTGGATGCTTTCAACCGCAAGGGCGGTCAACGTATTAAGCTTTTTTATAAAAAGCGTTGATTTTCCTCCTTCCAGGCTGTCCGCTTCAGGATACGGCAAATACAAGCCGATAGCCAGCAATGCTACCGCCGCCGGACGCGCACTTAACAGACGCGTCAATATAGTCGTTCTGTCCAACTTTTTAAACAACGAGCTTCCAAGTTCATGACAGATGCTCAATATTCTGTTTAGCTATCTGCCGTCTTTGCTGTTCAAAAGTAAACTTAATTATTTCGTCCCTGTCCGATTCGTTTATTGCGGTAAATTTGCATGCAAAAGAAATCTTAGCATTATTTGAACCTTCGTCGGGCGGATATTCCGAAACGTTAACGACCTGAGCGATAGCTTTTACTACGAATTGAGGCACAGAAGAAAACAACATTGTAATCTTTAATATGTCTCCGCGTTTTAATTTCAAATCCTCTTTATCTTGAGCCGCATCGTTTTTATCTATCTCTTCGGTCCACATAATTCCGGAACCGCTTATAGATACGCGCTTTTCTTTAACGTCCGAAAAAATAGACGCTTCCGGATTTAATATGGATAAAATAACGTCCAATTTACTGTTTATGGCTATCAAAAGATTTTCCAATTTAGGATTTATAGGAGCATCTTCGTCCTTTTCGCCCGGTGTTCCATAAACTCTCGGCGAAGCTACCCCGTAAATTCCATAAACCGAAGTTGTAAAAGAAGGTCTGGAAATATATGCCTCTTTCGTTTCAAGGAATTCGTCGATAGAAATTTTTTGATAAATAAACTGGATAACTGCGATAACCCTTACGAACTCCCTTCCTTCCCTTTCTTCTAGAGGCTGTCCGGAAACCTTTGCTTGAATAAAAATTCCGCCCGTATTTCTAAGAATTTTCTCCGCCGCAATTTTATATTTATACGTCTTAGAAAATCCATAGTTTATTATATTTATATCGGCTGCTTTTTTTATAAGATCTATGTCTTTTTCAGGATCGCAATCATTTAATTCGAATTCGACTGCTTTTTTATCTGCAAAGCAGGCATATAAAACAATATTTAAAAGATTTTTATCTATCTTAGCGATATATCCTTTAAATTTCTTTTTCGGAGTTTCTAAAACTATCTCCTGATTTTCATAAAAAAAATTATCGTAATCTTCCGCGTTATTCATTTACCGACCGTCCGTATTTCATTTATTTATATTTATCTATAGAGTTTTAGTTAGATTTATAAGCTTTTATAGCAAAAGAAATTTTATTAAGCATCGCTATTTTTTCGCCGACATTTTCTTTCATTCCTTTCAGCATATCGATAATTTTTCTATCGGATTCCGCAATATAGGATAATTTATTCTGCAAATATAATTTATAATCATCTTCTTTTACGCTTTTAAATCTGCCTGCATCAAAATTTTTGCATCGCCGGTCAGATTTAAAAAAAAGCTTGGTTAATAAAACTTTTCTTTCGAATATTTTTTTTAGATTAATCGGATTCTCTCTTTTTTCTGATAAAATTAATATTATATAATTATTTAATATAATAATATTATCGGCAATTTTTAATTTTAATAAATTCATTTTTAATTTTATTTATTTTATTTTTATTGATTTTTTTCGCATATTAATTATAATTATATTAACTATTATAATTTTATAATATGGTATAATATAAATCAACATTATTCATCAACGGTGTAATAGGAAATGTTTTTGTATTTCTTTTGCCGGTTAAGCAAAATATAAGAAAAAGGCGTCTTTAAAGGCTTTAAAATAAAAAATAAAGATAAATTTAATAAAAATAAAAATATGCGGAAAGTTAAATCGGACAAATTAAAAGTAGGGGATGTCCTGGCAAAAGATATAATTTCCAAAAAAGGGATAACTATACTTAAAAAAGGCACGGAATTATCCGATAAATTTATAGCAAATATAAAAAAAATAAGCGCAGAATATTCCTTGCCCGAAGAAATGTATATATTTATAGAAGGAACCGGCAGCGGTTCCGAAAAAGACAATAAAATTTCCGGCGAAAATAAAGAAGAAATGGAAAAAGAGATAGAATCTTTAGAAAAAAGATTTAAAAATATAGAAGGCTATGAATATACGGAAGACATAAAAGATGCAATTAAAAATCAGATAATTAAATTTTACGGCGAAACTCATCATTCTGAGGAACAGGCAAATGAGAAAAGTTGACAGCTTGGACAAGTTAATAGCTACGGTAAAAAAAACGGAAAATATACCTACCCTCCCTAAAGTATTAACTAAAATTTCCGAAGAAATCGATAACGATAATTTTTCTATTAAAAATATCGGCGACTTGATGTCCCGCGACGTCAGCCTGTCGGCAAGAATATTAAAAATAGTAAACTCTCCTTTTTACGGTTTTCCCCAAAGAATATATAACATTAATCATGCAATAGTACTTCTCGGCGCAAACGTATTAAAGAGTATCGTAATTTCCACATCGGTTTTTACCGCAATGAAAGAAACTATGACGGGTC
Organism: Candidatus Acidulodesulfobacterium sp.; assembly: GCA_049965795.1. Taxonomy (GTDB): domain Bacteria; phylum SZUA-79; class SZUA-79; order Acidulodesulfobacterales; family Acidulodesulfobacteraceae; genus Acidulodesulfobacterium_A. The sequence goes on from JBMFVW010000020.1 coordinate 27,108, forward strand.
TTTCGGAACATTCCCTGTTTTGTGCATTCACTTCTAAACATATAGCCCAGGAAATAAACAAAAACATAAAAAAAACCGGCAAATTGAAATCAAACGAACAACAAAAACAACAGCAAGCCGTGGATCCCGACAATATGTTTGCCGTCGGTTTACTGCATGACATAGGAAAAATTATTATAGCAACGACTTTCAAAGAAGATTTTAAGACTATATTGGAAATAGCGCAAAAAGAAGAAAGACCTATTGACTTAATAGAACATGAGATTCTCAACATATCTCACGACCAGCTTGGATATATGCTTGTAAAAGAATGGAATCTGCCCGCCGCCATATATATACCGATAAAATATCATCATAACCCTGCTCTTGCCGACGATTTTAAAAAAGAAACCGCCATATTAAACATTGCGGATTTTTTAACAAGGGCTATCGGGGTCGGGTTTTCCGGCTCCTATTGCTTAGAAAAAATAAATACCGATTCTATGAATATTTTAGAAATTAATATAGATTTTATAAAATCGGCTATAGAAGAAATTTATTTATATAAAGATGAACTGAATATATTTGAATAGTCGAATATTCGAATAAAAATTCAATAATATAATACATGAATAATCAAAAAAATAAATCTTATAAAATATTTGCGGTACTCGACGAATCCGAAAAAAACTTTTATAAATCAGTTATAAAAGACGAACTTGAAAAATACAACATAATGACGTTCGATTCTTTTAACCGCGCATATTATTCTGTTTACGCATCCCCGCCGAATTTAATTATAATAGTAATCGGTTCCATAATACAAAAAAACGAGCTTGAATACAAAAAAGAACTGAAATTGATTAACGATATGCAGATAGATAACATGCTAAGCAATATCCCGATTCTTTTTATTATTCCTCCGGATTTTGATTTTAAATCTATTGCCTCATCCGAAAAATATATTTTAAAAGATTACATTAAAGAACCGTTAAGCAAAAACGAACTAAAGTATAAAATAGAAAGCATAATAAAATCTTCTAAATCGGCATTAGACGCAAATCCTCTTACTAAACTGCCTGGAAACTCGTCAATCATAGAATCGGTAAAAACTAAATTAGAGGAAGATATCGATTTTGCTTTTGCTTATATCGATATAGACAATTTCAAATCGTACAATGATAAATACGGTTTTTTGAGAGGCGACGAAGTTATTATGATGACTTCGAGGCTGATTGCTACCACTGTTTACGATATTTCCAAAACAAAACGCAGAAATATCGAGAAATACGTATTTATAGGACATATAGGCGGAGACGATTTCGTAATAATGTCCTACGACGACGACATACTGGAAATATCAAACAATATAATCGCCAATTTCGATAAAATAATCCTTTCTTTTTACGACAACACCGATAAAGAACGCGGATACATAGAATCTTACGGAAGGCAAAAAAATCTTCAGAAGTTTCCTATAATGAGCCTTTCTATAGCAGTTATAGAAAACGTGAATAAAAAAATTACGCATTACGGACAGATCAGCGAAATAATCTCTGGACTTAAAAAAATCGCTAAAGATAAGTCCGGTTCAAACATAATAACCGACAGAAGAAAACCGGAAAACGGCGGCGTTTAATAATTAGTAATTAGAGCGATTAAGGAAAAGGGGT
>JBMFVW010000020.1:28859-30339 GCA_049965795.1 Candidatus Acidulodesulfobacterium sp.
TTTAATAGGGATTTATCGGAAGTTTTTGTTTAACATCGTATAAATCGTTGTTTAAAACGGTCTGAATAGCCTTTCGGCTTTTAACGTTGATTATTATCGGAGCTTTTAGATTGACCGTAGAGGAGTATAAGTCCTTAAAAACGGTCACGATAACGAATATTATTGCGTCGGTTTTATCTTTTAATCCTATAAGCTCTTTATCTTCTTCCGTAATGCCCGCCGCATAATCCTTAAAGAAATAGTTCGGGTCGGCTACTATAAAGCAAAGTTTATCGTTTTCGATGCTTTGCAGTATAAAAAAAGGAAGATTTTTTTCTTTATTTATATTTAATATGCAATATTTTTTTAAATCGTTAAATCCAAGTATCGGCTTAACAAATTCTAAGATTTTAGACTTATCTACCGCAACTCCTTGAGGATAATATATGCTCCTAACGAGAATCTCCGAATCGGTTAACGGTATACCGGTTAAGGCAATATTCCTACCGGCGGCGGTATCGGCAGTATTGTTAGGATATGAATCAAGACCGTTTCCGGCTTTAGTATCAGTATTTGCGTTAGCGTTATTACTCAATTTACAAAACTCCTTTTATATTTTTTTATTTTTATCGGACGATAAAGCGTTTAAATTGTTAATTCCGTTTAATTCGCCTAAATTTTTAAAGTTATCGAAGTTATTAAGTTCGTTAAGTTTGTTTAAACCTGATATATCGTCTAAGCTGACTGCCGATGCACTGATATTTTCATTCTTAATCATGTCGTATAGTTCTTTTCTTAAGATATTTATCGATTTCGGAGCGTCTATTCCTATTTTTACGTTACTGCCTGACATAGATAACACTTCTATAGTAACGTCGTCGCCGATTTTAATGCTCTCTCCGGCTTTTCTGGTAAGAATCAGCATGATTTTATTTATTGTATTATTTTATTGTATGATATTATACGATATTTTTATTGTTTTGTATTGCGATTTTATTGCCTATCGTATATAAATTAAACTATTTTAAATACTGGAGAAGCATAGGCGTTAGCGAAGTTATATCGGATGAGGCTTCAAGAGTAGCCTGATAAGATTCTTGCGCCTGCGTAAGATTAGTCATTGCCTGGGCAACGTTCACATCCTGGGTTTGGCTCAAAAGCTGAGAAATATTTGCCAAAACTGTCTGATAACTTGTCTGCTGTTCGTTTAGTCTTTCCGTAACCGTTCCTATAGTCGCCTGAGCTGCCGTCATAGTGCTTAATCCGTTCTGTATGCCTTGAATAACTGCCGATGAATTCTGCTGAAATACGTTATTCTGAAGCTCGGACTGGAATAGAGAAAGAACGGAAAGGATACCGGCGGGGGTGGAAGAAGAAGTAATCGTTGAAGGATCGTTTCCGAATATAGAGTCGGCCGTAAGAGTGGGCGTTACCGTTTCGTTTTGAGTTATCTGGTAATTAAGGTTTGTATCGGTACCCTGATATGTATAGACATTGTAAT
>JBMFVW010000021.1:0-3161 GCA_049965795.1 Candidatus Acidulodesulfobacterium sp.
TGGAGCCGGCGATAGGAATCGAACCTACGACCCGCTGATTACGAATCAGCTGCTCTACCCCTGAGCCACGCCGGCATTTGGAAGATTTTAGACGGGTTAAAATTTAAAATTATTTAAATTTTATGTTTTAAACTTTTATTTTTATTTTTCTTTTGTTATCTTACGAATTTATAATTTTATTTGCAGCGGTAATAAAATTAAGTCTTTCTTTTTTGTTTTCTATTTCTTGCGCCAAATTATTTATTAAATTTTCAATATTATCTAAATGAAAATTGTTTATATTTTCGTTTAGATCGTTAAGTTTTTCTTCAAAAATTATGGAAGATATAGGTCCTAAATTTTCAGAAAAAAGATCTTTTAGTGCTTCCATTTTATTTTTTGGAACTACTTCGCCGGAACTTATTCCGCTTCCCGACATTACGTTACTGTTTAAAATTGAATCGAACGCAGTCTCGCTTTGAGCAAAAGATCCGGTGCCGTTTTCATTACTTATAATAGCTTCTGTCTTTTTTGGGCTATCGGCGGTTATCGATTGGTTTACTATTTTAACGAACTCGCTTTCAAGATAAGCCGTTTCCATCTTGAGAAGATTAACGTTAGAATTTCTCTTGCTTAGAATAAAAATAAATCCGCTTCCAAATCCGTTGACTATTATATTTCTGTCGTCAAAATTTAAGTAAAGAGAATTAATTTCTATCGACGAAATAGAATATGAAGCAAATAATTTGCTTATTTCTCGAGATACCCTGTTTATTTGTTCCGACTGTATTTCAGTATCGTTAGCCTCGAATTGTAAAACTTCTCCGTCTAAAGACGATATTGCGCAAGCATCTACTCCTGCAATTTTAAGAATTTTATATATAATACTTTTATCGTCGTTTGCATTCATAAATTTATAAAGTTAAATAGCAACAATATATCAATGATATTCTAATTTTCTTTAAGTAATTTTATAGCTTCCATCTGAGTCTTTAATGCAGGGACTTCAGATGAAACTTTAAGGCTGTATAAAACATTTTTGTTGTTAATAATTATCTTTTTATAATTATTGGCTTCGCATATAGCGCTTTTTAATTTATTAAAATTCAATATATCGCCTAATTCTTTTGATTGATGAAAAAGAAATAAAGCATCGGCGGATTCGAAATCGGTATCGTCGATACCTTTAGAATATAATACTTCGCCGTCCTCTTTAACGGCAAGAATAGATTCTACGCCTGGTATAACTGATAAAGTTTCCGCAATTTTGACAACCAAAGCAGGACTCGATTCAGCATTGTTTTTTACAATTTCGGAATCGGAACTTTTTGCGTTATCCTGTTTGCGATTTTTATCTAAATCATCGCTATTGCCGTTGACTATTTCTATAATTTCATCTAAATATTTATCAAGCGTAATTGCAGGAGCAGATTCGCCTATGCTGACCTGTATATTTATAGGAACGTCTAAGCCGTTTAGGTCTTTAAATACTTCTATGTCCTGTTTTGATCCTAAATCGGCATGCAATATTTTTCCGCCTGAAAAATATATAGCGCCCTGCCTGTCTAAAATTTCAAACGATAATTTTATATTTTCAAAACTATAAAATTGATCAAGCTGATATTTTATGTCTTCAAGTACCATTTGGTATTATATTAAAAATATTATTACTTCATTAAATACACAATCTTATTTTATACTATCAAAAAAAACAAGAATATGCAATGAAAAATAAATTATGATTAAACGCTATTAAATAGGCGCAACAGAATAAAATAACAAAAAGCTGGAAGTGGCGTCCCCAACGGGATTCGAACCCGTGTTGCCGCCGTGAAAGGGCGATGTCCTGGGCCGGCTAGACGATGGGGACAATGTTTTTTAAATGCAGAAAAATTATTATGCCATATTTGTACAAGAAAAGCAAGAAAAAAAAATAAACGGATTTAAAATCCGAGTTCCCCTAGAATTGAATTTACGTCGTTTTGAGCCATTTTTTGATTGTCGGACACCATATCTTTTAATTTCCCGTATATTTCAGCCTTTTTTTCGCTCGGTATTTCTTTTGCTTCCACTTCCGAATCGACTAATACTTTTATAAGTTTTGCCTTAGTTTCATTGAGCGTATTCTGTATCTTATAAAGTTTCTGCCCGGTTAAATCCTGAAAAGAAAGAAGCGAAAGAACTCCTAATATTTTATCTATATTTTTATTATTAAGCTCTTTAAGTCCGATAAGGCTCTCCCTTATCTTCTTGGTAGGATTCAAATTTATAAGATCGACGAGCTTTTTATTTATATCGTTTGAGTTTTCGTTTATCTCATCCAGCAAATTCATTATATTATTTGCCGCTTTTTCCGTTTCCCTGATGATATCGGAAATGCCTTCCTGCGCTAAAGGTATATTTTCGGAGCTTTCTTTGACCGGCGCTTTTAAATCGCCTATTTTTTTAGTCGCCTCGTCCACAACCTTAGCAAGGTCTTTCAGCTCTTTCATCATATCGTCTATAGCCATAATATTGTCCTGTTTTTTTAATATTAAATTAATTTATTATTTATTTTTCGATAATTAATTTTATACACTAAATATGACTAAAAAACAATAATAATTTTTTTTATATTTAATTTATATTTAAAAGCTTGTTTGTAATCCCGTAAAGAGCCCCTTTTGTTATCTCGCCTTCCCAGTGAAACATAATACGTCCGTTTTTGGATATAAAAAACGTCTGCGGTATTTCTCTAATTCCCCCGTAATTGTTTATAACTCTCGATGTTGCATAAACTATGGGGTATGGAATGCCTATATTTTTAATAAAAGACCTTACTCCTCCGAGATTATTATTTACATTAACGCCTACAACCATCACGCCGTCACGTTTTTCCGACTCGTAAAATTTTTTAATCATAGGTATTTCTGCTCTGCAAGGCGGACACCATGTAGCCCAAAAATTAATAATTACCACATGACCTTTGAAATTTCGAAGCGAAAAATTATTATATCCGGATAATGACGGATTAAGAACTTTTAAATTAAAATTGGGCGCTTTTTTTGTCCTTGCTTGCGCGTGTTTAATGCCTACGAAAGAAATACTTGCGAAAATAATTGCGATTATTAGAAACGAGAATATAAAACTGCGTCTGCTGCAACCGGTCATTTATTGAACGCTCCTTATTTTATTAAATTTAT
>JBMFVW010000021.1:3261-29194 GCA_049965795.1 Candidatus Acidulodesulfobacterium sp.
TATTTTTTAACGTGTATTATAATATAATAATTAAAAAAAATAAATTATATTTTAACGATTTAACGACCTGCCTTTAATCGCCCTTTCCACCTCTCTTTTATTTTCTTTTTCTTTAACAGAAGCTCTTTTGTCATAATTTTTTTTACCTTTTACCAGTGCTATTTCTACTTTTGCCCTGCCTGCTTTTAGATACATTTTTAGAGGAACTACCGTTAAATTTTTTTCTTTTATTTTACCTAACAGTTTTAAAATTTCGTGTTTATGCAAAAGCAAAACCCTCGTCCTAAGAGGATCTTTGTTTTCCCTATTGGCTTTTTCGTAAGGACTTATATGTACGTTCAGCAAAAGCGCTTCTCCGTCTTTTATGACTACATAACCGTCGGAAAGATTTGCTTTGCCGGCTTTTATAGATTTTATTTCCGGACCGTAAAGCGATATTCCGGCTTCGTACTTTTCGATAATTTCATAAAGAAAAGAGGCTTTTCTGTTATCTGCTACTACTTTTATTTTCTGTCCGGCAAGCGGATTTGACATATATAAATTTGCGGTATTGCCGGACTTAAATCCGGCAATGCGTTTACGATTGAATATTTAAAAATCATGGTGGAGGCGGCGGGAGTCGAACCCGCGTCCGAAGATTTAAAACTAAAGCTTCTACATGCTTAGTTTATTCTTTAAATACGGCTTACGAAAGCAAAGAATAAACAAAACCTTTCTTCGCCGTCCTTTTAAAGATTCCGGTTTGACGAAAAGGAAACGCCAAACCTATACCCTGCAGTTGTCGCCTTTGAATTTTGCAGGTAGAAATTTCAAAGACGTTAGCCGATTAAGCGGCTAATGCGTAATCGTAGTTATCTGCGATTATGTTTTGCTTTGAATGATTAACGAGCCTACAAAGCATCCTCGGCATGCAGCTTAAAGCCCTAATATCACCGTCGAAACCGTTGCGCCCCCATTATATTATTATAGAAATTGCACAGAGCAACTTTAAATATTTTTATATCAGTGCTTATAAAAATATATTAACGCATAAATTAAACGTATAAACATTATACCATATTTTAAGGGAAAGGTGTCAAAGGAAAATGTCCAATTTGTGACGGGGACAGAATTAAATTCCGTTCCCGTATTTAGGGCAATCTGACGTCTAATCATACGCTTTTTCCGTGTCACCTCTTTAAAAACAGCAGGGAATTTAGGAGATACCTGTCAAGCGGTTTTGAATACTGGCTCCATAAAGCGTTATCGCCGTTGTCTATAAAATCCGAAATCTGATTAATCTTGGAATCCATATTGTCTATATAATGAAGAAGAAACGCTTCCGTTGTTTTCGGTCTTTTAGGCGAGCCGTATTCCATCTCTCCGTGATGCGATATTATGCTGTGGATTAAAATCAGTTTTAAATTTTCCGGAAATCCGTTTATTTCGGAAATTCTTTTCTCCACTGCGGACGAGCCTAACACTATATGTCCTAAAAGCCTGCCTTCGTCCGAATATTCTATTACGTTGTTCTTGATTTTAAGTTCTTCTATTTTACCTGCGTCGTGAAGAAATACAGCCGCAAGAAGAACATCCTTTATAACGTAATTTTTATAATGTTCTGCAAGAAAAACCCCTATTTTAAGCATGCTCAACGTATGCTCCAGAAGCCCCCCCACATATGCATGATGTATAGATTTTGCCGCCGGAAGCGTTTTTAATAATTTTACGTAATTTTCGTCTTCTAAAAATTTATCGACGAGTTTTATAATATATTCGTCGGTTAAATTTTCCTTTAACACTGTTTTTAAATCGTTATACATAGATTCTATATCGTTCTTCGATGACTTAAAAAAAAGAGCCGCATCTTCGGCGGCAAGATTTTTAAAATCTATTTTTTCTATCTCCGTAATACTTAGCTGAAGTTCGTTTTGAAACAGAGAACTTTTTGATTTTACTTTTATTATATCGCCTGTTTCAAAAAGAGGCGCAAGTTTATCGACGTTATCCCAAATATATCCCTTTATTTCGCCGGTTTTATCGGAAAGTTTTAAATAAACATAAGGTTTTCCCGTTTTACCCATAGCCTGAGATTTGCTTTTTACAAGAAAAGCCGACTCTACTTTCTGATTTTCCGTTATTTCAGACACTAAAATTTTTTCCATTTTATCTTTATCCTTTTTATCTTTATTAACCTACGTTATTATAATGCCTTAGTTTAAAATTGACTCCCAGATTTTTTGCAAGATTTTCAATAAACGCAATATCGACGCCTGGAAGGTCTATTGCCGTAACGGTCACGTTTTTAATATATTTTTTAGATTCTTTTACAAAATCTATAACCGCATTATAAGGCTTTATTCCTTTTGAGGCAAGTTTGGGATCGCATATAGCATCGTATATTTCCGAACTCTGCGCATTTAAGCTTATGCTTACGGAATCGATAATATTTGCAAGTTCTGCGGCTATGTTGCGTCCGTAAACTGCGTTTGCAAGCCCGTCGGTATCGAGCCTTATTTTTATATCCGCCGAATCTGTTTTATAACGGCCTTTTTTAATCGCGGCGGCAACTTCTTTTAAGATTTCTATGCGCAAGGTAGGCTCTCCGAGTCCGCAGAATACTACTTCTTTAAAATCCGGATAACGAAAAATAGACGGTAATACTTCACCCGCGGAAGGTTCTTTTTTAAGTTTAAGATTGTATCCCTGCACGCAGAAATTGCTTTTGCCGCCCTGATATTTAGGGCAGAAAGTACACCTGTTGGTACATTTATTGGTAAGATTTACGTAAACGGAGTTCCTTATTTTATAAGCAACTGCAGGATAAAATCCATCCACGCCTTCAAGAGAAAAAAGATTGACGGTGTTCTGGACTGTTAAGTCGTCCATTATTTTTAGTTCAATGCCTTTTTGAGCCGCTATAGTTTCCAAAACGAACCGCACGTAAGAAGGCTCGTTTCTTTTGCCCCTGAAAGTTTGAGGCGCAAGAAACGGGCTGTCGGTTTCGATAAGAATTTTTTCGGAAGGTATTATTTTAGAAACTTCCCTTAATCCTTCGTTTTTTCTATATGTTATATTACCTGAAAAAGAAATAAAAAAACCCATTTTCATTAATTCTTCCGCTATCGTCTTATCGGTAGAAGAAAAACAATGTATGACCCCGCCGAAAAAACCGTCCCCGTCTTTTGTATATTCTTTTAAAATCTCTATTGCATCCTCATATGCGTCCCTTATATGAATTATAACCGGCAAGCCTTTGGAAGAAGCAATTTTAAGCTGAAATCTAAAGAGTTCTTTCTGCTTTATTTTATGTTTTTCAAGTTCCTCTTCCGTAGTTTCCGATAGAAAATAATCTAATCCGATTTCTCCTACGGCTACTATTTTATCTTTGTGTTCGGAATAATATTTTTCAAACTTTTCCGCAATATCCGCAATATTTTGGCAGGGGCTTTTTGGATGAACGCCGAGCGTAGTATATATATTGCCGTGTGAATTAATTATTTCCATTGTTTTATCGATTCTTTCATGCTGAGCCAAAGAACCGATAGAAACCGCATGCGTAATGCCGTTTTCCGACATTCTCGACAAAACTCCGTCAAGGTCGCCGTCGAATTCATGCATTTCAAGATGGCAGTGCGAATCTATCATGGGATTGTATTAATTTTCGGAAACATAATTCCGGCTTTTTCGGCTATTTGCAATCCGTCTTTAAACAGTGCGGCGCAGACATCCTTAATACTTTTGGCTCCCGCCGAAAAACCGGGAGCATCAAAAGGCGCGATATTAAATATAGTATTAATTTTTCGGGAAGTTTCCGGCATAAAAGGATATATCAGATAAGAAATATAATAAATAGAAATTGATGCCGTTCTTAATATATTTAAAAGTTTTCTTTTTTGCTCAGGTTCGTCGGCGTTTAATTTCCACGGAGCAGAATCGTTTATATATTTATTTAATATGTTTATAAATTTAAATACGTCTTCCAATATTTTGGCAAAGCCGTATTCGTCGTATCTCTCGTCTAAATTTTTTAATATATCTGCAGCCGTCTTTAATATGCCGTCGTCTTCGGAGGACGAATCCGTTCCAGGAACATTACCGCCGGTATATTTATTAATCATAGCCGCTGTTCTTGAAACAAGGTTTCCAAGGTCGTTTGCAAGAGCGGAATTGTACCTTAGTATAAAATTACCGGTATTAAAATCTCCGTCCAATCCAAGCGTTATTTCGCTCAAAAGATAAAAGCGGAGGGCATCGGAACCGTATGTTTCTATTAAAGATATAGGATCGACCGCATTTCCGGTTGATTTAGACATTTTCCTGCCTTCCGTCAGCCACCAGCCGTGAGCGGTAACCGACTTCGGCGGTTCGAGTCCGAGAGAGAAAAGCATGATAGGCCAGTAAACCGCATGAAATCTTAATATATCTTTGCCTACGATATGGTTAGCCGTTTTAAAAAAAAGAGGAAAATCGGAATTTTTTCCTTTAAGATAATCTTCGTAGCCAATACCCGTCAGATAATTTAAAAGAGCGTCGAACCATACGTATATAACATGCTTTTCGTCGTCGGGAACCGGAATCCCCCATTTGAAAGACATTCTTGAAATACTTAAATCTTCCAAACCTTCTTTTACGAAAGATAAAACTTCGTTTCTTCTAAAATCCGGCTTTATAAAATCGGGATTGTTTTCTATATAATCAAGGAGTCGTTTTTCATATTTTTTTAATTTTAAATAATAGGTTTTTTCTTTTACTTTTGAAACAGGTCTTCCGCACTGAGGACATTTTTCGCCTTCCAAAAGCGACTTTTCCGTAAGGAAAGTCTCGCAGGGAGTACAGTACCATCCTTCGTATTCTGAAAGATATATGTCTCCGTTTTCCGCCATTTTTCTAAACGCAATTTTTACCGTTCTTATATGGTCTTCATCCGTAGTCCTTATAAATCTGTCGTAAGATATCCCTATAGCGTTAAAAAGTTCTTTAAATTTTATATGAACGGAATCGGCAAGCTCTTTAGGCGTTATTTCTCTGGAATCGGCTTCTTTTTCTATTTTTAAACCATGCTCGTCCGTTCCGGTTAAAAAAAATGTTTTATATCCGCATAATCTTTTAAACCTAGCCATAGAATCGGCTATTATTGTGGAATATGCATGCCCTATATGAGGTTTGTCGTTTACGTAATAAATAGGAGTAGTAACGTAAAAATAATCTTTCTTCATGTTATTATTATTTAATAATTAAAAACCGCCTTTATGACTTTATATTATTGTTGTTTATTTATATTTCTATATCATTCTATATTAATTTATTGAGAATCCGTGGAATTACCGGAACTGTTCGAAGCGGAGATGCTTTCAGCCTGTTTTCCCGAAGCCTGTTTTTCATTGCAGCCGCATTCGTTTTCCGTAGGCGGGTCGAAAGCGAGACAGCATAGAAGTCTGCCGCAATAACCCACAAATTTGCTTGTATTTTGACACTGCAGTTTAGTAATTTTAGAAGTTACCGGATTCATTTCGTCTATTACGGAAGTGCAGCAGCAAATTCTGCCGCAAATACCTATCCCGCCTAATATTTTACATTCGTCGCGGATATTAATCTGGCGCATTTCTATCCTTATGTGAAATTTGGAAGCCAAAATCTTAACTAATTCCCTGAAATCTACTCTTTCCTCCGCACTGTAATAAAATATAAGTTTATTGTCGGCGGCGGCATATTTCACTTTCAGCAGTTTCATCTCCAAGCCGAGATGTTCGGCATTCTTTTTACAAAAATAGTACCCTTCCTTTTCGGTTTTATAATATATAAATTTATCTCCCGTTTCGAAAGAAAAAAGTTTTCTTATTATAAAAGAAGACGGCTTCTCCGTTAAAGCGGCGGAATCTTCCGTGAATACTTTAGTTTCTCCCACTACGGCTCCTATGTTGATATTTCCGTCCGAATCTATTACTACCTTATCTTCGGGTATAAGATTGGGAATTCTGGAAATGCATTCTATAGTATCGCCTGTATTAAATATTTTTACTTCTACGGTTCTCATATTTTATAGATTAAGTTTTATTAATTCAAGCAGATATAAGGTTTGAGAAGTACGAGTCTATAGATATAGATTTATTTAAATTATAACCGTTAATTTTTTCTATATGTAAAACCGTAGTTTCTATCATATGTCTTATATCCTGAGGAGAAGCTCCGCTTTCAAAAGCAAATTTTTTTATTTCTCCTGCAATGTCTTCATTATACAATATTTCTTCATTTTTTAACAAACTATAAATATAAATATCTCTTAATATAAATAAAATCAGCTCGAAAATGTATGTTTTTTCTTCGTCTTCGTCCGCCTCGGCAATGTCTTTAACTTCGAAATCTGCATCAATATTATCTATGCCGCCTTTTTTTTTCTTGGCGCTTTTGCTTTTAGAAACCTTTTCCTTAAACGTAAATTTTGAAGCAAATTCTGCGGAAATGCCGTAAATATCCCTATTTTTTTTAAATTCGGAAAAAAGTTTTTTAAATACATCGTTAATCAAAAAATCTCTTTTTTCTAAATACCCGCCTTCTATAAGTCTTATAAAAACGGAATAGCTTCCTCCGGCAAGTTTTAAAAAAATCTTTAGTTTATCGGCTTTTATATCGGGATATGTTAATTTAACCGCTCCGGATAAAATTTCATCGGCTATAGGAGCAAAGCCCAGCAAAATACATCTGGAAACAATCGTAGGCGCAAGCATGCTCGGACTTGACGTTACAAGAATAAAAACGGTTTTTTCCTGCGGTTCTTCAAGTATCTTAAGGAGTGCATTAGACGCCGAAGCGTTCATAGCCGAAGCATCGTTTATGATTATGAATCTGTTGGCAGGATACTGAGGTTTAAGAGCCAAAAAAGACGTAATTTGATGGATTGTTTCAATCTTTATAGAATTTCCCGACGACTCGGCCGTAAAAATATTTTGATTCATGCCGCTTAAAAAGGAAAGACAGGACGGACATTTACCGCAAAAATTCAAAGACGGAGAAGGGGTTTTAAAATTTTCCGCGTAATCGCAGCATAAAACCGATGCGGCAAAGGACAGCGCCGTAATATATTTTCCTATTTTCTTTTGTCCGTAAAACAGAAGTCCTGACGGCATTCTTTGCGAACTATAAAGCCCGCTTAAAAAATCTATCTGTTTTTTATGTCCGATTATTTCGGATAAATTATAGTTTAAAGACATACCGATAAATTGAAAAATAAATTAAAAAAATTAAATTTTATTCGGAAAAGGTGTAATGTAATATTAATTATATACCTTGTTCTAAACCGTCTAATAATTTTACCATATAATCTGAAATAATTCTTTCCAATTTTTCCAAAAGTTATTGTATAATATAGGTTTATATGAAAATAGATCTGTTCGATTACAAATTTGATGCGGAAAAAATAGCAAAATATCCTAAAACAAACAGGGACGAAGCCAATCTTATGGTAGTCGACGTAAAAAATTTTAAAATAACGCATAAAAAATTTTACGAAATAACAGATTATATCGAAAAAGGCGATGCCTTAGCGGTCAATAATTCCAGCGTAAAAAAAGCCAGAATTTTCGGGAAAAGAGTTTCAGGCGGCAAAGTTGAAATATTTATTACGGAATTTCCCGCCGATATTTATTTTCCTTTAAAACTTAAATCCCTTATAAAAGCGCACAAAACTATAAAAGAAAACGAAAAAATAGAAATAGCCGAAAAAATTTATATTACGGCGGAAAAAAATTTCGGCGGCGGTCTTTATAAAATTTCGGTAGAAACTAAAAGCGATTACGATTATATTTTCGAAAAATGCGCCGCAATTCCTCTGCCGCCTTATATAAAACGGGCGGCTGACAAAAAAGACGATATATACTACCAAACCGTTTACGCGGATGATTCAGCCGGTTTATCGGTCGCAGCGCCGACGGCCGGACTGCATTTTACCGAAAAAACTATAAATTCCATAAAAGAAAAAGGTGCTATTTTTGCCGAAGTTTCGCTAAATATAGGCCTCGGCACTTTTTTGCCGGTAAGGACGGAAGATATAAGGGAACACGAAATACACAAAGAAACTTATACCGTAACAAAAGAAACTGCGGATGCAGTTAACGGCGCGATGAAATCCGGAAACAAAGTAATAATTACCGGAACTTCGGCGGTAAGGTCGTTGGAATCGGCTGCAGTAGAAAATAAAGACGGCAGTTACTTAATAACTCCCCGCAAAAATGAAGAAACATCGTTATATATTTATCCGGGTTACAAATTCAAAGTAACTAAAAATCTGATAACTAATTTTCATCAGCCTAAATCGTCGCTTTATATTATGATATGCGCTCTTATAGGCATAGACAAAACAAAAGCCGTTTACGAAGAAGCTTTAAAAAACGATTATTCTCTTTTCAGTTACGGAGACGCGATGTATCTTTACAATATATAAATATACAAAAAATAAAATAATTAAAACAATGACTTTTAAAATAACCGCAAAAGATACCGTAACCGCTGCAAGGACAGGATTGCTGGAAACTAAAAACGGAACCATAGAAACTCCGGTTTTTATGCCGGTAGGAACTATAGGTACGGTTAAGTCTCTTTCTCCTTTTGAGTTATACGACGAAGGCTTTAAAATCATGCTTTCCAATACGTATCACCTTTTTTTAAGACCGGGGACGGACGTAATCGAAAAATTCGCTTCATTAAGAAATTTTACTAAGTATAAAGGTTCTATATTGACGGATTCCGGAGGATTTCAAATTTTCAGCCTTGCAAAATTTGCTAAAATAAAAGAAGACGGCGTTGAATTTATGTCGCATATAGACGGAGAAACGCACTTTTTTACGCCGGAACGCGTAATAGAAATACAAAGCGTTCTTGATTCCGATATAATGATGCAGCTTGATGTTTTTTCGGGACCAGGCGTAAAAAAAGAAAAAGCGGAAAAAGATTTAGAAATAACACTGAAATGGGCGGAAAAATCTATCGAAGCCAAAAAAAATTACCGGCGGGATAATCTGCTTTTTCTTATAACGCAGGGTAATTTTTTTGAAGATTTAAGGGAAAAATCCGCCCTTGCAATGTCCTGCTTAAATGCGGACGGTTATGCCGTAGGAGGTTTAGCGGTCGGCGAATCTAAAGAGACTATGCTGAAAATGCTTGAAATTTCGGCATCGAATCTTCCGGAAAACAAACCGCGCTACCTTATGGGCGTCGGTACTCCTTCCGATATCGTTAAGGCCGTATCTCTGGGTATCGACATGTTCGACTGCGTACTGCCGACGAGAAACGCCCGAAACGGTTTTATTTTTACTTCTAAAGGAACCGTAAATATCAAAAATTCCGCATATAAATCAGACATTTCGGCTTTAGACACGGAATGCAGCTGTTTTTGCTGTAAAAACTTCAGCGCTGCTTACGTAAGACACGCTTTCATGAGTAAAGAAATCTTTGCGCAGAGGCTTTTAACCCTGCATAATTTACATTATTATCAAAATTTAATATTCAAAATAAGAAATGCCGTTAAAAACGGAGATTTTTTCAATATTTTAAAAAAATATTCATCTTTGTTTTGACTTTCTTTTAATATAAATATAATATATAAAATTGCGAAATAAATTTAAAAAATAAATTAAAGGAGCAGGAATGAAAATTTTATCCGTTTTATCAGATTTATTAAATGTTTTAAAGGTCAAATCGGCTTATGCAGCGGCCGGTGCACCGGCAAAAACCGGCGGCGGATGGGAATCGACGCTGGAAAGTTTTGCGCCGCTTATCGCCATAGTCGCTATTTTTTATTTGCTTGTAATACTCCCCCAGCAAAAAAGAACCAAAGAACATAAAAAGATGATAGATTCTCTTAAAGTAGGCGACGAAGTATTGACTACCGGCGGCATATTCGGGGTTATTACAGGAATAGCCGACCAGCTTTTTACCATAGAAATCGCAAAAGACGTTAAAATAAAAATTACGAAAAGCGCGATTGCTACCAAAACCGTAAATAAGCAGTAAAAAATTATTTATTAAATTTTTTAATATTTAAATATTAACGATTATGTTTATGGTGAGGCTTGATGAAACCCGTTAAAACCAGAGTTATTTTAATATCGGTATTAATTCTAATATCTGTTTTCTCTATAATACCGTCTGTTTATCAAAATACGCCGGGGTGGTGGAAAGCAATAATAGGCAACGCCGAAATGCATCTTGGGCTGGATCTACAGGGAGGCGTTTATCTGGTAGAAAAAGTAGAAACCGGAAAAGCCGTCAAAGAAAAACTTTATAAAGATTATGCCGACATAAAATCTTTCGCAGAAGCAAAAAAAATCGCAAAACCGGCCGATTTAACTTTTAAAAATAATTATATAGTATTAAGCGGGGGCATTCTTAAGAATAAATCCGGATTATCCGCTCTTAAAAGTTATATTAAAAACCACCATGTTTCGCTTAATTTATCCGGCGACACGATAGCTTTTAAACCGTCTGCGCTTTCATTGTATAAAAAAGAGGCGGTGAGCGGAGCAGTAGAAGTAATGAGAAACAGAATAGACCAGTTCGGACTCGTAGCGCCTAAAATAGCGAGACAGGGAAAAAATTTAATAGTGGTAGAACTTCCGGGAGTTAAAAACGTCAAGCAGGCTATTAAATTGATAGGGAAAACGGCAAGGCTTACCTTTAAATTAGTCGACGATAAACACAGTATAGTAAAAGCGCTGAACGGTAAAATACCCAAAGGCGACGAAATTTTATATCATATAAAATATAATAAATACAGCCATAAAACAGTTAAAATACCTTACCTTTTGAATAAAACGGTATTAATGGACGGCTCCGCGATTTCAAGCGCCAACGTTCAGATGAATCAATATAACCAGCCTGAAGTCGGAGTTTCTTTAAATTCCGCAGGGACGCAGCTTTTCTCTAAAATTACTACGAAATATACAGGAAAAAGGCTTGCTATCATATTAGACCGAAACGTTATATCCGCTCCGGTAATAGAAGAACCTATACTGGGAGGCAATGCTTCTATTTCGGGACATTTCACTATAGCGCAGGCGGATAACCTTGCTATAGCTTTGCGTTCCGGCGCACTTCCCGCTCCGGTAAAAATAATACAGAACAATACCGTCGGACCTACTCTCGGAGCAGACTCCATTCACGACGGAATACTTGCGGCGATAGTAGGCACTATACTCGTTATTCTGTTTATGGTGTTTTACTATAAATTTTCCGGCTTAATTGCCGATTTTGCTCTATTGGAAAACGTGCTTTTTCTTATGGCAGCGCTTTCGCTTTTCGGAGCGACGCTTACCCTGCCGGGTATAGCCGGTATTATACTTACCATAGGTATGTCGGTCGATTCCAACGTCCTTATATTTGAAAGAATACGAGAAGAATTAAGGGAAGGTAAACCGGTAGTAATAGCTATAGAAAACGGATACAACAAAGCCTTTTTTACTATATTGGATTCTCACGTCACTGCTCTTATTACCGCCGCCGTCCTTTTTTATTTCGGTTCAGGTCCGGTAAAGGGTTTTGCGGTAACGCTTTCTCTCGGCATACTGATAAATCTTTTCACTTCATTAGTAGGCACGAAGGTTATATTCGATATAATTTCTAATAAAAAAGAGCTTAAAAAATTAAGTATTTAACGGCTATAAATAAAAACGGAAAAGGAGTAAAAATTGGAATTTATAAAAAATACGCATTACAATTTTATTGGCAAAAGAAAATATTCCTTTGTTCTATCGTCAATTCTGGTAATATTCGGCATTATTGAAATAATAACTATGATAGCGGGCACGGCAAGGATAGGAATAGATTTTACAGGCGGTTTATCGATGCAACTGGCGTTTAAACATAAAGTATCTATTTCTTCAGTAAGAAAAGTTTTAATACCGGCCGGCTTTAAAGACGTTAAAATCGTTAAAATCAAAGGAAAGAACGATATTATTATACAGACTAAAGCTATGGCAAAAGATTTAAACGCCTATACCGCAAAAATTAAAAAAGTAATAAAAAAGTCTTTCAGGGAAAATCCTCCAAAAGTAGTCAGCAGCGAAATGATAGGTCCTTCGGTAGGAAAAAAACTTGCCAAAGATGCAGTTATAGCAATTATTATATCTATAATCGCCATAATATTATATATAACCTGGCGTTTTGAATTCAGATTCGGTTTAGCGGCGGCTATAGGACTTGGACACGACGTCCTTGCTTTGCTGGGAGTTATTTTTATCTTTCAGAAAGAAATAACCCTGCTCGTCATAACTGCCGTGCTTACGGTTGCCGGATACTCCCTTACCGATAAGGTGGTCGTTTTCGACAGAATAAGGGAAAATCTAAAAATAGAAACCGAAAAGGCAAAACATATCGATTTAAAAGGGCTGGTTAATATAAGCATCAACGAGGTTTTGACGAGGACGGTGGTCACTTCTCTTACCGTAGTATTGGTCGTATTGTCGCTTTTTTTCCTAGGAGGAATAGTTCTTCACGATTTTGCGTTTACTCTTCTTCTCGGAGTTTTAATAGGAACTTATTCGTCGATATTTATAGCAAGCCCGATTATGGTTATTCTAAACGAGAAACATTATAAATAAAGAGCGGCATATACATAAATTGATAAATTAAAATATGGAAAAAGAATATGTATATAGATATTTAAAAGAACATTTGCCTTTATACCTGAGCAGTACCGCCTCGTCGCTTATATCCAAAAGAATAATTTCCCAGTTGGATTCCGATCTGTTTTATAAAGAAAAAAATCACGAAAACGAAGATTGCGGCGATATCTTAAAAACCCGTTTATCCTGCTTTATAGATAACTATCTTAACCCTTCTTTAAAATATCTCAACGACCCGTTTCTTATGTCCGATATGGATAAAGCAGTTAAGCGCATTATTAAAGCGCTTTTGGAAGACGAATCGGTTTGCATATACGGAGATTACGACGTGGACGGAATAACCGCAACTTCTTTTCTGGTTGCTTTTCTGAGGGAATTAAAAAAAATATTAAAAAAAAACGGCGGTAAAGATAGCGTCTCTATTTTTTATAAACTTCCCGACAGAATTAAAGACGGCTACGGTCTCGGCATAGACCCGATTGATGAAATATATGCGGAGATAAACGATAAGGGCGGCAAACCGCTGTCTCTGATTATAGCCGTAGATCTTGGAATAACCGGCGTTAAAGAGGTTGAGTATGCAAAGTCTAAGAATATCGACGTAATAATATGCGACCACCATGAAGTGCCTTTAAACGGAGAAGAAGAAATCCTTCCGCCCGCATTCGCCGTATTAAATCCAAAACGTAAAGGCGATAAGTTTCCTTTTAAATTTTTACCGGGCGTCGGTATAGCCTTTAATCTTGGAATCGCTATAAGAAAAATTTTAGTTAAAGAAGAACTGCTGGAAAGCTGCCCTAATCTCAAAGATTATCTCGATATAGTCTGCCTCGGCATAGTAGCGGATATAGTTCCTATGTACGGAGACAACAGAATTCTTACCCGTTACGGACTGCAGATATTAAACCAAAATCCAAGACCTGGCATAAAAGAATTGAGACGCATATGCGGCCTGCATTTCGATAACGTAAACGAATCTGACATAGCATGGAAAATCGCGCCTAAAATTAATGCGGCAGGAAGAGTAGGCGATCCTTCAATAGCCGTAGAACTTTTAACGCAAAATGACCAAAAAAGCGCTTTTAACCTTGCCCAGGAACTTGAATCTTTTAACAGAAAAAGGCAGCAGCTTGAAGATGCATGCTTTACGGAAGCCATGAATTTAATAGAAGAAAAAGCAAAAGTATCAGAAATGCCGCTCCCTATAATCATACTAAAAGGCGAATCATGGCACCCCGGAGTAATAGGAATTGCTTCCTCTAAAATTTCCGATTATTTCAAAAAACCAGTTTTACTGCTTACTGGCTATAAAGAAAAAGTATATATAGGTTCCGCCAGGTCATGCGGAGATATAGACATATACGCTTTTCTAAAACAATATGAATCTTTTTTTATAAAATTCGGCGGACATAAAATGGCTTGCGGGCTGACTTTAAAAAAAGGCTCCGATACGGAAAATTTTATAGCTGCGGTCGTAAATAACTCTGCCGAATATAATAAGGCGGCGTACGGCGGCGGACGCAATGCGGAAAAAAGGACATCCTCATATCAATATGATGAAGAAATAGATATAGAACTGCTTTCCGGCAGAGAACTACCGGAAATAATAAAAATAATATCCCCGTGCGGACCGTTAAACGAACAGCCTAAATTTTTATTGAGAGATATTAACCTGTTAGATATAAACAGACGTGAATTCAAAAACAAAAATTCAAAAAACAAGGGCTATTTAAACTGCTATTTTACACTTAATATTTCAAGAAATTCGCTTGAAAAGGAAAAAGATGCGGCAAAACATAAGGCTATGGTATTCAACAGGCAGAAATCTATAGGGGATATTTTAAATAACAGCGTTAACTGCACGGAAAATGCAATAAAGGTGGACGGCATAATATTTGAATTATTTAACGGCTATATAAAAATACTTGATTTCATATAGTATAAAACTCTAAACTTTTTCTAAATCCTTTTTTTTAAACTTCCATATAAAAGAAGATATAATAATGCTGATTTCATACATAGAGTAAAGCGGTACGGCTATAAAAAACATAGTAACTATATCGGCATGAAAAGCAGCTATTATAAGGCTTATAAGAAGGGCATATTTGCGGTATTTTTTTAAAAACTTAGGCTTCAATATGCCGGCAAGAGAAAACAGGGCGGAAACAAGAGGCAGTTCGAATATCAAACCGAATATTAAGCCGAGCCTAAGCGCAAAATTAATATAATGCGTCAGGTTTATTAAAGGCGAAAGATTAGGACTCTGATAGCTTAAGGAAAAATTAATAACCGCAGGCCATATATAAAAAACCATAAAAATTACGCCGGAAATAAAAAAAAGAGTCCCGAAAAATAAAAAAGGCAAAAGATACATTCTTTCTTTTTTTAGAAGCCCGGGCTTTATAAACTGCCAGAATTCAAACAAAATAAAAGGAAACGCAATCATAAGACCCAGAATAAGGGAAACCTTAACCTGCATAAAAAAGGGTTCAAGGGGTTTTGAATAGTGCAGAATATGTTTTTGAAATTTTTTGGGAGTTTTATTTAATCCAAAAGAATAATAAACATAAGGTGCTTTTTTCTTTATAATTTTTTTTGCGTATCCTGCAAAATATGTGATATATGTTGGCTTTTCTAAAGGAGTTTCTATAATATTTATAGCTTTATACGATAAATGCCATGAAAAACCCATACAGATTACTACCGCTATAAATACATATATAATCCTCTTTCTCAGTTCGGAAAAATGTTCTACGAAAGACATTTTTCCTTCTTCCTTAAGTTTTGAAGATTCTTTATTTGTATTATTTTTATTCGGCATCTATCTTCTGCTGCTATAACGTTTAGCTAAAAACAAGCAAGTTTTAAAATAAGGGATAAAACGATGACGGTATTTTTTTTAAAATTATTCCGGTGACAGAATTAAATTCTGTCACCGGAATTAAAAAACGGAATTGCAAAACAAAACTGTCTATAGATATAAAACGTAAATTAAACTTTGATTTATAATATGCAAGGACAACCCTATTACGCTTTTAAACAAGGCAAAGCTTTATCCCAAAATTGCCGATAGGAAAAGGCGTCAGATTAATTTTTTGCGGGAACTTTATGTATTAATTGACTATTTTGGTTAATGCAAAAATAATATCTGACACCTTTATTTTATCGAACTTTACAATTTTCTATCGGCAATTTTGGGTTTATTAAAAGACCGCTTTGGCGGCTTAAAAGCATATTTAAGATTTCTGGACGTAAAATTTAAATTTTCCGCCTTCTTCGGAAGATTCCAATAACTTGTTTCCGGTCCTGTTGCACCACGCCGACATGTCGTTTTTTGAACCCGGATCAGTCGAGATTACCTCAAGAACCTGCCCCGAAGACATGGTGTCGATTTCTTTTTTTGTTTTGACGATAGGAAGAGGGCATGATAACCCGCTCGCATCAAGTGTTTTGTTTGCCGATACTGCCATAATGTAACCTCCTTATAAATATAAAATAATTTTGTATTATACATCTTTAAAATTAAAATAAATTAAATAAATGGAATGTATAATACTTAGATTTATTTAGCTTATTACTTAACGGCAAAAAAGTCAATAAAGATTTTTATATCATTTTTTTAAAAAACTTTGTTATAATTTATATATTATGAATTTCAGCATTTTAATATTTATAGCCGTATTTTCAGTTGCAATGGTAGAACTGAGCGAAGTAGCTGCAATAGTTTTTATTGTCGGTGAAGACGTCGGGCTTTCCAGCTCATTAGCCGGTGCGCTGATCGGGTTCATAGGAACGATGCTCATTCTTTTCATAGGCGGAGTAACTATAATCAAAACCGTTCCTATAACTACGGTCAAATTAATAATAGGCGGACTGCTTATAGCAGTAGGCTTATACTTTGCGTATAAACTGATAAGCTTTGTATTTTATTTAACTCCCTTTTCACAAAAAATAGGGGAAAAACCTCTTTTTAAAAAAGCTGAATCTGCAATGCTAAAGCATCAAAAATGCTCTTTTAAATCGTTTATAGTTGCCCTGAATGCCGTAATAATAGAAGCCTTCGAAGTAGCGGTCGTTGCAGTTCCTTTTGCAGTTACCGACAGACAATGGCTTTCGGTGATATCTGCCCTTGCTTTGAGTTCGGTTATCGTTATAATCTTATCGGTTTACTTAAGGAAATATTTTAAGAAAATACCTTCGCATTGGATGAAAGGTCTGGCGTCCGTCCTGCTCTTGAGTTTTGGAATTTACTGGGGGTTACAGGGATTTAGCGTAAAGATTGAAGACGATTATCTTGCGCTGATTATAGGCGGAATAGGTATAATTTTATTAATGCTTGTTTATATATTCGATAAAATAGGTTATATTTCTAAGAATAGAAAAAAGATATAATCCAATCCTTAATTCTGCATTTAAAATATGAGAAAAAAGATATTACGCTATTTTTTCTCTTTCGGCGGGAAAAATAAAGTTATAACCTGCCCTTCTTTGCCCGGCTTTCCTATATTCTTACCGTTATAATTCAATATAATACCGCCTGCGTTTCCTATCTTAATCCTTAGTCTCTTATCCGCTTTCCAAGTCTTAGACTCTTTAGGATAAAGCATTGATGTTTTTGTACTTTTTTTGTCTATTTTAACTGCTACCCACGTTTTTTTTACTATTTTTGCTTTCAACAATACGCCGTATTTTTTTTGAGATTTTTTTATATTATTGTTTTGTTTTTTTTTTGAAGCAATAGAAATGCTATGTGTTTCCGACGCTCTTAATGTGTTTATGTAGCGGTATATTTTTAACGAAACATAAGATAAAAGAATAATTAAAATTCCGCCGATTAATATAAATAAAAATTTTCTCCGGAAATTTTGAGATTTCTTTATTTCTTCTTTAAATTTTTCTCCTACTATATCTTCTACTACTTTGCCGGTAAAATTGGTTTTTAATTCAGATTCCAATAAAGAAACCGCCTTTTTTTCATCTGCTTTAACAGTTTTTGCAAGAAGTTTAATATAACCTTTAAGAAGCTGCGGCGAGGAAAACATCGAAAAATCGTCGTTTTCTATAGCTTCTATATAAGACGCATTGATTTTAGTCGTTTTTGCAATTTCCGCAGTTTCAAGCCCGCAAGACTTTCTGCTTGCCTTTAGATATTCTCCGACGGTTTCATAATAGGAATCTTCGTTTTCCATAAATATACACCCTATTTATTTAATAAGATAAGGATTTTTTTAATATATTTTAAAGATTCTGCTCCGTATTTATCGGCTTTGTCTGAATCATACACCGAAGAAAATATATATTTTGCTTTATTATATCTTTTTTGTTTAAAATATATCAAGCCTTTGTAATATTTTGCAGGGACGAAAAACATATTGACATCTAATGTTTTCTTAAAATAATATAGACCGGCCGGCAGATTATTTTCTAAAAGCATACATTTTCCCAAGTAATAATAAGTAAGAAAATAATTTTTGTCGAGAAGCATAGATACCGTCAATATTTTTTTAGCTTTTTTTATTTTATTTTCGGCTATATATATTTTGGCAAGCTGGGTATAGCTTTCGTAAGGTTTGTTGTAAAAAGGATTTTTCAACGCTTTTTTTAGGGATATTTTTGCCTGCCGATAATTTTTCTTTTTTATATATATTAAACCAAGATTATAATATGCATCCGAAAATTGAGGGTTTATTTTTACGGCTTGCATAAAGTTTTTTACCGCTCTGTTCTCACGTGCGGTTTTCATATATATTATGCCTATAGCATTGTAATTTTTAGCGGAATAGGGATAAAGCATTTTAGCTCTTATAAATTCCTGCATTGCTTTTATATAATTGCCGTTCTGATAAAAACCAACGCCGAGCCTGTAATAAAGATTAGATTTAAGTTTGTTTTTTTTTGAAACTGCCGACATGCCGCAGCCGGACAGCAAAGGAAAAATTACCGCCGCAATTAATAATAGTATCGCAAACTTTAAAAAACTTTTTTTTTCGATGTATTCCATAATAAAATTAAGATAAATAAAAATATAATTACAAATGTTTATGCGTTAAGTTCTTCAAAATAGGTCATTTCCCTGAATTTTTTAAATCTTTCTTTAATTTCGTCCATCCGTATGGTTAAAAATCTGCTTACGGAAAAACCTTCGACGGCAAACGAAGCCATAATATTTCCGAACACAAGAGCTTTTTTAAGATTTTCAAAAGACATATCTCCCGTATTATCCATATAGCCGAGAAAACCGCCGGCAAAAGAATCGCCCGCTCCGGTGGGATCTACGACATTTTCCAGGGGATATGCCGGAACCATAAAAAATTTATTTTCAAAAAACATAGTAGCGCCGTATGCTCCCCTTTTTAAAATTAATATCTTTGCGCCGTATTTAAAAATAGTTTCGGCGCAGTCGAAAATTGATGACTTCCCCGTTAAAAGTCTTGCCTCGGATTCGTTGATTATAAATATATCGGTTAATTTAAGAACATTTATAAGTTTTTCTTTTTTTCCGTCTATCCAAAAATTCATTGTATCAAGAGCGGAAAGTTTCGGAGAATTCATCTGCTTAAACGCATCAAGCTGTATTTCCGGGTCTATATTCGCAAGAAACAGCATATCGTTTTTAGAATCATGGGGAACGACCGGTTTGAATGAAGAAAATACGCCAAGTTCGGTCATTATAGTTTCAGGATCGGACATGTCGTAACCGTATCTGCCTTTCCACCTGAAAGTTTTACCGTCCTCCGTCTTAATATTTTTAATATCTATAGACCTGTTTTTGAAAACGTTTAAATGTTTTTTATCGAAATCTTTGCCGACAGTTCCTATAATTTTTACATCGGTTAAAAACGACGCCGCCATAGAAAAATACGTCGCCGAACCTCCAAGAATATCGCCGGTTTTTTCGAAAGGCGTTTCAATGTTGTCAATTGCTATAGAACCTATAACGGTAATTGCCATAAAATTTCTCCATCAATTTTATTAGTCGGTTAATTAATATTTATATTGTTTTGCTAATATTGCAAAGGCATACATAATTATCAAGGCACTGAATTTCAGAAAATCTTCCTGCTTAATTTTCCATATTACTTTTTTGTAACCGGAGACTGCACTCCGTAACCCTGTTTTGCAGCTAAATATCCTGTAGTTCCCGCAAGCCCGCCGACTACAAGCAGCGCGCATCCGCTTAAAAAATTAATCGCAACTAAAAGTATAAATGCAAGAACCGCAAGTTTTATTTTTTTCATTAAATATCCTCCTCAAGTCCACAATAAAATTATTATTTATATTGAAATAAATAATTAAAATTAGTAGAATATAATAAATTTTTATCTATTCTACTATATATAATATTTTAAAATCAAATTAAAATAAAAAAGGTATTCGAATTATGCAAAAAACCAAGTATGCCCTCATTTCCGTTTACGATAAAACAAAAATAACGGAACTTGCGACGCATTTAGAAATTGCCGGCTATACCGTAATAGCAACAGGAAATACTTATAAATTTTTAAAATCAGCAGGGATTACGAAATTAAAAAAAATCGAAGAAATAACCGGTTTTCCGGAAATTTTGGACGGAAGGGTTAAAACATTGCATCCTGCCGTTTTCGGCGGCATATTATCCATAAGAAACAATGAAAGCCACAGGGACGACCTGATAAAAAACGGAATAACCCCTATCGATTTCGTAATAGTAAACCTTTATCCTTTCAGGGAAATGAAAGACAAAGATATAACTTTCGACGAAAAACTTGAATTTATCGACATAGGCGGTGTTTCGCTTTTGAGGGCGGCGGCAAAAAATTTTAAAGACGTGACGGTGGTAATTAACCCTTCATTTTACGAAGATATAATTAGTTTCCTAAAAAATAAAGAAAAAATCCCGCCGGAACTTAGAAAACTCTATGCGTATGAAACATTTAAACTAACTTCCGAATACGATTCGTCCATAGCCGGATTATTAAATCAAGACGCTGAATCACAGTCTTCCGTCGTAAACTCGGATTTCTACAAAAAAGATACTGAAGAAATCAATATAAACATAAAAAAAATTTTTAATCTAAGGTACGGCGAAAACCCTCATCAAAAAGCGGCTTTTTATTCAAAAGACCGGTCGATGCCTTTTGAAAAAATTTCCGGCAAAGAAATATCTTACAATAATTTATTGGACATAGATTCGGCGCTTGCAATTATTAAAGATTTTGAAGGAAATAAGAAAAAAGAATTTTTTTCTGCTATTATTAAGCATACCAATCCATGCGGAGCCGCTTTAAGTTCCGTTTCACAAAAAGACGCCTTTTTAAAAGCGAGAAAAACCGACGAAGTTTCTTCTTACGGCGGTATAATAGTATTCAATAAAAAATTAGATAAAGACACCGCATTTGAAATTAAACCTTTTTTCGTCGAAATAATACTTGCACCTGATTACGACAAAGAAGCCCTCAATATAATCGAAACAAAAAAGAATACCATAATAATACGTTATGATAAGAAAATTACGGAAAATATTAAAGGGTATCCGTCTCTAAGAACGGCTTCCGGAGGAATATTGATACAGGAAACCGACGATATATCGGACGATACGTCTAATTTTAAAACCGTAACCGGCGTTAAAATGCCGGAATCGGTATTATACGACCTTTTATTTGCCTGGAAAATAGCAAAACACGTTAAATCTAACGCTATAGTATATGCAAAGGACGGTTCAACCGCCGGTATAGGGGCAGGACAAATGTCTAGAATAGACAGTGCGGTATTTGCACGCGAAAAAATGAAAAATTCATACGGCGAAATAAAAAATTTCGTCATGGCATCCGACGGCTTTTTTCCGTTTAAAGATTCGGTCGAATATGCTGCGGAAATCGGCGTAAACGGGATAATACAGCCGGGAGGTTCTATCCGTGACGAAGAAGTCATAGAAGCGGCAAATAAATTTAATATTCCTATGATTTTCACGGGAATAAGACATTTTAAACATTAAGTAATAATGAGGATAGAGAAAAGGGGACTGATTTTTTTTATTTCAGCAATGAAATAATCAAACAGTTCTAAGAAAATAAAAAAATGAAAATATTAATAATAGGTTCGGGCGGCAGGGAAAATGCTATAGCTTACGCCGTTAAAAAATCAAAAATAGAAGCCAAGATTTACTGCGCGCCGGGAAACGGCGGAACGGAAGATATAGCCGTTAACGTCCCTATTAAGCAGGACGATGTAAAAGGGCTTTTGGACTTTGCTTTAAAAAATAAAATAGATTTAACAGTAACAGGTCCTGAAATTCCTTTGTCGCTCGGTATTGTCGATGAATTCACGGCGGCAGGACTTAAAATATTCGGTCCCAATAAAAAAGCTTCGCTTTTAGAGTCGTCTAAAAAATTTGCCAAAGATTTTCTTAAAAAATATAATATTAAAACCGCAGGATACGAATCTTTCGACGATTTAAGCGATGCGGAAAATTACGTTAAAAACAATACGCATCCATTAGTTATCAAAGCAAGCGGACTTGCGGCAGGAAAAGGCGTTTTTATTTCAAAAGACGCCGAAGAGTCCAAAAAAATTCTTAACTCTATATTTATCGGCAAGATATTCGGCAAAAGCGGAGATACGGTAGTCATAGAAGATTATTTAGACGGGTTTGAACTTTCCTATATGATAGTTACCGACGGAATATCGTATAAACCGCTAATTACGAGCATGGATTACAAGAAAATAGGAGAAGGAGATACCGGCGAAAATACCGGCGGCATGGGTGCTATTACCCCAAACCCTTATGTTTCCGAAGATTTAATAAACAAAATAAACAAAAACGTGATAGAACCGTCTCTGGAAGGATTAAAAAAAGAAGGGATAAAATATAAAGGGATACTTTACGCCGGACTTATGATCAAGGGCGACGATATTTTCGTTCTGGAATATAACGTAAGATTCGGAGATCCGGAAACTCAGGCTATACTTATAAGGCTTGAATCCGATATTATAGAACTGTTTTTAAGCGTGATAAACGAAAATCTAAAAGACTACGATCTCATTTTCGACAATAAAGATTCCTTATGTCTCGTTCTTGCTTCCGGCGGTTATCCTAAAGATTATAAAACCGGATATGTAATAACTTTCGATAAAAAACTCCATAATTCCGGACTTGTCGATAAAAACGCCGCAGAATACTATATTTTTCACGCCGGAACAAAAAAAACCGGCGGACAATACTTAACGGACGGCGGCAGGGTTTTAAACATCTGCGCAAAAGGAGAAGGAAAAGAGATAATAAAAGCAGTTTACGACATTGCAAAAATGATTGATTTTAAAGATAAATACTACAGAAAAGACATAGGCAAAACTTTCAATTAATTTTTTTTAATATCATAAAATATACCTTAATCCTGCAATAGAAAATATTTATGGATTTTTTGCTTAATTAAGGCAAGTAAGTAGATAACTTGCTATTGCAGGATTAAGGTTATACAACAAAAATTGCATATAGAATTTATAAAACTGAATTAAATATTTAAATTAAATATTTATGCCTTTAATTAAAATAAAACCCAAGATTTTGCTTAATCTTTTAATAAGCATTTTAACCGGCGTTTTTGCGCAGTTGTCTATGAAATACGGAATGATGAAAATTAAAGGTTCCGCCGGAAATTTAAGCGGCAAAAGCTCAGTTTCGTCATTGCCGGCGCATTCATTAAAATACAAAAAATACGCATTCATATTAAAAGCCGTAAAGATATTGACCGTTATATTTATGAACAAATTTGTTATAGCGGGAATAGCTCTGTATTTGATATCTATGTTTTTCTGGATAAAAACGCTTTCTAAAATCGATCTTTCGGTAGCATATCCTTTCGTCAGTATCGGCGTCGTACTTACGGTTATACTTGCCGCCGTTGCGCTTAACGAGCCGGTTCCTTTGATGCGATGGGTCGGGATATTTGTTACTCTTTGCGGTGTTTACGTCATAGTTTCATCTCACGAAGACGGCGAAAATCATAAAAACGAAGAAAAATAATTTAAAACAAACAAAGCTGTAAATTTTTAAATAAATTATAAAGTATAAATATTATAAAGTATAAAGTATGGTAAAAATTTATGAATTCGACGTATTGACGGACAAAGACTATGATTTAATTAAAGAGCATCTTCAAAATTCCGGCATAATAATATATCCGACCGAAACATCTTACGCAATAGGCGGAAACGCTTTGGACGACAATGCGGTAAAAAAAATCTACGGTTTTAAAGACCGGAATTTTAAAAAACCGCTTCCGGTTTTGGTTAAAGATTTAAAAATGCTTGTAGATGTTGCAGAGTTAAAGAGGCCGGAAGAAAATTTAATATCTAAATTTTGGCCTGGACCTCTTACGATTATCTTTAAGTTAAAGAAAAATATATTTTCAAAGAATTATTTATTTACCGGAGGATCAGACTCTATCGCAGCAAGAATTTCTCCTCATACGTTCGCAGAAAAAATTTTCGAGAAAATAGATTTTCCTCTGATTTCTACCAGTGCCAATTCATCCGGTAAAGACAGTTTTTCGGATTTCAACGAACTTAATAAAATATTTTTA
The DNA here is from genome assembly GCA_049965795.1 of Candidatus Acidulodesulfobacterium sp. GTDB lineage: Bacteria > SZUA-79 > SZUA-79 > Acidulodesulfobacterales > Acidulodesulfobacteraceae > Acidulodesulfobacterium_A. The sequence goes on from JBMFVW010000021.1 coordinate 27,419, forward strand.
TCAAGTATTACCGAAAAAGACGGCGCAAATATTTTAGCTATAAATGCCGGGGAGCTTGCAGGCGGCTCTTCTACTATAATAAAATTATTAAAGAACGGTAAAAATATAGAAGTCGTAAGAGAAGGAGAAAATAATATCAAAAAAAGGCTTATGTGCTCGATTAAAAATAAATAAAAAACTAAATAATAAAGTTAAAGGGGTAAAAATATGAAAAACGGCGAAAATTCTGAAAACAAAACGGATATTCTTGGAATAATAGGCGGAAGCGGATTATATCAAATGGAAGGATTGACTAACATCAGAGAAGAATCGGTAGATACGCCTTTCGGAAGCCCTTCCGACAAGCTGGTATTCGGAGAAATAAACGGCAAGAAATTAGTTTTTTTGCCGAGACACGGAAAGGGGCACAGAATTCTGCCGTCGGAAATAAATTATGCCGCCAACATATACGCACTGAAAGTTTCCGGAGTAAAAAAAGTCATTTCGGTCAGCGCCGTAGGAAGCCTTAAAAAAGAGATAAAACCTGGAGATATGGTTATAGTTGACCAATTTTTCGATTTTACAAAAAACAGAAAAAGTACTTTTTTCGGAAACGGCATAGTCGCACATGTTTCTATGGCGGAACCGGTCTGCCCCTGCCTGCGCAAAATACTGATAGAATCATGCAAAAATCTTAACGTCGCCTGCCATGAAGGAGGTTCTTATATATGCATAGAAGGACCTCAATTTTCCACGAAAGCTGAGTCTTTTTTTTATAAAAATAACGGTTTTGACGTTATCGGCATGACTAACGCTACGGAAGCCAAGTTTGCTAAAGAAGCCGAATTATGCTACGCGACGATAGCTATGGCTACAGATTACGACTGCTGGCACGAAGAAGAAGAAAATGTAACCGCCGATATGATTATTAAAATTCTTCTCGAAAATGCGGAAAAAGCCAAGAAAATTATTAAAGAATCCGCGTCTAAAATAGACTTTGATAAAAACGGTTTATGCTCCTGCGGTTCGTCGTTGCGGCAAGCCGTAGTAACGGCAAAAAAAGACGTTCCTGACGAAACTTTAAAAAAATTGTCTATATTTAATTTATACGATTAATATTATAAAATTCATAAATTATTTTTTAACGGCAGATTTATTAATAAAAAATCACCAATGGCTTATACCCAAAATTGCCGATAGAAACTTTAAAGTTCGATAAAATAAGGATATCACCTTTTCCTATCGGCAATTTTGGGTTATAGCTAAAAATTAACTATAATTTAATTTTAAATATATAATATAGGAGATTAACTTTATGGACGTTTTAATTTTAACCGGTTCAAAAAACGATTTAGCCGATATAGAAAACGCCTCTCAAACTCTTAAAAAATTCGGAATTTCCTACGAAATGCATGTCTCGTCGGCGCACAGAACTTTAAAAAGAACTGTAGAACTTGTAGAATCTGCGGAAAAAAATGGTGCAAAAGTTATAATAGCAGCTGCAGGAATGAGCGCACATCTCCCCGGAGTCGTCGCTGCGATGACTATTCTTCCCGTAATAGGCGTTCCGCTTAATGCTTCAGCACTGAACGGTTTAGACAGTCTTATGTCTATTGTTCAGATGCCTGGAGGGATACCGGTCGCTACCACGGCAATAGGCAAAAGCGGCTGCGTCAACGCCGCACTTTTAGCTGTATCTATTCTAGCATTGTCAGACAACGCTCTGTCCGAAAAATTAAAACAATACAGGAAAGATATGGCGGAATCCGTAATTAAAGCAGACGAAGAGATAAATAA
>JBMFVW010000022.1:0-28897 GCA_049965795.1 Candidatus Acidulodesulfobacterium sp.
GTAAGTTGCAATGCTAAATGATTACAATATAATTTTTGAATATGAAGATAACTAAACAATCTTCGGACCAAAATTTAGCAATCTTAAATTGTAAATATAATTTAAGATAAAATATTAAAACATACGTTTAATTAATCCAGCTATGTGGCATTAAAAAAATGTATTGATAAATTATTTCAGAAACTATTAATTCTATTTTTCCGAATTGTTTATCAAGGACGCTTAATATATATTTATATTCTATCAAAGCATAACACCTGTTTTTTTTGCGATATTAAAGATATCTTTATCTTTTGAATTTTTCCCTTTTATAATAACGTCTATTTTTTGTTCTCCGAGTTTTTTTGTAAGTTCGGTTAAAAAATTAATTTTTTTATTGAAAATTTCTAAAGCGTCGTCGCTTGTTTCTATATAAATATCAATATCACCTCCTTTCTGCGATAAATCAGCCCTTGAGCCGAATATATATAGCGAAGGATCTGTAAATATAAGATTCGTAAAATGTTTTATGATTTTAACCTCGTTTTCGTTCAATCTTACCTTGTTATAAATCATAGGAACTTATCTCATTTATTATTATATACATAATAAATCATATCTTAAAAAAACAAATGCATTTATCATTACAAAAGTTAATTGCCTTCTTTATAATTATATCAAATAAAATAAAAATTTAAGCGGATTTCATTTCCGTGATATAGTTGCTATACGCTTAAACAGACCTTTCTTTGCAGGTTTTATTACGGGCTTGTAAGATTCCAGGTCCGCTATATCTTCCGGTTTTTCCTTGGAAACGATAATCCATGGCGGTGGCGTCGTTAAAGAACAGCCGCCGCCGGACATTCTCGGATGGTAAATTTTTATTATAGACGGTTCTTCTTTGGTATGGACGTAAAACCATCCGCAAATCTTGTCCAGATTTTTTATTTCGTTCATCCTTTCCTTTAAAAATCCGGCTGCCTCCCCGGCATCCATTTCGCCCTTTTCTTCGTCCGTTTGGGTATAGACGTAATGCCATTGCGAACCGGAATTTTTTACGTCTTCAATTAGCTTTTCGACTGCCTCCCACTGCAAAAGTCCCGAAAAAGCTACTGTGTCTGCTTTATAAGGCATAATTCTTTCTCCTTTTATTTTTTAACAGTTTTTAGAAAATTAAATAAACGCTGATGATTTTAAATAATTTCAGCATTTAAACTGTTCTTTTTGTCAAAACTAAAAACATATACTAAAAATTATAACATAAAATCAAATATAAAATTTTTTTTATATTCAGCTTGACTATATAAAAAATTTTTTATATACTTAAATATAACATGACAGTAAATATTTTAATCATGCATGATTAAATAATTTTTGTTTAACCAAAAATTTATTATTTAATTTTTATTAAATTTAATGTAGAAAAAGGAGGCATAAATGTCCGGAAACAACATTGGTTCCTGCGGATGCGGGTCGGGAAAAGCTAAAAAAAATACCCCAAGAGAAGCGGTAGTGGATATAAAAAATCTTGAAAACGGCGTGCTTGTCGAGCTAAACGCCGAAGAAGTAACAAAAAGCGATATGGAAAAAAGCATAGAAAATTGCAGCACCGGAAAATGCGACTGCCTTAGCGACTCTCAAAAAGCTAAAATAAAATCTATTTCTTTAAAAGAAGGGGATTTTGGAAGCCTTTCTATCGAAATAGAAGGCAATATCGATAAGGAAGAAATAAAACAGGCAATGGAAAAAGCAGCAAAAAATCAGAAAAAAGGCTCTTGATGCTGTTGAAATACCTTTTAAACAGATAGATAAAATAGATAAACGCCGTAAACTTTGCGGCGTTTTAAATTACAAAACTTAATATGTTTAACAATAAATGAAAATGGGTTTATCTGAAGACTTAATCGAAAGCGAAGAATTTAATGAATATAATTCATCCTTAGATAATTTAAGGGATATTTTTTATGCTTTATCGGATAATATTAGGCTTGAAGTTATAAGTATGTTAATAGATAACGGGGAAATGTGCGTCTGTAAATTTCAGGAAATTTTTAAAATATCTCAGCCAAATCTTTCTTTTCATCTGGGCATACTTAGAAAATCTGGTCTTGTTAAAACAAGGCGAAAAGGCACATGGATGAATTACAGCCTTAACTACGAAAACGAATTTCTAAAAAATTTGATTCTGCTAATAAAAAAAGCGAAATAAAATGTATAAATAAAATTGAAATGAAAAACAATATAATTGCGATAATTGCGTCAGTTTCTTTATTAATTATTTTTTATACAATAACCCTTATATTGCCTCTAAACGTTTACGCTAAAACAAACAAAAAAACTTTTTTTGAAGAATATACCGTAAATAAGGCAGTCAGACAGGCGCTGAAAAACAACGATTTAATCAAAAGCGCGGTTCAAAGGGTTAAAGCCGCGCAGGCAAACTTTAACGCTGCTACTGCCGGAATGCTGCCGAAACTTTCATTTAACTACAACGCTACGAGAATGGAATATCAGCCTTATCTTCAAACTCAGCCCTTACCTATTCCTACTTTTAATACCTCAGGAGCGAAAAGCGGCTATATGTTTTTTCCTCCGCGCATATACATGAATTCCGACACTAATTTTAACTGGAGTCTCGAAATAACCCAGCCGATTTTTACTGGCTTTGCGCTTCTCGATAAAAGGGAGCTTGCAAAAATAGGAATTAATATATCTAATGTCCAGAAAGAGGAAGCGGTTTTAAACGTTATAGAAAGCGTAAAGATGGCTTATTTTAATGTTTTAAGAGCAAAAGAACAGTTAAAAGTAGCAGTCGAACAGGCAAAATCTTTAAAATCTCACGAAGAACAGGCAAAATTACTTTATAAACAGGGTGTAATTCCATATAACGACCTGCTTAAATCTGAAGTCGCACTTGCCGATGCAGTTCAGTATGAAACATCGTCTAAGACCGCATTAAATATTGCAATTTCTAATTTTAACACGGTTCTAAATCAAAACATAAACGCAAATGACAAATTTAAAAATATAAGCTATGTTAATTTTAAAAAATACAGATTAGGTTCTCTTTTTGTTTATGCTTTAAAGCACAGGCCTGGATTGAAGATTTTCAGGTTTAAAATTAGACAGGCAAATCTGAAAGAAAAAATAGCAGACAGCAGATATTATCCGCAAATATCTGCGTTTGCGGCATATTCGCAATCAGGACAAAATTGGCTTGCAGAAAACAACGCTTTTAATAACCAGGAAAATAAAATAATTGGTCTAAGCGCCACTTGGACGCTGTTTAACTGGTTTAAAACATCGGATAATTTTCAAAAAGAAAACCATGAAAAAACAGCATTAAAATACAGTCTTAAATCCTATATAAACGATGTAAGACTTGAAGTGAAGAGCGATTTATTAAATCTTCGGACGGCTTTTCAAAATATTAAAGCCGCAAAATTGTCGGTAAAACAGGCAAAAGAAAATCTTAAAATTACAAATCTGCAATATATAGAAGAAACTACCACGTCAACCGAAGTTTTGGATGCAGAAACTTATTTAAAACATGCCGAATTGAACTATTACGATGCGCTTTACGGATACGATATATATTTAGCTAAGCTTCAAAGAGACATAGGGAGGAACGTTTATGGAGAATAAAACGAATGAAAACGAAGTAAATACCGATGCTGCAGATAAATTAGCCGCCGATAAAAAAACCGGCGGAAACGGAAACGGTAAAAAAAGCAGAATAAAAAAGAAATACGTTTTAATTGCAATAATCGCAGTTTTAATAATAGGGACAATTTTAGAACTTCATAATATCGAATTTTCATTATCCCACGTTACGACAAGCGATGCCTTTGTGAACGGAAGCAGTGCAATAGTGCCTATTGCACCTCAGGTAAAAGGTAAAGTCGTGAGTGTATACGTTAAAGAAAATCAGTTTGTAAAAAAAGGACAACCGCTGTTCAAAATAGACCAGTCGGATTACATTCAAGAAGTAAACAGGGCGCTTGCCGGATTTAAAGGCAGCAAAAAACAGATAAAACAGATATACATGTCTATCTTGGTTCAGAAAAGCGCTTTGGCAAAAGCAAGATATAAGCTGAAAGCAGATAAGGCTTTAGAAAAATTAGACCGTCAAAACTATATAAGATATAAAAATCTTTATGAAGGAAAAGCAGCCTCAAAGCTTATGTTTGACGAAATGGCTACCAAATACAAAATGGCGGCGGCTAAAGTAGGTGCAGACAGAGCAAGCCTTACACAGATAGCAGCGAGCATTGCAGAATTAGGAACTGCTTTAAAATCAAGGATGTTTTATGCTAAAACGTCACGCGCAGCATATAAAATAGCAAAAATTAATCTTCGCAGAACAGTAGTTTATGCGCCGTGCAACGGATATGTTACAAAAAAGAACGTAAACGTCGGAAGCTACGTTATGCCGGGTATTCCTTACCTTAATGTAGTCAATCTTCGCAAAGTCTGGATAGTGGCTAATTTTAAAGAGTCGGACGTGGACAATATAAAAATAGGCGCGCCGGTTATTATAACCGTCGATGCATATCCGGGCGTTACTTTTCACGGAACTGTTTCAAGTTTTCAATCGGGGACGGGTTCGGTTTTCAGTCTTCTTCCGCCGGAAAATGCGACGGGAAATTATATAAAAGTAGTACAGAGAGTTCCTGTAAAAATTAATTTAAACAAAAAGTTTTATTCTAATACGCCGCTATACCCCGGATTATCTGTAGAACCTTTTGTAAAAATAGAGAAATAAATTGAAATAATCATGGACTTAAAAAATAAATGGTTAATAGTTTTAGCGGTTATTCCAAGCACGACGCTTTACAGTATGGACATGAGCGTAGTAAACGTTGCCCTGCCTTATATACAGGGCGCGATGGATGCCTCGATAGAGCAGATTACATGGGTTGTAACCGGCTATATGCTTTCCGGCGTTATTTTAATGCCTTTGGTAAGTTTTTTCAGTTCGCGTTTCGGCAGAAAAAATTACTATTTATCGTCCGTTTTTTTGTTTACAGTGAGCTCGGTTTTATGCGGGCTTTCCTGGAACTTAGACTCTATAGTTCTTTTTCGGCTGCTTCAGGGGGTTGGAGGCGGCGCGCTTATACCTCTTTCCCAAACATATCTTGCCGAAAATTTTGAAAAAAAAGAACAGGGCAAAGCTATGGCTATATTCAGTCTTGCTATAGTCTTAGGGCCTGCAATAGGCCCCTATATCGGCGGCTGGATCGTAACCAACTATTCTTGGCCGTGGGTATTTTACGTTAATCTTCCCATAGGTCTTTTAAATCTAATACTTATATACATGATAATCGAAGATCACCCTCTAATGCAAAGAATAAAAGGTAAGGTGGACTTGCTCGGCATAATTTTTTTAACCGTAGGACTCGGAGCAATGCAGATTGTCTTAACGGACGGACAGTATAAAAACTGGTTTTCTTCAAGCTATATAGTGAATTTAACTATTATATCGGTAGTTGCCTCGATACTTTTCGTCGTGACGGAACTTATAGTCGAAAACCCAGCGGTTAATATCAAAGTTTTAAAAGATATTAATTTATCGGCTAATTCTTTTTTATCTATGGTTTTCAGTCTAGGAATATTCGGAAGCCTGTTTCTTTTGCCGATGTTTTTACAGAAAATAATGGGTTATTCGGCATACGATGCAGGTATTGCTATAATGTCGAGGGGTCTTGCAATGGTTATAAGCATGCCGCTTACAGGCAGACTGTTTAATAAAGTAGGCCCGAAAATTTTAGTTTTTATAGGATTTATTTTATCCATCATATCTTCTATTCAAATAGGTTCGATGAGTCTTAATATGGGGTTTTGGGACGTTTTTTGGCCTCAGTTTACGCAAGGTTTGGGTTTCGGACTCATTATAGTTTCCCTTATGACATCATCCTTAATTACGCTTGAAAATAAATATAAAATAGACGGCGCCGGTTTGTTTAATTTGATAAGGCAGGTTGCCGGTTCTATAGGTATCGCCGTGCTGGCGACAATGATAGATAATAACACCCAGATGGCGCATTCCGTTCTTGTTCAAAACGTAAGCGATAATACGAAGACTATGTTATCTTTAAGGAGAGCAGCGCAAATTACTCATTCCGCCGCATTTTACCCTCCGGTAAAAAAAGTTCTTGCCTTAATTAACGGTATGGTTACACAGCAATCTACGATGATTGCGTTTAATTTAGCTTTTATATTTATGGCGGTATGTTTTGCCGTTTCTATACCGGTTATTTTCCTGCTTAAGGGTTCAAAAAGCGCAAAAGATAAAAGCAGATCCTCCTCTATTACCCTTGAATGATACAAGCATTTTAAGTAAATCTGTTTCAAACTTTCAAACTTAAAATTAATATTGTATAATATAAAAATGTCCGTAAATTTATTGCGGAATTAAATAAATTTATAAAATATTTTATGAAAACTAAAGACGATAAAAAAACGAAAGGAAGTAATTCCGGCAAACCAAAAACCAAGAAAAAAAAATTAACTAAGATAATTATTTCGGCTGTACTGATAATAATTTTTGCTCCTTTAATTACTCTGACCGTGCTATATTTTCTTCTTGCCTCTACGGTGCCCAGTATTACTAATTTAAAAGACTATCATCCGCAGGAAGTAAATTACGTATATTCTTCAAGCGGAAAATTAGTAGGCTATCTGGGTTCCGTCAACAGGGAGGTAGTTCCTTTTTCGGATATTCCTTTGCAGGTAAGGGAGGCTTTTTTAGCGGCGGAAGACAAAAATTTTTATAATCAGGGACCGCTTGATTATAAAGCAATAGCAAGAGCTTTTTTCGTCAATCTTTTTGAGGGGCATATAGTAGAGGGCGGCTCTACTATAACCCAGCAGGTAGCAAAAACTATTTTGCTGCCTTATCAAAGAACTTATATTTGGAAGCTGAGGGAAGCAATTTTAGCATACAGGGTTGCCGATAATTTATCTAAAAATCAAATATTAAATATTTATCTTAACCAGATTTATCTCGGCAATAATGCATATGGAATACAGGCGGCTTCGCTTACATACTTCGGGGTGCCGGTATGGAAACTTACTCTTCCCGAAGCAGCTATGCTCGGCGGATTGCCGCAGGCACCGTCTTTTTTGGATCCTTATGTACACTATAAAGATGCCAAAAGAAGGCAGAAATATGTTTTGTTCCAGATGGCAAACGACGGTTTTATAACAAAAGCTCAGGCTGAAAAGGCATATAACACTAAACTTGTTTTCAGGAACTTTTTTCAATATTACGGCGTAGCCCCTTATTATCTTGCTTTTATTAAACAGCAAATTATAAGCAAATACGGCAAAGCGGTTTATAAAGAAGGAGGCTTAAAAATATACGCGGCATTAAGCGCGCGGGCGCAGATGTATGCGGATAAAGCCGTTAAAGACGGTTTAACCAAACTTTCCCACGAATACGGTTATACAGGACCTTTACATAAATATTCTTACGGCGAAATGCTTAGTAAAATAAAAGACGCAAAAAACCGGATCGATTATTTATATGAAGGCGGTTTATATAAAGGTTTCGTTACTTCGATTTCCAAAAACGGCCAGGCTGCCTATGTAGCGGTAGGAAAATTTAAAGGAATACTTCCCGTTTCAAATATGAGATGGGCATCTCACTTTCAACGCTATGTATATTTTGCATACAGAACTATTAATAACGTTAATCAGGCTTTAAAACCAGGATATGAAATACTCGTCAAATTTGACGGCTGGAATAAAAGCCATATACCGGTGTTTTCCTTAGAAGAAAAAGACGTTATAGAAGGTGCATTGGTTTCTTTGGATCCTAAAAACGGTTATGTCAGGGCAATGGTCGGAGGAATAAGTTTTCGACAAACTCAATTCAACAGGGCTCTTTATGCAAAAAGACAGACAGGTTCTGCGTTTAAACCTATAGTCTATGCCGAAGCTCTTACGGAAGGATACACGCCGTCATCTATTATAAATAATACTCCGGTAATATATCCTACCGGAGTACCAGGAAAATATTATAAACCGCACAATTTTTCGAGAAGATTTACAGGCCCCACGACCCTTCTTATCGGGCTTGCCCATTCTATAGATGTTGTTGCTGTAAAACTGCTTAAAAAAGTAGGAATAGACAAAGTTGCGCATCTTGCAAACGAAATGGGTATTCATCACGTAGTCAGAAATTTAACTATGGCTCTCGGCTCTTCAAGCGTCCGCCTGATAGACTTAACGGATGCTTATACGTCGTTTGCAAACGGAGGCAAAGAATGCAAGCCGGTTTTTATAATTAGAATATTGACTCCTGGCGGAAAAGAGCTTTATAGTTATAACCCGAAATGCAAACAAGTTTTGTCTCCCCAGGTAGCCTATGTGCTGACTAATATGCTGGAAAGGGTTATAACCAACGGAACCGGAGTTACCATTTCTACTATCAGAAAAATTACGCCTTACGTAGCAGGCAAGACCGGCTCTTCAAGCCAGTATAGGGACGGTGTATTTATGGGATATACTTCTTCATTAGTTACCGGTGTTTGGACAGGTTTGGACGATTTTCACTCTATGGGCAGGTTTATGGTAGGGGCTATAACCGCGGCGCCTATATGGAACGCTTATATGTCCAAGGCGCTTCTTATTTATCCGCCGCATTCATTTTCTATACCTAAAGGAATAGTTTTTGCGGAAATTAATCCGCATACCGGTTTAATAGCGGATTCGAGCTATAAAGATCCGGTGCTTATGCCATATATTAAAGGGACCGAACCTACCGAAACCGTAAAGAAGAAAAAGATTAAAAACCCGCAGTCGTTTTTTGGCTTATTTTATTAGTGCGGAAAAATTTTATAAAGCATATTAATGGATAAATTGAATAATTTAGTCGACGGATACGGCAGAAGATTAACTTATCTCAGAATAAGCGTTACCGACAGGTGTAATTTAAGATGCGTTTACTGCATGCCCGCATCCGGCGTTTCCCTTATGAATCACGAAGATATTATTTCATATGAAGATATCTTAAGGTTAGTGCGCATTCTTTCAAGGCACGGCGTAAACAAAGTCAGGATTACCGGAGGAGAACCTTTAGCAAGAAAAGGCTTAACGGATTTTGTGCAAAAGCTTTCTGAAATAAAAGATATAAGCGATATTTCTATGACCACTAACGGAATTCTATTAGATAAATATGCCCAAAGTCTATTCGATGCAGGATTAAAGAGAATCAACGTAAGCTTAGATTCATTAAATAAAGAAAAATTTAAAAGAATTACCAGAACGGGAAGTCTTGAAACAGTTTTGAAGAACATAGAGCTCGCAAAAACAATCGGCTATAATCCACTTAAAATCAATACCGTTTTAATAAGAGGAATCAACGACGACGAAATTATAGATTTCGTAAATTTTGCAAGACAATTTGAACTCGATTTAAGATTTATAGAGTATATGCCTATCGGAGGAAACATAGCGGATGCAGTATCTTCGCAAGAAATAGAAGAAAAAATAAAATTAAAATTTGATAATTTTAATCCTAAAAAATCTAAAATAAAATATAATAATAACGACGATAAAGCATTGGACGAAAATGTTAACGATAATAAATTAAGCTTTTACGACGGGGTAAGCAGGGTGTTTGGTTTCGACGACAATCAAGCGGCTATAGGTTTTATAAGTCCTATGTCGGAGCATTTTTGCGGAGACTGCAACAGGCTCAGGCTTACTGCATCCGGCAATATGAGGCTATGCCTCTTTTACGACAATGAGTATAATATCAAAGATATTTTGAAAGAAAAAGACGACGAGATTGTTTTCGAAAAAATTTCTAATATCGTTAAATTAAAACATTTTAAGCATAACTTTAACGAAAAAGCGGAAAAAAAAGGAGACATGTCATCGGCAAACGATTTTATGAACGCGATCGGCGGATAATCAATTTGCGACGGGGACAGAATTGAATTCTGTCCCCGTATTTAAAATAATAAATACAAAGGAGAAAAATTTTGGAGCAGACAAGCATTATCAACATTAACATCGAAGACGAGATGAGGCAGTCCTATTTAGATTATGCGATGAGCGTTATTATAGGCAGGGCGCTTCCCGAAGTAAAAGACGGATTAAAGCCTGTTCACAGAAGAATCCTTTTTGCGATGAACGAAATAGGCAACGATTTTAACAAACCGTATAAAAAATCTGCAAGAATCGTCGGAGACGTTATAGGTAAATATCATCCTCACGGTGATTCGGCGGTTTACGATGCAACGGTTAGGATGGCGCAGGATTTTTCTTTAAGATATCCTCTCGTTGACGGACAGGGAAATTTCGGCTCTATAGACGGCGATCCGCCCGCTGCTATGAGATATACCGAAATAAGGATGACTAAACTTTCTTCTTTCCTGCTCGACGATATTGATTTTGAAACCGTAGATTTTACTCCGAACTATGACGGTTCTTTACAGGAACCTGCGGTTTTACCGGCTAAATTTCCGAATCTTTTAGTCAACGGTTCTTCCGGCATAGCGGTAGGAATGTCTTCAAATATACCTCCGCATAACCTGACGGAAGCCGTAGATGCGGTTCTTTATTATATAGATAATCCTGAATGCGCTATAGACGATATTATGCAGATAATTAAAGGGCCGGATTTTCCTACCGGAGGCATTATTTACGGTTACTCCGGAATAAATAATTATTTTAATACCGGAAGAGGACTCGTTAAAGTAAGGGCAAAACACCATTTCGAAAAAGCAAAAATAATTATTACCGAGATACCTTATCAGGTCAACAAGTCTAAAATACTTGAGCGTATAGCGGAATTAGTCAAGGAAAAAAAGATAGAAGGAATATCCGACCTTCGCGACGAATCGGACAGGGAAGGCATGAGGGTGGTTATAGAGCTGAAAAGAGACGCAAACGAAACCGTAGTAATGAATAATCTGTTTAAACACACTCAGCTTGAAGAAACTTTCGGAGTAATTTTTCTTGCTATAGTAAATAATCAGCCTAAAATTTTGAATATAAAGGATATGCTGGCTCTTTTCGTAGATTTCAGAAAAGAAGTCGTAACGAAAAGAACGATATTCGAACTGAAAAAAGCCGAAGCCCGTCTTCATATCTTGGAGGCTTTTAAGGTCGTAGCGCAAAATATAGACGAAGTTATAGAACTCATTAAAACTTCGGAATCCCCTTCAGCCGCTAAAGAACGTCTTATGCAGAAATACAGTTTTTCAGAAATTCAGGCGCGAGCGGTACTCGACTTAAAATTGGAGAAAATCACCAATCTTGAACGCGAGCATATAATTAAAGAATATGAAGAAATATTGGATAAAGTAAAAAAATTAAGGGAACTGCTTGCCAGCGAAAAACTTATAAAAGACGTCATAAAAGAAGAGCTTAAGATTATAAGGGAGAAATTCGGCGATGAAAGAAAGACCGAAATAGTGCCGGAAGAAAACGAAACCGAACTTATAGACCTAATTCCCAATGAAGCAATGATCGTAATGATGACCGAAAACGGTTACATTAAAAGAACCAAACTTTCTACTTTTAAAGCGCAAAACAGGGGAGGCAAAGGACAGACGGGTATAAAATCCAAAGAGGAAGATTTTGTGGCAAATTCCTTTTGCGCAAACACCCATGATAATATTCTTTTTATTTCCAATTTTGGAAACGCTTATAAATTAAACGTTTACTCTATACCGGAAACCCTTAAGACCTCAAAAGGCAAGCCGATAGTAAATCTTCTTAACTTAAAAGAAAAAGAAACCGTTTCGTCGGTGCTACCTATTAAAAGTTTCGACGTTAATTACTCTATCTTTATTGCTACTAAAAAAGGGCAGATAATAAAAACGTCTTTGGATAAATTTTCAAATATAAGAAAAAACGGTTTAATAGCTATAAAGCTTAAAGAAGGCGACGAAGTTATAAGCACGCGCATAGTGGACAATGCTTTAAAAAATCAGCTTGTCGTGATTGCCACGAAAAACGGAAAATCTCTTTGCGCGGATGTGGATAATTTCAGAACGCTTGGAAGGGGAGCCATGGGAGTAAGAGGCATAGCACTTTCTAAAAACGACGAAGTAGTGTCTATGGACGTGCTTTCTTCGGAAAATGATTATCTTGTTTCTATTACCGAAAAAGGTTACGGCAAAAAAACGATCATGACCGAATTCAGGAAACAGAGCAGGGGAGGCAAGGGTATAATAGCCGTTAAAACCGGAACGAGAAACGGATTCGTGGTATCCGTACTTAAAGCTTCAGGAGACAACGATATAATATTAATAACCTCCAACGGTAAAATTATAAGGATTAACGAGTCTAATTTAAGAAGCATAGGAAGAAATACTATGGGCGTTAAATTGGTTAATTTAGACGAAAACGAAAGAGTCGTCAGTGCTGTAATATCGTCAAACGATATGACGGAAGATTATGAATAAAACCGTAGGAATTATCGGTTCAGGAAGTTTTGGAACGGCTTTAGCCGTTAATTTTTCAAAATTTGCGGACGAAGTTTATTTAAAATGCAGAAGTAAAGAGTTCGCCGAAGAACTAAAATTAAAAAGATATAACGATTATTATCTAAAAGATGTCAGACTGGGCGAAAACATAACGGTAACCGGCGATTACGAAACCGTCTTTAAAAATTGTAAAATTATATTTTTAACCGTTCCGTCCAAGGCACTTAAGAATACACTTTTAGATATAAAAAAAAACGAAGATAAATTCGATTTCGGCTCTTATATATTTTTAAATACGGCTAAAGGGCTGGGAGACGAGTCTATGAATTTGCCGAGCGAAGTTTTTAAAAGCGTGTTCGGCGAAAAAATGTTTAAAAGATATGCCGTATTAAGCGGTCCGAGTTTTGCCGCGGAAGTCTCAAGATATCTGCCTACCGCAGTATGTATTGCATCGCAAAACGATGAAATTTTAAACGAAATAAAATCTTTTTTTAAAAGTGCGGTAAACTTTAGAGTATATACTTTAAACGACGTTAAAGGGGTGGAACTCGGAGGATCCCTTAAAAACGTAATATCTATTGCAGCCGGAGTTTCCGACGGGCTTGGACTGGGCAACAATGCAAGAGCGGCTCTTTTAACCCGCGGCATCGTCGAAATGACGAGATTCGGCGTGGCTATGGGGGCGTATAGCCAAACTTTTACCGGACTTTCCGGTATAGGCGATTTGATGCTTACCGCCGCTTCAGACTTAAGCAGAAACAGAACGGTAGGCTTAAGGATAGGCAGAGGGGAAAATATAGATTCGATTTTAAACGGAATGAAGATGGTTGCAGAAGGGGTCGCGACTACAAAATCGGTACATAATATAGCTAAAGAAAAAAAAATTTATATGCCGATTACCGAAGTGGTTTACTCCATTCTTTACGAAGGTTTGAAGCCTTCCGACGCCATAATCAAACTTTTGGAAAGAGACATAAAGGATGAATTTATATAATACAGTGCCGGAATTGAATTCCGGCACTGCCACAAAATGGAAGGGAAGGAGGCATTATGGGAATAAAATTAGAATATCTGAAAAATTTGCAGTTTAAAGCGGTTTCCGAACATAACGAAAACTATTCTATATTATTGGATACGTCTAAAGATACGGGAGGCGACGAGGCAGGAATAAGACCTACCGACTTGATTATGGTAAGCCTTGCAGGATGCAGTTCTATGGATATAATATCCATTCTAAAGAAAAAAAAGCAGATCATAACCGATTTTAAGGTCAACGTGACAGGCGAAAGAGCAGATACTCATCCGAGAGTTTTTACCAAAATATCTATAGTTTATGAATTTAACGGCGAAAATATCGACGAACAGGCGGTTCAAAGGTCTATAGAACTTTCTAAAGATAAATACTGCAGTGTCTGGGCTATGTTGAAACAGTGCGTTGATATAGAATGGTCTTATAAAATTAAAAATTGTTAGAGGCGACAAACATGAAAAATTACGATTTAACGGAAAACGAGAAAGCCGTTTTGTTGAAAATAGCCAGAAAATCGATAGAGGACAGTTTTAACCGCAGCAGAGATTTATATATTAACTCGAAAGATTTGATTTCTTCCCTGACGGATAACCTTAAAGCGGACGCTGGCGTATTTGTTACTCTAAAAACAAAAGGAGAGCAGTTAAGGGGATGCATAGGCAATTTTAATTTTAATATTCCGGTTTATCAAAACGTTTATAACATGGCAAAAGAGGCGGCTTTCAGCGATCCGAGATTTATGCCGCTCGATGTTGACGAACTTAAAAACGTAAAGATAGAAATATCCGTTTTGACACCCCTGCAAAAAATTGACGACTTTGAAAAAATAGAAATAGGTAAACACGGACTATATATTATAAAAAACGGACGTCACGGAGTTCTGCTTCCGCAAGTAGCAACCGAAAACGGTATGGACAGGCGGCAGTTTCTGGAGGCAGTTTCCATGAAAGCCGGTCTTCCTCCCGAGGCATATAAGCAAGGCGCCGAAATCCTTATTTTTTCGGCTATAGTTTTCGGTGAAAATTGATGAAATATTATCCGGTCAACCTTAATATTGAAGGTAAAAAAGTTCTCGTGGTAGGCGGCGGTTCGGTCGCTTCGAGAAAAGTCGAAAGGCTTTACGAGCGCGGATCCGATATAACGGTTATAGCTCCCGAAATATCGGAAGAAATTAAAAAACTTGCCGATCAAAATGCCTTAAAAATTATTGAAAGAATATATGAATCAGGGGATGAGAAAGGCTTTTTTGCCGTATTTTGCGCTGTATCGGCAGGAGAAGAAAATTCCAGGATGGAAAAAAAACTTTATGAAAGATGCGTTAAAAAAAATATTTTAATAAACGTCGCCGATAAGCCGGATTTTTGTACTTTTACTCTTCCTGCGCTTGTTTCGAGGGGCGAGTTCGATATAGCTATTTTTACTAGCGGTCACAGTCCGAGACTTGCCAGAAAAATCAGGGAAGATTTAGAAAAAGTTTACGGGGAAGAATACGATACATACGTTAAGATATTAGGTTTTATAAGAAAAGAGATTAAATTAAAAAAATATCCTCAGAGCAAAAATCAGGAACTTTTCGAAGAATTAATCAATTCGGATCTTTTCGAGCTTATAAAGGATAAGCGATTTTCGGAGGCAAGCCTCTTTATAAGCAATTTTATTAAGAGGGCATAAACATAATGCTTAAAGAACTTTATCTAATTCCTTTAATTCTATATATTTTTTCTTATATCGTTTTTGCGTTTAAAAACAAAAAATATTATAGATTTTTTATATATTTAATTTACGCCGGTTTCATATGTCAGACAGTAATTTTCTTTACATTTTTGGGCATTAAAGGTTTTGCGGTGCCCGTTCATATTGACAGATTCGTTTTTTTCAATGCATGGATTTTGATGTTGGTAGTGGTGATATTCGGCTTTTTTTATAAAGTTGAATACATTCTGCAATATATTACTCCCTTAGTTGCTTTAAATTTGATAATAGCTTTTTTTGTTCCGCATATACACATAATGCCCGTTATGGAAAATACGGACAGAATTATTCTTCTTACCCATATATTGCTGATATTGATAGGCGATTCCCTTTTTGCCCTTGCTTTTATAGTTTCTTTAATATATATTTTGCAGGAAAGAAAAATAAAAAGTAAAAAGAATTTGAAAATATTAGAAATGCATTTAAGCGGCGGCTACAACTTGGAACTTCTGGATAATATAAACTATATTTGTTTAAAAGTAGGTTTTCCGTTTATAACTATCGGAATCGTTATGGGAATTTATCTGTCCAGTTCATTGTTTAAAACATTTTTAGTCTTTAAGCCTATTGAAATTATGTCTTTGATAACATGGTTTATTTATGCCGTTTTGCTTCATGAAAGAATGGCAAAAGGCTTAAGGGGAAAAAGGGCGGCAGTATTCGGTATTATAGGTTTTCTGCTTATATTGGCAAGTTTAGGTTTTTCTTTTTATTTTTTTCCGGCTTTTCACGGATTTGAATAGATTAATTTGTAACGGGGACGAAATTGAATTCTGTCCCAGTATTTATAATATTATAGTATAATAAATTTTATGGATATTTTAATTATAGGGTTAAATCATAAGACATCAACTATAAACGAAAGAGAGACGGTTTCAAAAAAACTTCTCACGCCGGAACTAAGGCTGGAATTTACCGAAAAACTGCTTGAACTTAAAGATGAAGCCGGCAGACAGCTTATAAAAGAAATAGCCGTTCTTACGACATGCAACAGATCCGAATTTATAATGAGTCTTTCTTACTGGACTCAGGGAAAAGGCGGACATGCGATTAAAAATTACATCGCAAAATATTTTTTTGACGATTTGGAAAAGGAAAAAATTTTATATATGTATTTTAACGAAGATGCAGTAAGACATCTTTTTACGGTAGCGTCGAGTTTAGACTCCATGATAATAGGCGAACCGCAGATACTCGGACAGTTAAAAGGATCTTATAATGAGGCTTGTAAGTTTAATACCAGCGGACAGTTTTTAAATAAACTGTTCCATAAAGCTTTTAACTGCGCAAAAACGGTCAGAACCGAAACTAAAATAGCGTCTTCTGCCGTGTCGGTCAGTTATGCCGCCGTGGAACTGTCGCGCAAAATTTTTAACGGTTTGGAAGATAAAAAAGTACTTCTTCTGGGTGCCGGCGAAATGGGCAAGCTTACCGTAAAACATTTTATAAAATACGGCGTAAAAAACATAAATATAGCAAACAGAACTGCAGAAAAAGCGCGCAGGTTCATCGAAGAATCTTTTGAAGATAAGGAAAAATCGTATTTAAAGGTTATAGATTTTTCCGAATATTATAAAAACTTGCCGAATTCCGATATCGTTTTATGTTCGACCGGTTCGGAAGATTATATATTAAAGTATGAAGATATCGTGTCGGTTATAAAAATGCGCAAACAGAAACCTTTATTTTTAATAGATATTTCTATGCCGAGAAACATAGACCCCGAAATAAATAAAATACCAAACGTTTATTTATTCGACATCGACGACATCGGAAAAATGGTCGAAAACAATATCGAAATTAGAAAGCGTGAAGCCGATGCGGCTATAGATTTGATAAATGCCGCGGTAGGCGAGTTTATGAACTGGAAAGAGTCTTTGAATGCAGTTCCGGTTATAATATCTTTAAGAAATAAAATTAAAAATCTGCTTGAATCGGAACTGTCGAGATATATAGCCGACGAAAAAGAAAAAGATATAGTAGTCAATTCTTTAACCAACAAACTGCTTCACGAGCCTACCATGCTGATTAAAAAGTCGTCTTTAAATCTCGACGGTATAAATTCTATTAAAACCGTCAAGGCCCTTTTTAACTTAGATGCGGAAGATTGTTCCGAAGTTTCTAAAAAACATATTTCGGAACCGGTATCGGAAACGGCGGCAGAATCGGAATATAACGATACTAAAATAAAACTTGTAAAATAAAAAGGCGAATTTTGAAAATTAAATTAGGAACAAGAGGAAGCAAGCTGGCTTTATATCAGGCAAATCTCGTTAAAAGCACACTGGAATCGTATTACAAAAGTTTAAATGAGAATATAAGCGTCGAAATTATAACTGTAAAAACAACAGGAGATAAAATTTTAAACGCATCGCTAAGCAGTTTTGGCGGAAAAGGTTTGTTCGTCAAAGAAATAGAAGAAGCTCTTTTCGGCGGAAGTATCGACATTGCCGTTCACAGTTTAAAAGACGTGCCGCAAGTGATACCTGAAGGCTTGGAAATAGGCGTAACCCTTAAAAGAGACGATCCGAGCGACTGCATAATACTTAAAGAAAAGCCGAAAACTAAGACTATCGGCTATATAAAAGATTTGAAGGAACTTTTAAAAAAAGGCGCAATCGTAGGCACTTCAAGTTTAAGAAGGCGGTTTCTTTTGGACAGATATTCAGAAGGGCTTATATTTGAACCCTTAAGGGGCAATATAGATACGAGACTCGAAAAAGTAAAAAAAGGTTTTTTCGATGCGATAGTTTTATCATCTTCAGGATTAGTCAGGCTTAATCTTCAGTCTTATATAGACGCGTTTTTGGACCCTTCGGTATATATACCCCAGTGCGGACAGGGGGTAATCGCAATAGAATACAAGACGGACAGAAATGATATTAAAGAAGTCATTCAACCTTTAAACGACGAAGATACGTTTAAAACTGTTTTTGCGGAAAGGGCGTGCATAAGGGCTTTGGACTGCGGATGCGCTTCACCTGTAGGCGCATATGCTTACGTTAAAGACGGAGAAATTTACATAAAAGGTTTTGTTTCAAATACCTTAGGGGAATATTTGGAAGACGAATTTAAAGGCAAAAAAGAAGATTATGAACATATCGGAAACGGCTTGGCTTTAAGACTTATCGAAAAAGGAGCTATAGGAATACTCGGAAAAAATAATTTATGAAATAAAAATTAAAACATTAATAATAAAACACTAAATTTAAAAGGAATGCAATATCATATGAAGACCGAAAAAGTTAAAAAAACCGGTAAGGTTTATCTTGCCGGTGCAGGACCGGGAGATCCGGAACTGCTTACTCTTAAAACCAAAAGAATTCTCGGCGAAGCAGACGTAATAGTCTATGACAGCCTTATTTCCGAGGAAATTTTATCTTATGCTAAAGAAGGATGCGAAATAATTTATGCAGGGAAAAGATCTTCAAACCATACTCTTCCTCAATATTCTATTAACGAACTTCTTGCCGAAAAAGCTAAAAACAATAGCGTCGTTTTAAGGCTCAAAGGCGGTGACCCTTATCTTTTCGGAAGAGGCGGCGAAGAAGCCGAAAGGCTGTTTAAAGACAATATCGAGTTTGAGGTGATACCCGGCATTTCTTCTTCGTTTGCCGTTCCGGCTTATGCGGGGATACCGCTGACCCACAGGGATTATGCTTCTACGGTAGCCATCGTTACCGGACATGAGGGGGAGCATAAGGAAAAAAGCACGATAAACTGGAAAGGATTGGCGGGAGCGGATACTATCGTCATATTAATGGGTTATAAAAATTTAGTTTCCAATACTAAAAATTTAATAGAAGCGGGTAAAGATAAAGATACCCCCTGCGCGGTTATTCAGGAAGGAACTACTTTAAACCAGAAAGCTGCGGTAGGCACTTTAAGCACTATAGCCGAAGAGGTAGAAAAAAAAGGATTGAAAAGCCCTATGATATTAATAGTGGGCAACGTGGTAAAATTAAGAAATACTCTTAACTGGTTCGAAACGAGGCAGTTAAGCGGTTTAAGCGTTATAGTTACGAGAGGCGAGGGACAGTCGGGAACACTGTCGGGGAAACTTAAAAAACTAGGTGCATTCGTTATAAACCTCCCGCTTATAAAAATAGTAAAAGAAGGAAAAAATATAGACGAAACCAAAATAGGCAAAGCCGCAAGCAATATTAAAAACTATGATTATCTGATTTTTACCAGCGCAAACGCTGTTTCCGGATTCTTCGGCCGTTTTTTTTCAAAAGGAATGGACGCAAGGGCGCTTTCGGATAAAAAAATTATTTCGGTAGGCAAAGTTTCATCCGAGGAGCTTTTAAAATACGGCATAATTCCCGATATCGTTCCGTCCGAGCCTTCCCAGTCCGGAATAATCGATGCTTTAAAAGACGCAGATATTAAAGGCAAAAAAATTCTTTTTCCGCAGGCTTTAAAAATCAATAAAGATCTTCCTGAATTTCTTGCTTCCAAAGGAGCAGACGTCGAAAATCTGCCCGTTTACGAAACCGTAGTGCCGGAAGAGTCTAAGGAAGCTATAAGAGAGGTTTTCGTTTCCCCAAAAAAAACCGGTAAAAATATAGGTTTGCCGGATAATTTAGATTTTAAAAATATTCTGGTTACTTTTACAAGCTATTCCACCGTAGAAAATTTTGCAAACGCTTTAAAAGATATCGATGAAAGCCTTTTACAAAAGGTAGTTTCTTCCGGCGTTAAGTTTGCAAGTATAGGAAACAAAACTGCCGAATATGCGTTGGGATTTGGCATAAAATCTGATATAATATCTAAAGACGTCAATATAGATTCGCTTGTAGCCGGAATAGCAGACTATTATAAAAAAAATAATAAAAACTAAAGGAGAAGATATAAATGATAGGAATTTCAAAACTTTACTGCGGCGGGGTTCATGCCTCGGATGCACTCAGATACGGGCGCATGTCGAGCAAACTTCCTTCACACCTTTTACAGTTTTCGGAAGATAAAAAACCGGTTATAGTATGGAATATGACAAGGACTTGCAATTTAAACTGCGTACACTGTTATTCCCAGTCTAAAAACCTGCAATATAACAACGAACTTACGCTTGAACAGGGGAAAGCTTTTATAGACGATATATCCGCTTTCGGTTCTCCCGTTATGCTTTTTTCAGGCGGTGAACCTTTAATGCACCCCAATTTTTTAGACTTGTGTTTTTACGCAAAGTCGAAAGGAATGAGAGCCGTTATTTCGACCAACGGAACGCTTATTACGAGAGATCTCGCCAAAGAATTAAAAAAAGTCGGATTATCATATGTAGGTGTAAGTCTGGACGGATTAGAATCAGTCCACGACAGGTTCAGGGGTAAAAAGGGCGCTTTCAGGGAAGCGATAGAGGGCATAAATTATGCTAAAGAAGCAGGCATTAAGGTAGGACTTAGATTTACTATAAACAAAAGAAATGCAGAGGAAATACCCGGAATTTTTAAACTCATGGAAGAAGAAAATATTCCAAGAATATGTTTTTATCATCTTGTTTATGCCGGAAGAGGAACAAAGCTGATGGAAGAAGACTTAACTCATGAAGAAACCAGACAGACTGTAGATACAATACTTGAACTGACTAAAGAGGTTTATTCCAGAGACAACCAGAAAGAAGTTCTTACGGTTGACAACCATGCCGACGGCCCTTATATTTATTTAAAACTTTTAAAAGAAGGCAAAACCGAAGAAGCCGCAAACGTTATGAGTCTGCTTAAGATGAACGGCGGAAACAGTTCCGGAGTCGGTATAGGATGCGTCAGCTGGGACGGCGAAGTTTATGCAGACCAGTTCTGGAGACACTATTCTTTCGGAAACATCAAGGAAAGAAAATTCAGCGAGATATGGACGGACACTTCGAATCCTTTGATGAAACAGCTAAAAAACAAAAAAGAATATGTAAAAGGAAAATGTAAAACTTGTAAATGGTTAGATATCTGCAACGGAAATTTCAGGGTAAGATCCGAGGCGAAAGAAGACGATTTATGGTCGCCGGATCCGGCCTGCTATTTGACCGAAGAGGAGATAAGCGATGCAAAATAACCATATGTCTCATCCTCACGGGCATCCGGCGGGCATGATGCACGGCGGAGCAATGCCCAAAAAAAACGAACTGAGATTGGTTTTTTGGGAACTTACCGCAAGATGCAACCTTAAATGCGTTCACTGCAGGGCGGAAGCGCAGATGGAAAGGCAGGAAGACGAACTTTCTACAGAAAAATGTTTCAGCGTAATAGACGATTTATGCAAATTCAGCAGCCCGATACTCATTTTAACCGGAGGCGAGCCTCTTTACAGGGAAGATATTTTCGACATAGCCGAATATGCGACAAAAAAAGGCTTAAGGGTGGCGCTTGCAACGAACGGGACTTTAGTTGACGAAAAAATTGCAAAACGCATTAAAGAAAGCGGCGTAAAAAGAGTCTCTATAAGTCTTGACGGTTCAAATGCCAAAACACATGACTCTTTCAGAATGATACCGGGTTCTTTCGAAAGCGCGTTTAACGGAATTAAAAATCTGCAGAAAGAAGGCATAGAGGTTCAGGTAAATACGACTATAGCAAGGCATAATGAAGACGAAGTGCCGGATATACTTGAATTGGCTATTAAAAACAATTTAAAAGCCCTGCATATATTTATGCTGGTTCCGGTCGGATGCGGAGTTCAAATCGCCGATTCCCAGATGCTTGATAAACAAAAATACGAAGATATACTTTCCTGGTTTTACGACAAAACTATGGAGCTGAGGGGTAAAATCGAATTAAAAGCGACATGCGCTCCTCATTTTTTCAGAATTATGCATAAAAAGGCAAAAGACGCAGGCATAACTATAACTCCGGAAACCCACGGAATGAACGCCGTTACTAAGGGCTGCCTTGCCGGAAGCGGCGTTATGTTTATTTCCAGAAAAGGCATAGTCCAGCCATGCGGATATCTGCCGGTTCAGGCGGGCGACGTCACGAAACAGTCGGCCGAAGAAATATGGAGCGGCTCCGAGGTTTTTCTAAATTTAAGGGATACCGGACTTTTAAAAGGAAAATGCGGTATCTGCGAATATAAAAAAGTTTGCGAAGGCTGCAGGGCAAGGGCATATTACGAAAAAGGCGATTATATGGAAGAAGAACCTTACTGTATTTACGAACCGATAAGAGGCAGAATTTCGGGTAAATAAAATTAACCTATGAATAAAAAAGCAAACGTTCTTCACAGGTTTATCGCAAAGTCTATAGATTTGCTGATATTCGGATTTTTAAGCGAGATGTTTTATCCTTACGGTTATCTTGCAGGAGTTCTTTATCTGCTGATTGCCGACGGTTTTTTCGACGGAGAGAGCTTAGGCAAAAGGCTGATTGGATTAAAAGTTACGACCGGTATAGATAATAAACAGCCTGAGTTTAAAGAATCCATTATACGAAATTCTTTTATAGCGCTTCCTCTGCTTTTTTCTTTCATTCCTTTATTGGGCTATTTTCTTTTAGTCGTAATAGGCGCTATTATATACGCGGCGGAAATCTATTTTATTATAAAAAGTCCCGAGGGCGACAGGCTGGGCGACAGATTTGCCTTTACCCACGTAATAGACGTTCCAAAAAATAAATAAATTAAAAATAATGGAAAAAGACAGCATTAAAGCCGATCTTTTTTTGATAGATTCCAGTTCCTATTTTTACAGGGCGTTTTATGCCCTGCCCCCGCTTACAAATTCAAAGGGCAAACCTACAGGCGCCGCTTTGGGATATACAAGGATGCTCATAAAACTAATAAAGCAGGCGGACATAAAATACGGCGCATGCCTGTTCGATTCCAAAGAAAGTTTCAGGAAGCAGTCTTACGAGGAATATAAAGCCAACAGAAAAGGAATGCCCGACGATTTAGTCTTGCAGGTCGATTACTTAACCGATATCTCTTATTTTCTCGGGTTTGAAACTTTTAAACTTAACGGTTACGAGGCAGACGACTTAATAGCCCGAACGGTAAAAAGCTTTGAAGACAGCGATGTATCTATCTGCATAGTGAGCAGCGATAAAGACCTTAAACAGCTTCTCTCCGACAAAGTTTTTATGTACGATGCCCTGAAAAATAAAATTATTACAAAAACTATTTTTGAACAGGAAAACGGGATTAAACCCGAAGAGTATAAATTTGTTTTGGCTCTTATGGGCGATACATCTGATAATATACCTGGTATTAAAGGAATAGGCGAAAAAACTGCGTTTGCCCTTATTAAAGAATATAAAAATTTAGACGGCATTTATAATAATATCGATAATATTAACAAGCCCAAACTTAAAGAGCTTTTATTAATATACAAAGAAGACGCCTATAAAAGTTTGGAACTTGCTTCATTTTACGAAGATATCAGCTTAAATGATGCATATTTTATTCCAAGTTCCGAAAAATCCGAAGATAATTATAATAATAAATCATTTAACGCACTTGAAGATTTTGTTTTAAAAGAAAAAAGCAGAGAAGGTCTTTATAAAATTTTTAAAGAGCTTGAATTTAATTCGCTTATAAAAGATTTAGGAATCGAAGATAATATCGAAACCGTTCCGGTATCTTCCGCAAATTTCGTCCCTTCAGCCGATTCAGATAATTCAGGCTGCAATATATCCGAAGACGTAAAATTTCTTTCTATCTATGTTGATTTTACGGAAAAAAAGAAAGAATTATTTGACGATGAATCAAATCCCGTATATATTTATTCAAATGAAACTGATTCTGCGTCATACGGGCTGAAAGATATTTTAGACGACAAACGTTTAATGGATTTATTGAAGGATAATTCTGTTTTAAAAATAGGATGCGGGCTTAACGCCGTGAAACTGTTTTTAGAAATTAACGGAATTGAAATTAACGGACTTTATTTTGACATAAAAATTGCTTCCTATCTTTTGAATCCTATAAAACACAAACATACTTTAAAAGACATAGAGACGGAATTTAATGACAGGCTCTCAGACATAAAATCAAAAGAAGAAAATTTAAACAATTACGCATTTACGGTTTATTCGCTATATAAGATATTAAGATCGGAAATAGAAAAAGACGGCAGTTTAAAGCATCTGTTCTATGAAGTAGATATGCCGCTTTCCGAGATTATTTTTGAAATGGAAAAAATTGGATTTAAAGTCGATAAAGATATGCTTATGTCTTTATCGGCGTCATTGGATTCTGATTCAAAAAAACTTACGGGTATAATACATAAAATTGCTGGAAGAGAATTTAATATTAATTCGCCGAAACAGCTCAGCGCAGTTATGTTCGATGAGATGAAATTTAAACGGGTCAAAAAAAACAGCACCGATATCGAAGTTCTTCAGTCATTAAAAGCGGAATTCGAAATACTTCTCGGAAACAACAATGAAGACAAAACCTTAAGAGATTATCTTTTATTTTTGGACTGTTTAATATCTTACAGAAATAAGGTTAAGCTTAAAACGTCTTTCGTTGACGTGCTTTTAAGGGAGACCGATAAAGACGGCAGGGTTCACACGTCTTTTTCCCAGATAACCACCTCGACGGGAAGGCTTGCAAGCCAGAGCCCCAACCTCCAGAATATTCCGGTTTCGGGCGAGGAAGGCCTTAAAATCAGGCGTTCTTTTATCGCGAAAGAGGGCTGTATTCTGCTTTCGGCGGACTATTCCCAGATAGATTTAAGGGTAATGGCATCGATTTCCGGAGATAAGGCGCTGATAGAAAGTTTTAAAAATAACGAAGATATTCACGCAAAAACTGCGGGAGAAATTTTCGGAGTCGCAGCGGTCTCCGTCGATAAAGATATGAGAAGAAAAGCGAAAGTAATTAATTTCGGAATAATTTACGGCATGAGCCCTTTCGGTTTGTCCAAAGAACTCGGTATTTCATCGGAAGAAGCAAGGCGTTATATAGATTTATATTTTAAAAACCATCCCGCTATTAAAGAATATATGGAAAAAACGGTCAAAGAGGCAAAATCTAACGGATTCGTCAGGACAGCTTTCGGAAGAAAATGCTATATAGAAAACATAAATTCCGGAATAAGAAATTTATCGTCGTTTTCCGAAAGGGCTGCTATTAACGCCCCCATTCAGGGAACCGCCGCAGATATAATTAAAATAGCTATGGTAAATATTTATAAATACGTTCAAAATGACGAAATTCTAAGAAACTCTGCCAAAATGCTTCTTCAGGTTCACGATGAACTGATATTTGAAGTAGAAGAATCTATGGCAAAAAATTTTTCAGCTATTATTACTCCCTTAATGACCGACCAGAAACTTCTTTCAGGCGTTCCTCTGGAAGTCAATATAGGCATCGCAAAAAACTGGGCAGAAGCACATTAAATAGATAACGCTCATTTTTCTTTCATTTTTTTCTTGACAAATTTTTTACATGTGATATAAATATGATAAATAAGATTAAAATTGTCTTAATTATTTTTGACAATTTTAAATCATGATATACAATTTAATTAAGCAAAATAAATTTGTGTTTTTGTTTTTATTTTAATTTAATCTTTTCTAACTTTAAGGGGTGTTTTATGGACAGTACAGCTTTATTACTGGCGCGTATCCAGTTTGGAATGACGGCCTTTTTCCACTTTCTTTACCCGCCCTTGACCATCGGTTTGGGCCTGCTTTTAATAATAACCGAAGGAACTTATGTTTTTACCAACGATCAAGAATATTTAAGAATTACCCGTTTTTTTGCAAAATTATTCGCTATTAACTTTGTCGTCGGCGTTGCAACCGGAATCGTTATGGAGTTTCAGTTCGGTACGAACTGGGCGCAGTATTCTTCGTTCGTAGGGGCTATATTCGGTTCGCCTCTTGCAATCGAAGGATTGTTTGCATTTTTTATGGAATCGATTTTCGTAGGCGTTATGCTTCTCGGATGGAACAGGCTTTCTGCTAAAGCCCACTGGGTATCGACGATACTTGTCGCATTTGGTTCTACTTTGTCTGGCGTATGGATTTTAGTGGCAAATTCCTGGATGCAGACGCCTGCCGGTTACAAAATTGGTTCTAACGGAATACCTAAAATGACTAACTTCTGGCATATGGTATTTAATCCTTATTTTCCGTCTGAATTTATTCACACTATCATGGGCGCGTGGGAATATGCCGCTTTTTTTATGGCGGGCGTTGCCGCATGGTTTTTAATTAAAAATAATAAAGATATGGTAATGAGAAAAGCTTTAAAAGTAGCCGTTATAGTCGGTGTAATCGTTGCCTGCGGACAGATTTTAGTAGGCGATATAGGAGCGAGAGAAGTAGTAAAATACCAGCCTACTAAGCTGGCAATGATGGAAGCGCTTTGGCATTCCCAGAAATATGCGCCTGAAACGCTTTTTGCGCTGCCTAACAATGCAACGGAATCTAACGGTCCGCAAATAGGAATACCGGATATGTTAAGTATGCTTTCCTATATGAATCCTGCCGCAAAAGTTATGGGTTTGAATGCGGCTATAAAATATATTAATAAAAAAGATTCAAAATTAGATCATACCAAACTAACTCTTGCAATGTTCCCTCCTGTATGGATAGTTTTCTGGTCTTTTCATATAATGATGTATTTCGGATTTTATTTTGCGTTAGTTATGCTTATAGCCCTATATCTTTTACTTAAAGATAAACTTTTCGACAGTCCGAAGATGTTAAAATTATTGTGGTTTTCTACATTTTTGCCGCTGATTGCCATCGAATTAGGATGGTTTACGACCGAAATAGGAAGACAGCCGTTTACGGTTTACGGTCTTTTAACTACGGTCGATTCGGTTTCTAAGAACGTAAGCGTTTTAGACGTAGGTTTATCCGTCGCAATGTTTGTTTTAATTTATATGACCTTAGTTTCTTTTGCCGTATATCTTTTTAAAAGAGAATTAAGGGAAAGATCTGAAGGAAAAGACGAACTTTCCGGCGAATCCGCAAAGGCGGCAAATTAAAATAATTAGAATTAGGAGGTGTTATTATCATGAACTTAAATATATTATGGTTTATTCTTGTTGCCGTCATTATTTTGGGATGGTCTGTTATGGACGGATTCGATTACGGCGTAGGCGGGCTTTTAAATTTTATAGCTAAAAACGATGAAGAAAAAAGATATGTAATAAACGCTATAGGTCCCGTTTGGGACGGAAACCAGGTGTGGCTTATACTTGGCGGCGGTGCGGTTTTTGCGGCGTTTCCGTTAGTCTACGCATCTATTTTCAGCGGGTTTTATCTTGCGATGATGCTGGTAGTCTGGTTGATAATATTTAGGGCGGTTTCTTTTGAATTTAGAAGCAAGGTAGAAAGTACCGGCTGGAGGAAGTTTTGGGATGCAGATATTACGATTACCGGTTTGGGCATCGCTCTCCTGCTCGGCGTGGCTATAGCAAATATATTAATGGGAGTTCCGCTTAACAAAGAGCATATCGACTATCAGTCGCTTTTCAGCCTTTTAAATATTTTCGGTCTGGTAGGCGGTCTTATATCTCTTTCTATGTTTCTGATGCACGGTTCTACTTATTTAATTATGAAAACGGAAGGCGAAGTTCAGCAAAGGGCAAGGGCTTTTGCAAAAGGATTTGCAATAGCTTTTATAATAGCTACTCTGCTGTTTTTAATAATTTCTCCTATATTTGCTCCAAGACTTTTAAGCAATAAACTTGGTATCATTGGAGACGCAGTTCCGTTTATAATGATTATCGGCGCATTAGGAGTTATACTTACGGCAAAGTCCTCAAGCGACATAAAACCTTTTGGTTACTCGATACTTGCCATTATAGGCGCTGTTGCAAGTTTGGCTGTAGGCATATTTCCCGATATAGTTCCATCTTCTATTAATACAAAATACAGCTTAAACATATATAATTCGGCATCAAACCATTTAACGCTTTTAGTCATGCTTATTGCGACAATTATTGGTTTGCCGCTTGTATTAATATATGCAATTTATGCATATAAAAAGTTTGGCTTAAAGGTCAAAATGGACGACAGCAGTTATTGATTTTTATATTTTAATTTTAACCTTTAACCAAAACCGCCCTATAACTAATTAACCCCCCTTAATTTTTTATAGGGCATTTTTTTGCCGTTTAATATATAATAATTAATTAAGGCAAAATTTATCTTAATTTGAGGTGCTTTGATGAATATTTCAAGAGCAAGCGATTACGCGATAAGAGGATTGGTATATATGGCGAAACAACCGGCAGGAACAGTTTGTTACGTAAAAGATATAGCAAAAAATACTAATTCTCCTGCTTCTTTTATGTCCAAAATATTTCAAACTTTGGCAAAAAACGGTATCGTAAACTCATTTACGGGAACTAAGGGCGGTTTCACATTTAACGTTCAGCCGGAAAATATTACGATAAAAACGGTTATTGAAATTATCGACGGACCTATACTGCTAAACAGGTGCGCGGTAAATAAATCAGCATGCAATGAAATAGGAAATTGCGACGTTCATTATATGTGGGCAGATATAAGGAAAATCCTGATAAAAGCACTAAATTCTTATTCTATTGCCGATTTTGCCAAAAGTAAAAAAATTAATAAAGAAGTTTAAATTAAAAGAGAGGAGGAAGTCATGAACAGAATCAATAGGACAAAAAAGGCGATGCGTTTAAATAGGTGTTCTGGTTCTTTTTATAGATATAACAAAAAACTTTTGCAGGTTAAAAAATCCGCAGAAGAATAAAAGGTAGGGTCTTAAA
>JBMFVW010000023.1:0-28794 GCA_049965795.1 Candidatus Acidulodesulfobacterium sp.
TTATGCCTATAAGAAACAGCACCGACAATTGTCCCATTTTTTTTGAAAGACCGCCTAGTTTTTCCATATTTCTCGTATGCGTATATTTGTCTATAAGACCCGAACCCATAAAAAGCGAACTTTTGCTTAAACCGTGATTTATTATATGCAAAAGAACTGCGAGCATTGCAATATACTCAAGCGATTTAAAATTTTCTATGCGTGCCCAGTAAGATATGCCTATCCCCATAAAAATTATTCCCATATTTTCTATGGTGGAAAACGCAAGCAGTTTTTTAATATCTTTCTGCGCCATGGCATACATAATTCCCAAAAGAGCCGATAAAGCCCCTATTACGAGAAGTATAATTCCAAGAAACGAGTCGGACCCCGAACTGAAAACGAATAAAAATTTTAAAATACCGTAGATAGCCATATTTACCATTACGCCGGACATAACTGCGGATATATTTGCCGGCGCAACCGGATGAGCGTAAGGCAGCCATGTATGAAAAGGAATAATGCCGGCTTTAATCGAAAATCCCGTTATTGCCGCCGCCAGTATTATAATTCCCGCTGCGCCTTTATAGTAATCGAAAGAAAAAGAAGACGTTTTTAAATAAAGCATTATAAAAGCGGAGGTTATAAGAATAGTGCCTATATGCGTCATTAAAAAGTATAAAAAACCGGCCTTTCTTGATTCGTCGCTTCCTTCGTATATAACTAACAAAAATGAAAAAATGGACATCAATTCCCAAAAAATCAAAAAAGTCAGCATATCGTTGCTAATAACGAGAATAAGCATAGATATTATAAATAAAAAAGAATAGATAAACAGAGAAGGCTTATCGTCATATTTATCCCCGTATTTTATCGAAAAAATCGAAATAAAAAGGGAAAGAGAAGATATGAATATTACGAAAAATAGGGAAAGAGCGTCAAATTTGAAAGAAAAATTTATAAAAGAGGATTGTAAAATAAATTCGCTTTTAAAACAATATATGCTTAAAACCGTAAAAAAAACGGCGGATAAAATAGTCAGACAATTAAAAAAATATCTGAATATCCCTTTATGCTTAAGGTTATCCATTTAATATCAAAACTTAATCCTCCGTATCATTATTAAATATATATTGCAAAAATACTTGCAAATAAAGTCAAAACTTTTTAATTATAGCAAATGTTTAAAAAATAGCAAGGAAAATTTTTACACCAAAATTTGCCGATAGAAAAGTTTAAAGTTCGATAAAATAAGGCTATGATTAATAAAAATTCGGAAGGAAAAGGTGTCAGTTTTTTTCTGTAATTTGAGACGGGCAGAATTGAATTCTGTACCCGTATTTAGGTAATCTGACACCTTTTCCTATTATTGAATATTTTATTTCCGTAATTAATTTGTTAACGGGAACGGAATTGCTATTTTATTCTCGAAAACCCTATAATTACCATTATGATCATTACAAGTATATAAATTCTAAGAAACCAGAATGCTATTTGAACCCATCCTTTTATTTCTGCTTTTTGCACCGGTATTTTATTATAATCTATCAGTCCTTCTTCTTTTATAAAATCTTCCCAGTCTTCGTCGAGATTAATATCTTTTGTATTTTTTTTATTATTTTTCATATTACACCTCTTGCCGTTATTATTGAAGTATTATCATTATCCTAATAAATGCGGAAAAACCACCGTTAAACCGTACATAAAGTTCATGATTATCAAAAATCCGACTATGGTAAACGCCGAGATATTCTGCCACGGCTTGTTTACATGGTCTCCCATTATCTCCTTATCGTTCAAAAGCAGGAGTAAAAACATCATTGCCGCAGGCATAAAAATAGTCGCTACTACCTGAACCGTTAAGTTTAAAAAACCTAAAGGCGCATTAGGTATTAAAACTACGCCTCCTGCTATTAAAAGGCTTATAACGCCGGGAAGGTAAAATTTCCAGCCTTGCATCGGGGGCATATTGATGCTTTTAGGCCAGCCGAAAGCTTCCCCCATTGCCCAAGAGGTGCTTGCGGATATTGCTATAGCCGCTATAATGCCCGCTTCGACTAATCCGAGAGCAAAAAGTCTCATGGCAAGAGGTCCCATTTTTGAAGAGATTGCGGAAAGAATAGTCTGTATGTCAAGATTAGGTGTTTTAGTAAAACCGTAAACTGTTCCTGCCGTAATAAGTATAATAGCTATTGCGACTATTACCATAAATACCGAGCCTATAAACGTGTCAATCTGACCGTCCCTTATATCTTTAACCGTAAGACCTTTATCTACTACCGACGACTGCTGAAAAAAAAGCATCCATGGAGCAATTGTAGTACCCAGGTTAGCCAGTACGACATAAATAAATAAAGAACTTACTCCTCCGGGTATATGCCAAGTCCCAAAACTTCTTGCAACCGCTCCCCAGTGTAAATGCGGAACAAAAAAAACTAAGGGAACAAATATCAAATTAAACGCTGCTATGCTTAAACTAATCCACTCCCAAGCCCAGTAACGCAAAAAAAGCTGAATAGAAGCTATAATAATAACGGCAGATATTGAAGAAATTAGCGGAGGTACGCCAAAAACGCGCATACCTATGGTTATTCCGATAAATTCAGTTATCAGAGTCAATACGTTTGCTATGATAAGGTCTATTAACGAAAAAGCGCCCCAGAACTTTCCGTATCTTTTCCATATCATTTCGGCGTGCCCTCTGTGCGTAACGGCGCCGAGCCTTACGGTCATCTCCTGGACTATATACGCAACCGGAAGCATTATTATCATAAAAGGAATAAAAAAACCTATTCCGAATATGGAACCTGTCTGTGCATAAGTCATAACGCCGCCGGCATCGTTATCTGCAATCATAACTAGAATACCCGGACCTATAAGAGCCATTAAAAGACATATACGGGAAAAATATCCGTATTTTTGCCTCATAAGATGGATTTTAAGCCTGTCTGCCGCTCTAAGTTTAATATCTACCGGAAGGTTGTCGAGTTTGTCTTTGTAATCTTCTTTCATATTTCATCTCCTTCTTAATAAACAGCTTTAACCGTTCATTAGCAAGAGAAGAATATTAAAAGGTTACAAAGTCTATAAAGGAAAGCTTATATTAATTAAACGCTCATCTTCTAATGAAGTATTAAAGCTATTTTCGATTTTTTTTGAATTCAAACAATAATCGCTACTGTCAGGTTCACTTCGCATAAATAGCCTCCTATACGTTTAATTAATATTAATTTTTACATATTATAAGTATGCTATTTAAAAAAAAATATGTCAAGAAAAAAATAGGTATGTTGCACGTGAAACACTCTCAATTTGTGACGGTGACAGAATTCAATTCTGTCACCGTATTTATTTCCGGCATTTCATTAATAAAATACTGACCGCCGCAGGAGTTATACCGGAAATCCGGCTTGCTTCAGATATAGTTTTCGGACGTATTTTATTAAGTTTTTCTACGACTTCTATAGACAATCCGGGTATAGAATTAAAATCCATGCCTCTTTCAATTTTAAAGTCGTCAAACTTTTTTAATCTTTCTATCTCCTCTTTCTGCCTTGAAATATAGCCTTCATACTTGACATAAAGCTCTACTCTGCTAATTATATCTTTGTCAAATTTATTTGCTTCAACGTTTAATTCGGACACTATATTTTCCAGATAAATATCGGGTCGTTTCAAAAGATCGTAATACCTGCCTTTTTCATAATTCTTTAAAAATGAAATCAGCTTGTTAAAACCTTCTAATCTTTCTTTGTATATATTATATCTTTCGTCGTCTAAAAGCCCTGCTTTTTTACCTAATTCGCACAGCCTGAAATCCGCATTGTCTTCCCTTAACAGCAGCCTGTATTCTGCACGCGAGGTAAACATTCTATAGGGTTCGGCAGTTCCTAGATTTATCAAATCGTCAATCAAAACCCCTGTATATGCCTCGCTCCTTCTTAAAATTAAAGGTTTTTCGCCTTTTATTTTTAAAGCGGCGTTAATTCCGGCAATAATACCCTGTGCGGCGGCTTCTTCATAACCCGACGTTCCGTTAATCTGCCCAGCCAAAAAAAGTCCTTCTATTGTTTTAGTTTCTAAGGAATGTTTTAGCTGGGTCGGTAAAACATAATCGTATTCTATTGCATATCCGGGTCTCATAATTTTTACTTTTTCAAGGCCTTTTATCGTCCTTAAAAATCTAAGCTGTGTATCTAAAGGCAGGCTGGTCGAGAGCCCGTTGGGATAGTATTCTACGGAGTCAAGGCTTTCCCTTTCCAAAAATATCTGGTGCCTTTCTTTGTCTTTAAACCTTACGACTTTATCTTCTATGGAAGGGCAGTATCTCGGGCCTATTCCTTTAATAACCCCGCAATACAAGGGGGACTTGTCCAAGTCTTTTAAAATTGCGTCGTGGGTATTTTTGTTGGTATATGTAATATAACAGCTGATTTCGTTGTTTATCTTTTTATCCGCTATAGAAAAAGGAATAAAATCGTCTTCTCCTTTTTGCTCCTCAAGCTCGGAAAAATCTATAGTCCTTCCGTCCAATCTCGGCGTCGTTCCCGTTTTAAGCCTTCCGATTTCAAGGCCGTTTTCCGTTATGCTTAAAGAAAGCTTATTGGAAGCAAAGTCCCCCGCTCTTCCTGCATTATAATTAAAAAGACCGATATGCACCAGACCCCTTAAAAAAGTTCCCGTCGTTAATATAACGGCATCCGCAAACAGTTCTTCTCCCGTCCATAAAACTACTCCGGAAACTTTGCCGTTTTTTACCTTCAGCGAATCGACCATAGACTGAATAATCGTTATGTTTTGTTCCGATTCCAAAGCCGACTTCATATAGGTTTTATACTTAAACATATCTGCCTGAGCGCGCGACGACCTGACTGCAGGGCCCTTTTTGGTATTAAGCGTCCTGAATTGAATTCCCGTTTTGTCGATCGCCTTTCCCATCTCGCCGCCGAGCGCATCAATTTCCCGCACGAGATGCCCCTTGGCAAGCCCTCCTATCGCAGGATTGCAGGACATCTGCCCTATATTGTCCAAATTAATAGTAATAACGGCTGCACTCAAGCCCATCCTCGCGGCGGCAAGCGAAGCTTCTATGCCTGCATGTCCTGCGCCCACGACGATTACGTCAAAACTATTCGCACTATTTATATTTTCCATAGTCAAATTAATATTTAAAAATTATTGATTTTAAAATTTTAATTTATCGTTTCTATATTATTATAATCTAAAAACGATAAACTTTTTTATCCCAAATTTGCCGGTAGGAAAAGGCGTCAGATTAATTTTCTGCACCAACTGCATATATTAATTGGCTTTTTTAGTTAATGCAGAAAAAAATCTGACACCTTTTCCTTCCAAATTTTCTTTTAACGGTTTTAGTTCTACTTGCCTATGCAGAATTCTTTGAAAAGCATATCCAGGACGTCTTCGCCGGTTACTCCCCCGACAATCTCGTCAAGGGTGTTAATCCCGTCTCTTAAATCTATCGATATTAATTCGAGGGGCCGGCCTTCTTTAAATTTTTCTTTTGCGTTTTCCAATAAATTTAGAGATTTTTCCAATAAATTTTTCTGCCTTACGGTCGTAATGCCGACGTCGTCTTTGATTCCGCCCTCTATTTTTAAAATAATATCGTGCACAGCCTTTTTCATCGATTCAAAACCGTCTCCCGTCTTGGCGCTTATAAAAACCGGATTGTTGGTAAAACCGAAAGTCCGCATCAATTTTTTTTCTATTATGCTTAAGTCTTTCCCGTTAAAAGTATCTAATTTATTTATAACCGGAATTAAATTATCTTTTTTTTCTTCCAATATATCTCTCAAAATTTCGTTTTCCGCTAAACCGTTCACGTCAAAAACGTATAAAACGGCATCGGCATTTTTAATCTGATTATAGCTGCCTTTTATGCCCTCATATTCTATCTTATTCTCCGTTTCCCTTAAACCGGCAGTATCTATAATTTTAAGAGGTTTATTAGATAAAAAAAGATTCTCTTCGATATAATCCCTTGTAGTTCCCGGCGTATCGGAAACTATGGCTCTTTTTTTATCTAAGAGTCTGTTTAATATGCTAGACTTTCCTACGTTAGGCGGTCCTGCTATTACTACGCTGAAACCGCGCTTGTTCAGCTCGTAATTCTCGTAAGATTCTATAAGTCCGCCGATTAATCCTGCCGTCTCTTCGTATTTTTTAATAAAATCAGCGTTAATATTTTCAAATTCCTCTTCGGGAAAATCTATCAATGCTTCAACCGAAGCAAGCATATAAATATAATTTTCTTTAATTTTTTCTATTTTTTTTTCTAACAGGCCGCTTAGTTCGTTATTTGCGATAACTAAGGTTTT
This sequence comes from Candidatus Acidulodesulfobacterium sp., assembly GCA_049965795.1. Taxonomy (GTDB): domain Bacteria; phylum SZUA-79; class SZUA-79; order Acidulodesulfobacterales; family Acidulodesulfobacteraceae; genus Acidulodesulfobacterium_A. The sequence continues at coordinate 6,321 of JBMFVW010000023.1, forward strand.
TAAAGAATTTGCCTTGATTATTTCCAAAATTGCTTCGGCTTTTATAAGACTGATTTTATTGTTAAGATAGGCTCTTTTGGTAAATTCGCCGTTATACGCAAGCCTTGCGCCCGATTTTAAAATAATTTCGAGGATATATTTGGTATTAAATACTCCACCGTGAGGATATATTTCAAACATATCTTCTCCTGTATAGGAATCCGGACCTTTTATGAAAACGCATACCGCTTCATCGACGCAGGACTCTGTTTGGAAATCGAAAATGCGGCCGGTATATAAAAAACGGGGTTTTATATCCGAAAAATCTTTACGGTACGGCTTAAAAATTTTTTGCAGTATATGTAGACAGTCTTTGCCGGATGCCCTTATAATGCTTATTGCTCCTTCGCCGGCAGGAGAGGAAATAGCGCAAATCGTATCTATTTCGTATGTTAAAGAAGACATAACGCCGCAAGTTATGCAAATTTTCTGTTTATAATATACTGCTGGGCGATAGTTAAAAGATTATTGACCGTCCAGTATAAAAGAAGACCTGCCGGAAAATGAATAAAAATAAACGTAAAAACGACGGGGAGAATGAGCATTATTTTAGCCTGCGCCGGATCTCCTACCATAGGGTTCATTTTTTGGGAAATCAGCATAGATATGCCCATTAATATAGGCAGGATATAATAAGGATCCTGAACCGAAAGATTGTGTATCCATAAAATAAATGGCGCATTCCTGAGCTGTATCGAAATTAAAAGCGCTTCATACAAACCGTAAAAAACCGGAATCTGCAAAAGCATCGGGAGACAGCCTCCTAACGGATTAACTCTGCTTTCCTTATAAAGCTCCATAATTTTTTTATTTAATTCGGCTTTATTATCTTTATATTTTTCGCGCATTTCGTTAATCTTCGGCGTTAATTTCTGCATCTGCTTCATAGATTTAAAACCGGTATAGGTAAGCGGATAAAATACTATCCTTATGGCTAAAACGAGAAGTATAATAGCAACTCCGTAATTGTGAACGTAGGCGTAGAAAAATTCGAGTATATGCAGCAAAATTATAGAAAAAAATCCGAAAAAGCCGAAGTTTAAAGTAGAACTAAGATTATGCCCCAGAGGATTGAGCAGAGATAATTTTTTTGGCCCACCGTAAAATTTTAAAGACGTTTCTACGGTTTTGCCGGAAGCTGCAGACAGCGTTTTAGGAATAATAAAAGAAATTATATTGCCTTTTTTTTCTGCGGTTACTCTAATTCCCGGCGATAACGCCGAAAGTAAAAAATATTTGGAATTAAATCCTGCAAAAGAAATATTTCCCGCATATTTTTCTTTATTGGTAATAGTCGGGGTTTGGAAGCTTTTATTAATATAAACCGCAGGCGTAAAATTAACAAAATTGGGGCTTTTCGACGAAGCCGGTTTTAAACCTGCGGAAAGAATAAACCGGCCCCTAAGCTTATACGGTTTATTGCCGATATTTTTAATATAAACCGATGCCTCTAAAAGATACTTATCGTCGTAAAACTTATATTCTTTTGTAAGTATAGCCCTGCCGTTTATATTATAGATAAATTTTACCGAATCTTTTTTATTTATTATGTTGACCAGTTTTACGGGAATATTTTGATTTTTTGGCACAAAGTTAATTACTTCGGGAATATTTTTAGAATTAGCCAGATTAACTTTATCTTTAGAATTTTTTTCCGTATATGAATAGTCTAAAAGTTTTAAGCCGTCTATTGCGCCGGTATATTTATTAAAATTTGCACGTATCGTATTTCCTTTATACGATACGGTTTTAATGCTTTTCAGCGAATTTGATATAGAAATTAATTTTTTTATTTTTTTAGATTTAAGAGGAATAACTTTTTTTAAATTTTTAACGCTTGTTTTATGTTGCAAATTGGAAACTTTATTTACGGCGGCAGTTTGTTTATTTGCGGCCGGCATATTTTGCCCGTGAGGCATGAAATATCCCCACGCAATTATTAAGACCACCGATAAAATTGAAGCTATAATTATTCTCTTTTCCAAAAAAACTCCTTTTACTGTATATATAAGTAAATCAATTAAATAATGCCGGCATAACGGCTAATTTTAATGCGCATGCTTATCGACAGGATCGTATCCGCCCTTAGATAAAGGATTGCATCTGATAATTCTGTATATAGATAAAAAAAAAGCTTTAAAAAACCCGAAAGTTTGAAAACATTCTACGGCATATTCGGAACAAGTCGGATAAAATCTGCAGCTTTGCGGCAATATCGGAGATATAAGCTTTCTGTATAAATTAATAAGTACTATAAAAAATCTATTTAAAATTTTCATTTTGCATTAAAAATTCAAGCTCTTTTAACAGATGAATTTTAGAAGGAGGAATTTTTACCAATAATACGGCGCAATCTATTTTTTTAAAATTATGCCGGTTTAGTCTTATAAATTCTTTTATTGTTCTTTTAAATTTGTTTCTTTTTACGGAATTAAGAAGTTTTCTTTTAAAAGTAATTAAAAATTTGAAACTGTCGGACTCAACGTAATAAATAACGGAAACTTTTTGCGGTTTTTTAAGTCCTTGTTTAAAAATATAATTTATTCGGCTTTTGTCTTTTAGTTTAATGTCTTTATTTAATTTGAAATTTTTTTCAGACATTATATATTCAATAAAAACTTAAAATGCGCAAAACTATTTAGAACTAATTACCGGAACAAGTATTTTTCTTCCCTTTCTTCTGCGCCTCGATAAAACCAATCTTCCGTTTTTAGTGCTCATCCTGCTTAAAAAACCGTGCGTTCTTTTTCTTTTTAATTTACTTGGTTGAAAAGTTCTTTTCATAACGATTGCTCCGTTTTATTAATAATATAATTTTTAATGAGATAAATTTTAATTAAACCAAATAATACTATGAATGTCAAGCGGTTTTTATTTTTAGATTATTGCTTAACTTGAGGTAATAAAAGGCTACATTTAATATTAAAATATTTAACGCATTGATTTTATAAGAAAAAATTTATTGAAATATAATTGAAATATATTTTAAAATTTGATAATGTTGATTTGTTAAATTTTATACTGAAAATATTTTCATAAAAATTTAAAAAATCAAGCCTGATTTAGCGCTTTATTTTTAATATAAGTTATTGTAATTAAAGACATATTTGATTTATCAACAACTGTTGATAACATTGTTTAATTTATTATTTATTATGGATAAAATCGAACCTCTATTAAACGAATTAAAAAAAGAGATAGGCGACAGCAATTTTAATATATGGTTTAATCCCGCCGATATATATTTAAACGACAATACGCTTATATTTTCCGTACCGAATAAATTCTTTAAGGATATTATCAATGAATCTTATCGTGAAATAATTTTAAATATATGGAAAAATTTAAACAATGACGAAAGCCTTAATATGATTTATAATATTAACGAGGCTTCCGAAAATAATTTCGTCTGTAAAAATAATAATAATGTCGAAGACAATATCAATTTAGCTCCGGTGAATTTAAAAAGCGAAGTTAAAGAAAAAAATACCGAAAATAAAAAAAGTTTAAAAAAAGAATACCTTAATATAAACGAAAAATATACCTTTGAAAATTTCGTAATAGGTTCCGGTAATCAGTTTGCGCATGCGGCAAGCGTCGCCGTAGCCAATCTACCCGGACAGACTTATAACCCTATGTTTATATACAGCGACGTCGGACTCGGAAAAACGCATCTGCTTAACGCCATAGCCAATAAAATAATAAAAGAAAAAAATTTAAACGTATATCTTGTGTCTTCCGAAAAATTTACAAATGAAATGATTACTTCCATCAGGGACGATAAAATGGTAGATTTTAGAAACAGATATAGAAACGTAGATGTTTTACTTATTGACGATATACAGTTTATCGCCGGTAAAGAAAGAACTCAGGAAGAGTTTTTTTATACTTTTAACGCACTGTATGAAAACCAAAAACAGATAGTTGTTTCAAGCGATAAAATACCTAAAGATATAGTAAGTTTGGAAGAACGAATAAGGTCAAGATTTGAATGGGGGTTGATAGCCGATATTCAGCCTCCTGATTTTGAAACAAGAGTAGCAATCCTTAAAAAGAAATCTATTTTAAATAATATAAATTTTCCGGATGAAGTTATAAATCTATTAGCTAATAAAATTAATTCTAATATCAGGGAATTAGAAGGGGCAATGATTAAAATATCCGCATATTCTTCTTTTACGGGAAGACCTATAGATATAGATCTTGCAATCGAAGCCACTTCTAATCTATTAAAAGAAAACGAGAAAGTTATTACGGCGGAAAACGTTATAAAATCGGTGTGTAATTATTTTAATATTAAAATCGCCGATATTAAATCAAATAAAAAATTAAAAGAATTTGTCGAACCGCGCCAAATTGCCATGTATTTAATAAGAACTTATACCGAGCTGTCTTTTCCGGAAATAGGCGATAAATTCGGAGGAAAAGATCATTCTTCCATAATTTATGCGGTTAATAAAGTAAAGAAGAATCTTACTAATAATGAAGGATTAGAAAAAACATTAAATAATATTATTAAAATAATTAAAAAATAGTTCCGGTTAAAAGTATGTTAATTTTCTGTTTAATTTTTTAATAGCAAAAGAATTAAACATTTTTAAAAGAAAAAACTGCGAAAATAACACATATTTTTAAACAAAAAATTATTAATAATTTTAATTAATTAGTTGTTTTTAAACTTTTTAAACGCTACTATTACTATTAATATTTTTAAAATTAATTATAATATAATAATAAACATCGCAAAATATGTTAAATTTTAATATTAAAAAAAAGAATTTTATTGAATATCTGGCTTTAACCCAGGGTATTTCCGAAAAAAAAGGGTCGATGCCGATTATTTCCAACGTTTTAATAGAAAGCGAAGATAATAATCTTATTAAAATAAGCGCAACCGATTTAGAAATTTCTATCATCGCCTACTGTAACGCAGAAATAATATCAGAAGGAAAAACTACCGTAAATTCGAAAAAATTATTTAATATTATCAAAGAATTTTCCGAAGACAGTCAAAACTTATCGATAAATTTTAAAGAAAATGAGAACGGCATAGCCGTAATAAATTATAAAAAATCTATCTTTAAGCTGACTACGGTTCCCGTCGGCGATTTTCCAAATATTTTAGATTTTAAATCTGACGATAGTTTCAGTATTGAATTTAAAATTCTAAAAAATCTGATTAGTAAAGTAATTTTTTCGACAGCCGCATCGGAAGATACAAAAAGAAACCTTACCGGCGTTTATTTTGTTTTAACGGAAGCTGAAGGTAAAGATTATCTCAGGCTGGTTGCTACCGACGGACACAGGCTGTCTTTAGCGCAAAACGAAATAAATTATCACGGCGGTAAAAGCGGCGGAATTTATGATTTATTAAAAACAGGTATAATAATTCCGAAAAAAGTATTATCAGAGATTATAAAATTAGATAAAGACGGTATTATTAAGATTATAATTAATTCAAATAACGTAATTTTTGAATTTGAAAATCAAACGGAAAACACAGGTAAAAATACAAAATTTATATCTCGGCTTATAGAAGGGAATTTTCCCGATTATAATACGGTACTTCCTAAAGACGGTTATAAAATTTCGATAATAAGTACGAAAAAATTATATAATTCTATAAAAATGGTATCGCTTCTTGCAGAGGAAAAAAGCCATTCGATAGAACTCAGTTTCAGCGAAAATAATCTGTCTGTTAAAACCGTTAATACAAACGTCGGCGAAGGAAACGACGAATTAGAAATTAATTATAAAGGAGAACCTATAAGTATTAAATTAAATTCAAGGTATATACTTGATTTTATTTCAAATATTAACGAAGAAAATTTAAAAGTAAGATTTAATACTATTTATACTCCTCTTGTAATAGAGCCGTATATAGCTTCGGAAAAAACTAATAAAGAAGACGAAAATAAAGAAAATTCAATTCAAAACGTAATAGGCGTATTTATGCCGATGAGATACTGATAATAATAAAAAGAGGTTATTAATGGGTACGGAAGAAGAGTATAAAAGTTCCGATATACAAGTTTTAGAAGGATTGGAAGCTGTCAGGAAACTGCCAGGAATGTATATAGGTTCTACAGGAATAGAAGGACTCCATCATTTGGTTTATGAAGTTGTAGATAACAGTATAGATGAAGCTCTTGCCGGATATTGTAAAAATATATTAGTCAGGATTAATATAAACGGTTCTATTACTATTGAAGACGACGGAAGAGGAATACCCGTAGATATTCACCAACCGCAGGGAGTTTCAGCCGCCGAAGTCGTTCTTACCGTTCTGCATGCAGGCGGAAAATTCGATAAGAAGTCGTACAAGGTTTCAGGAGGTCTTCACGGAGTCGGTATTTCCGTAGTTAATGCGCTTTCTCAAAAATTAGATATAGAAATTTACCGCGACGGCTATGTTTACAGACAGAGCTATAGTAAAGGAAAGCCGCTCGGCAGACTTGAAAAATGCGAAAAAACAAATAAAAAAGGAACATCCGTCACTTTTATACCCGATTTTGAAATTATGGAACGGAATAGTTTCGATTTCGATATTTTATCTAACAGGTTAAGGGAGCTTGCTTTTTTAAACGCCGGAATACACATAAATATAATAGACGAAGTTAACGAAAAATCTCACGATTTTAAATATGACGGCGGTATTAAATCTTTCGTAGAATATATTAATCAGAATAAAAATGTTTTAGTTAAAGAACCTATTTTTATTACGGCGAAAAAAGACGACGTCATTACCGATATAGCTTTGCAGTATAACGACGGTTATTCGGAAATATTATATTCCTATGTTAATAATATAAATACGAGAGAGGGAGGAACCCATTTAGTAGGTTTTAAATCCGCATTAACAAGGGTTATTAACAATTATTACGTCGCCAATGCAAATAACTTTAAAGACAGAGGCGGAAAACGCACCGAAACTATTCAGATATCAGGCGACGACGTAAGAGAAGGGCTAACGGCGGTCGTAAGCGTTAAAATGCCTAATCCTCAGTTTGAAGGACAGACTAAAACTAAGCTTGGAAACAGTTATATAAAAGGTATAGTAGAATCTTTATTGAACGAAAAATTAACCGAATTTTTTGACGAAAATCCCCAAACCGCGAAAATTGTAGTAGAAAAAGCTTTAGATGCAGCAAGGGCAAGAGAAGCTGCAAGAAAAGCAAAAGAACTCGTAAGAAGAAAAAGCCTGCTTGATTTTTCTTCCTTGCCGGGAAAATTAGCCGACTGCCAGGAAAAAGATCCGGCGCAGTGCGAAATTTATATAGTAGAAGGAGATTCCGCCGGGGGCAGCGCCAAGCAGGGCAGAGACAGGAAATATCAGGCTATTTTGCCGCTGAAAGGTAAAATTTTAAACGTAGAAAAAGCAAGACTCGAAAAAATGCTCGGCTCTGAAGAAATTAAAATATTAATTACGGCGCTGGGCGGCGGCATTACCTCAGGAACTTCAAAAAAAGAAGAAAGTTTTTTTAATCTTACAAAACTTCGCTATCATAAGATAATAATAATGACCGATGCCGATGTTGACGGTTCGCATATAAGAGCTTTGCTTTTAACTTTCTTTTACAGGTACATGAAAGAAATTATAGAAAACGGCTATCTATATATCGCCCTCCCGCCTCTTTACAGGGTAAAAAGGGGAAATAACGAGGTATATCTTAAAGACGACGAGAGCTTAGACGCTTTTATTATTAACGAATCGTTGAATTCTATAAGCGTATATAAGAAGCAGGAAAATGCCGCAGATATTATTTTAGACAAAAACTGGATAAAAGACTCTATAAATAAGATTAAAAACTACAGAAATCTTTTAGACAAATTAAATAAAACACATATATCCGGCGATTTAATCGAATATTTAATCGAAAATGATATATCTTCAAAAGACCTGCTCAAAGAAGGACGGCAGGATAATTTATCCTCCGTCTTAAATTTCTTAAAAGATATAGGATGCACCGCCGAGGTAAAAAACGACGAAGATTTTGAAGATTATAATAAAATAGCCGTAAAATTTAAAAATTTTATCCCTTCCGTCTATTTAGATAAAAAATTCTTGGAATCGGTAGATTATAAAACCGTATATAGTTTAGGAAAAGATATAAAATCTCTTGAATTTTCAAACGTAGTTATCGTAGCCGAATCGAAAAAATACGAAATAAAAAATATGGACGATTTTTACGATATTATTAAATCAAAAGCGCCTCAAAATATATCTATTCAAAGATATAAAGGTCTTGGAGAAATGAATCCCGAACAGCTCTGGCAGACGACTATGAACAAAGACACGAGGACGCTAATAAAAGTAAATATCAACGACCTCATAGAAGCCGACGGAATATTTGACATTCTTATGGGAGACAGGGTTGAGCCGAGACGCAAATTCATCGAAGACAATGCGCTTCAGGTCGTCAATTTAGATATCTAAAGAGTTTTTAATTTTTTGAAGATTTTGTTTTTACCGTAGCCTTTGGTTTTCTTTGCGAAGATTTGCTCGAATCCGCTGCCGGCGATTTTTTATTTTTAACGGCCGTTCTTTTTTTAACGGGTTTTTTTGTTTCTTGCGTGTTATTTTCGATAAGATTAGAACTCTTTATACTTACTTCATGTTCAGGTTTATCGGCGTCTTTTTCGTTAATATCGTTAAGCGGATTTATCTGCTCTTTTAAGTCGGACGAAGCTTTTTTGAACTCCCTCAAGCCTTTGCCTAAGGTTTTTCCTAGTTCCGGCAATTTAGAGGGTCCGAATATGAGCAATGCTATTACCGCTATAATGATTAATTCCGGTGCGCCTATTCCAAACATAATATTTATACCTCGCTTTATTTTTTAATTATATAACAGTTAATAAAAATATTCAAATTAGAAATGTACGTAAACGATATTTTTTACAGTATTCAGGGTGAATCTTCATATTCCGGTTATCCCTGCAAATTTATAAGGCTTGCCGGATGCAACTTGAAATGCGGTTACTGCGACACCAAAGAAGCACTGGACATGAAAAATTCTAAACAGTTCGTTATAGACGATATAATTAAGTCGGCATGCAGCTCAGGGCCTGACGGCGTAAAAATTATTGAAATTACCGGCGGCGAACCCATGATGCAAAACGAATCGCTTGAACTTATGGACAGGCTGATAAAATTAAACTACACGGTTTTATTGGAAACGAACGGAACGATAAATTTAAAAAAAGTGCATAAAAAAGTTATTAAAATTATCGACGTTAAATGTCCCTCCAGCGGGTTTTCGAAAGAATTTAATTACGAAAATTTAAAATATATAGGCCGAAACGACGAGATAAAATTTGTTATAGGAACGGACGAAGATTACGATTTTGCAAAAGATTTTTTAAAAATTAATAAAATTAAAACCGGTAAACTGATATTTTCTGCTGTCGAAGGCTCTATGTCTTCCAAAGAACTGGCGGAAAAAATTTTAAAAGACGGTTTAAACGTTAGACTGGGAATACAGCTGCATAAGATTTTGCGGCTTAAATAAAACGGCTGAACATTAAGGCGTCATTTTCCCGCCTTTACCGGACAATGTCATAATATTATTAAAAACAAAAATACAAATTCCTATAAATTCCATAGATGCAAATAAGCCAAGGATTAAAACCGGATAAAATCCCGACGCGGCATCTTTTAAAATAATCCATGTTAAAGCCATTCCGATTAAGCCGATATTAGTCAGATAAAATTGAACCGTTATAAGAAACTCGCTGTATAGGTTAAACCCGCTAAATCTTGGCAGTACGTGGTAGCCGACCGAATAAATCATCATAGCGATAAATCCAAGCAAAAGAAAATGAACATGCGCTAAAAGCAGGTATCCTGCAGACTGCGGATACAGCGCCATAACTAAGCCTAAACCTGTTCCTAATATAAGGTAGAGCAGGGAAGCCACCGTAAAGTATCTTATTATAGGACTCATAATGAATAATATTCTATCAAATAAATTTATAATTTTTTATGATTAATGTCACATTTTTATATTTTTATAATATTTGCAGTAGCTTTTTAAAAAACAGTCGGAGCATTTCGGATTTCTTGCGGTGCAGTAAGTGCGCCCATGGTGTATCAGCCACCTGTGCATTTTCATCCACAGATTCGAAGATATTATTTTGGTAAGGTCGTCCTCTGTTTTTTCCGGCGTATCGGAATCGGCAAGCCCTAAGCGGTTTGCAACGCGGAAAACATGTGTATCCACCGGAAAACGGTCTTCGTTAAAATATGTGCCTAATATGACGTTTGCAGATTTTCGTCCAACTCCGGGCAGGGAAACTAAGTCATCGAAATTTGCAGGAACGGCGTCGTTAAATTTTTCGGAGAGAATTTTTGACGTTTCAATAAGATTTTTTGCTTTATTATGAAACATGCCGCAGGTTTTTATCTCTTCTTCAAATTCTTCTTTATTTTTTTTTGCTAAATCGGAAGGTTTAACGTAAACTTTAAAAAGTTTATCGGTAATAATATTAACTCTTTTATCCGTGCACTGTGCGGAAAGAACTACGGCTATTAAAAGCTGAAAAGCATTATTAAAGTTTAAAAAAGGCTTTAGCTCGCCGTAGTTCTTTTCAAAAAGATATATAATCTTATCGGTATATCGATATTTCAATATTATTTAAAAAATATTATAGTATTTCAAAAACGTTAAAAAAATAAGAAATTTCAAATTTTGCAGATTCTATGGAATCAGAACCGTGCACGATGTTTCTTTCGATACTTTCGGCAAACATTTTCCTGATAGTTCCTTCTTTCGCGTCTTTAGGGTTTGTAGCTCCCATTATTTCCCTGTTTTTTAATATAGCGTTTTCGCATGACAGCACCATAGGAATAATCGGTCCTTCCGTCATAAAATCCACCAAGCTGGCAAAAAAAGGCCTTTCTTTATGTATATAATAAAAGCCTTCAGCCTGTTTTTTTGTAAGGTGAACTTTTTTTACCGCTTTAATTTGAAAGCCGTTATCTTCAAATACCGAAATAATCTTGCCGGATAAACCCTTTTTTACGCCGTCGGGTTTAATTATGGAAAGCGTTTGTTCAATCATTAATGCTCCTTTTATTTTTTAATTTATATTAACTTTTCTTAACTTCTTTTGCCAATCTGAAGCCGATTTCCAAAGCTTTTTTGTTATAATCTTCAAATCCTTTAGGCACTCTTTTCATGAGAGCTTTTTCTATCGATTCGTGCGAGACTATTCCTGATATTTCCACTAAAACGCCTAGAGATATAATGTTTAATCCTAAAAGTTTCCCAAGCTCTTCTCTTGCAGATTTTACCATATCTAGTACGTATAATTTACCTTTTGCTTTAGAAAAGTCGCTTACCAGTTCTTTATCTACTATAACTATTCCGTCGTCTTTTACGTCGTTTATGTACTTATTAAAAGCTTCCTGAGTTAACGATACCATATAATTAACTTTCGTGGCCTTGGGATATTCTATCGGGTCGTCTGAAATAATGACTTCCGATTTGCTTGAGCCGCCCCTTGCCTCAGGTCCGTAAGACTGTGTTTGAACGGCATTTTTATTTTCATAAATTGCAGCTGCGTCAGCCAAAATAATACCCGCCAATATCAGACCCTGTCCTCCGGAGCCGGAAAACCTGAATTCTATTCTGTCGCTCATATTAATAACCCTCTTTTATAATTATTATTTTGTTTTTAATAATTCTAATTTTTTATGATATTCCCCGCAAAATTCAGGCTTGTCTTTTGTCTCAAACAGTATTCCGGTTTTAAATCTTCCGGTAAGTTCTTCCGGAGACATATTTTCTGCGGAACGCGCAGGAACCGCTTTTTCTTTCTGATATTTAATCATTTCTACCGGAGATTTCATTTTATTTCTTCTTCCGTATGAGATGTGGCAGTTAGTTATAACGTCTAATACCGAAAAGCCGGTATGGGTTAACGCATCTACCATAAATTTTTCAAGCTGTACGGCATGGTAAGAAGTCGATCTGCCGACCCAAGTCGCACCTGCGGCTTGAGCTAAATTGCAAACGTCGAAAGGAGGCTCGATGCTGCCGAATGGCGTCGTAGTAGCAAAGCTGTCTAACGGCTGAGTCGGAGAATACTGTCCGCCGGTCATACCGTATGTATAGTTGTTAAAAACGATCAATGTCATATCGATATTTCTTCTTGCGGCATGAATAAAATGGTTTCCGCCGATAGCGAGAGCATCGCCGTCGCCTGAAATTGTGATAACTTTAAGTTTCGGTTTATACATTTTCATGCCTATAGCAAAAGTCAGAGCCCTTCCGTGAGTAGTGTGGATAGTGTTAAAATCGACGTAGCCCGGAAGTCTTGATGCACATCCGATACCGGAAGTTATAACGACTTCGTCTTTAGAGTAGCCGCATTTATGTATAGCCCTTAAAAGAGCTTTTAAGATAATTCCGTCTCCGCATCCGGGACACCATATGTGCGGCAAAGTATTTTTACGCAGATAATAATCGTAATTAAATTTTGTTTTTATCATTTTTAAATCTCCCTGATTTAAAATTATTAATTTTCGGATACTTCTTTAATTTTTGCAAATATCTGATCCGGAGTAATAGGCTCTCCGTTAGCCACGAGCAATCCGTAAACTTTGCTTCCGCATGCGGCTCTTTGAACTTCTAATATTATCTGCCCCATATTCATTTCTACGACCAATACTTTTTTAATTTTTTTAGAAAGATTAGAAATCTGTTCATCAGGGAAAGGCCAAATAGTAATAGGTCTAAACATTCCGACTTTAATGCCTGCGGCTCTTGCCATAGAAATTGCCTGTCTGGCCGACCTTGAAGTTGAACCGTAAGCTACTACGAGAATATCCGCATCGTCCGTCTGAAATTCTTCAAATTTTTCTATATCTTTAATATTTTTATAAATTTTATCTATAAGCCAGTTTTCGGCATTTTGGATAACTTCTGTTTTTTGAGACGGAAAACCTGTTTCTCCGTGGATAAGACCGGTAACGTGGTAACGGTAGCCTTCTCCCATTGGAGCAAGAGGAGTTACTTTGCCTGAAGTATAATTATAAGGGTAATACTTTTCGGGTGAAACTTCGGGCAACTTAACGTCGATTATTTCAACTTCGTTTTTGTCGGGAATTACGACTTTTTCTCTCATATGTCCGATAATTTCGTCTGTCAGCAGAAGTACCGGCGTCCTGTATTTAACTGCCAAATTAAATGCGCGTATAGTTTCATAAAGAGACTCGTTTACGCTCGAAGGAGTAATAGCTATTATTGCGTGGTCGCCGTGCGTTCCCCATTTAGCCTGCATTATATCGCTTTGAGCCGGAAGCGTCGGCAGTCCCGTAGAAGGACCTCCCCTCATAACATTGACTATGACGCAAGGTATTTCGCACATAGAAGCATAGCCGATATGCTCCTGCTTAAGAGACATACCCGGTCCTGACGATGCCGTAATAGCTTTTGCGCCTCCGAGAGCCGCCCCTAAAACAGCGCCCAGCGCAGCTATTTCATCTTCCATCTGAAGAAATACTTTTCCGATTTTAGGCAGTTTATTAGATAAAATTTCCGCTACTTCCGAAGAAGGAGTTATCGGATATCCTGCAAAAAAATCGCATCCGGCGATTACCGCGCCTTCCGCTACGGCTTCGTTCCCCTGCATTAATTTTATATTCTTGCTCATAATTTTATTTCCTCCGTTGTTAACTATGTTTTATTCTACGCTAATAGAAAAATCGGGGCACAAATATTCGCAAATATTGCATTTTGTGCATTTAGAAATATCTACTACTTCTGCCACTTCTTTGTTCATGACAAGGACGCCTTCCGGACAGAATGCGACGCAAATTTCGCATCCTTTGCAGTAGTTAACTATAATGTCGATTTTTACATCTTCTTTTTTCCCTTTTCCCGAAACTTCTTTTATAGTGAGATTATTTTTTGTTTTCACTTCAGTTTCTATGCCTTCGCATACTACATAGTTAGCCGGGCTAAGCGTTGCCGTATTATTTTCGTTTTTTCCAGTTTTAGCATTTTCTTTTTCAGGCACTTTACCCTCCTAAATAAAAAGTTAATATAAATTTAAATTAAACCGATTAAATAATTTAATAATTTAAACCTTTAAAGCTTTTTTAACGGTTTCGGCAATAACTGAAGGATTGTCTGCTATATGAATTCCGTTTTTTTCCATAGTTTTAAGTTTATCAGAAGCCGTTCCTTTTCCGCCTGAAATTATTGCGCCGGCATGACCCATTCTTTTGCCTGCCGGAGCCGTTTTGCCTGCGACAAATCCAATTACGGGTTTTTTCATACTGTTTTTAACAAATTCGGAAGCTTCTTCTTCCGCCGTTCCGCCGATTTCTCCAATCATAACTACGGCATCGGTTTCCGGATCCTGTTCAAACAATTTTAAAAAAGATATAAAAGGAGAGCCTATTATGGGGTCGCCGCCGATTCCAATGCAGGTTGTTTCTCCGAAACCTGCTTTAGTAAGCTGGTTAACGGCTTCATAAGTAAGAGTGCCGCTTCGCGATAATACCCCTACCCGCCCTTTTTTGTGAATAAAGCCGGGCATTATTCCTATTTTGCATTCGTCAGCCGTGATAATACCCGGGCAGTTTGGACCTATCATAAACGATTTTGAGCAGTTAAGAGCCGCTTTTACGTTAAGCATATCTATAACGGGTATTCCTTCGGTAATGCAAACTATTAAAGGGATTTCGGCTTCTATGGCTTCTATGACCCCCGCCGCTGCAAAACCTGCCGGAACGAAGACCATAGTAGCGTCGATTTTATGTTCTTTTTTAGCTTCCTTGATAGTGTTGTAAACGGGAACGGAATCGTTGAATAAGGTTTTGCCCTTAAAAGGAGTTACACCGGCTACGACTTTAGTGCCGTATTCTATGCATTTTTGAGCATGAAAAGAACCTTCCTTTCCTGTTATGCCCTGTACTAAAACATTTGTGTTTTTATTTACGAGAATACTCATAAAATTAATCCTTTAATAAATTATTATTATTTAAAATAAGACGTTATCAACCGTTAACTATTTTTGAAATCTTTTTTGCTCCGTCGGCAAGGCTTTCAGCCGATACGAAGTTCATACCGGAATTTTCGATAATTTTCGCCGCCTCATCTGCGTTAGTTCCTTCAAGTCTTACTACCACCGGAAGTTTTAAACCGATATTTTTAGCCGCCGATACTACGCCTTCTGCTACCATATCGCATTTTACGATACCGCCGAAAATATTTATAAAAATTCCTTTAACATTTTTGTCCGACAATAGAATGTTAAAAGCCGTTTCAACTCTCTTTGAGTCTGCCGTTCCGCCGACGTCTAAAAAGTTTGCCGGAGTTGCTCCGAATTCTTTAATCGTATCCATAGTAGCCATAGCCAAACCAGCTCCGTTTACCATGCATCCCACATTTCCGTCTAACTTTATATAATTCAGCCCTACGCTTTTTGCTTTTACTTCAAGCGGCTCTTCTTCGTCTTCGTCAATTAAATCTTTAAAATTAGGATGCCTGAAGTCTGCATTGTCGTCCAATATTATTTTAGCATCGAGCGGAATAAATTCGTCTGAACCCGTCAGTATAAGAGGATTGATTTCCAGCATCGACATATCTTCGGCTACAAATGCCCCGTATAAAAGAGTAATAAGATTGGAAAACCCGCCGAATAAATTTTTATCGATTCCTAAGAACAAAGACATTTCAAGAATATGGTAGGATTTTAAACCGTAAAGCGGATTAACGGAAACCGTCAATATTTTTTCGGGATGGTTTTTAGAAACTTCCTCTATTTCCATTCCGCCTTCTGCGCTCAGAACGAATGCTATTGCCGCATTTTTTCTATCGACCGTAAGAGATAAATAAAATTCTTTTATAATAGCTGCGCCTTCTTCTACCAAAACTTTTTTGACCAATTTTCCTTCTTTGCCGGTTTGAGCCGTTACAAGATTCATTCCTATCATTTTCTCTGCAATGGATTTTGCTTCATCGGCAGATTTTGCTATCTTAACGCCTCCGCCTTTGCCTCTTCCGCCGGCGTGAACCTGTGCCTTAACTGCAGCCACCGAAGACGATAAAGTTTTATATGCATTGTAAACTTCGTCCGGTTTAAAGCATAAAATAGATTTAAGGGTTTTAATCCCATGCCTGTTTAATAATTCTTTTGCCTGATATTCATGAATATCCATAGTTTTAGTTCCCGTATAGTTAAATTTTAATTATACCTTTTATTAACGATATTTATTTGCTAAATTTATTTTTATACTTTTCTCTGCCCTCTTCATAAAGGTCTCCGCCGTAAACGTCGTTTACCACGATTGCGGGAAAATCGACTACCGTAAGTTTTCTTACGGCTTCCGACAGCAGGTCTTCATATGCTATAACTTTGCTTGACGTTATCGTTTTCGATATTAAAGCGCCTGCGCCCCCTATCGCTCCAAAATAAACGCCTTTATATTTTTTTATTGCTTCTTTTACTTCTGCGGATCTTTTGCCTTTACCTATCATGCCTTTCAATCCGCGTTCTATCAGGATCGGAGCATATTTATCCATTCTGTAGCTGGTAGTTGGTCCGGCAGAGCCGATAACTTCTCCAGGTTTTTCCGGCGTCGGTCCGACGTAGTATATTATCTGGCCTTTAAGTTCAAACGGAAGAGGTTTGTTTTCCTCGATAAGTTTTACTAACCTGGAATGAGCCGCATCTCTTGCCGTATAGATAGTCCCGCTTATAAGAACCTCATCGCCGGTTTTTAACTTTAATATAATTTCGTCGTCTAAAGGAGCAGTTATTTTTATTGGACTCATTTTTTAAAATTTATAATGATATAATCGTTTAATAATATAACTATAAAATAATTTCCGAATGCCTGTGTGAATGACATTCTACGTTTAAAGCAACGGGCATACTGGCTATGTGGCAGGGTTCTTTTGTTATATGAACCCCTAAAACGGTGCAGACTCCGCCGAATCCCATAGGCCCAGTTCCTATATTATTAATTTTTTCAAATATAATTTTTTCCATTTCCGCCAATTCAGGATCGGTATTAGTTTCGTTCAGTTTTCTAAAAAGCGATTTTTTAGCAAGAATAGCCGACCTTTCAAAGTTACCCCCTATGCCGATGCCGACTATATTAGGAGGGCATGGATTCGGTCCCGCCGAACGCATTGTTTCTACCGCAAAGTCGATTATTCCCTCTTTTCCGTCGGAAGGGCGCATCATCTTAAGGGCGCTCATGTTTTCGCTGCCGCCGCCTTTTGCGGCATACATTATTTTAATCTTTTCGCCGTCAGTAAATTCGTAATGAATTATCGCAGGGGTGTTATCGCCGACGTTTTTTCTGGAAAGGGGATCGCACGTAGATTTTCTTAAATATCCTTCAGAATATCCCGATCTTGTGCCTTCATTGATTGCATCCGTTAAGTTTTTGCCCTCGACGGATACTTCTCTGCCTATTTCGACGAAAAAAACCGCAAGACCGGTATCCTGGCATAAGGGTTTAGATTCGTTTTTTGCAATTTCTGCATTTAATAAAATTTTGCTTAAAACCGTTTTTCCCTGTTCAGATATTTCCCGTTCAAAGGCGGCTTTAAGTCCGTTATGCGTATCTTCGGGCAAGTTTACGCTGGTGTGAATAATTAAATTTTTAACGGCGTTTGAAATTTCTTCGGATTTGATAATCCTCATAATCGGCAGATATATTTTATAATTATTTTTTCTGGTTATAAATATTTTACATATTTTTAAAATTAATTCAAGTAAAAAATAAACCGTTATTATAAATTTTTATAAATGCAGAAACCGTTAGTCGTATCGCAGGCAGATAATTCGGGTTGAATTACCGTGTGATTTATGTTAAATTTTTCCTCCATGACATCCTGGATGTTATTTATAATACAGCAAATATCCGAAGATTTGACTACGGTCGGTTCGACGAGTATATGTGCGCTCATAAGCTTAAAAGATTTCGACATGCTCCATATGTGAAGGTCGTGAACATTTTTTACGCCAGGAGTTTTTAATATTTCTTCTTTGACTTGCGTAAAATCAATCTCTTTCGGCACTCCTTCGAGCAATATATTGATAGTTTCGTTAATCACCGAAAATGCGCCTATAGCAAGAAGAGGAGATATTAAAAGACTTATAACGGCATCTATGTAATAATATCCGGTAAAATAAATAATTATTCCGCCGGCGATAATCGATAAAGAAACCAAAGAATCGCCGAGTATATGGAAAAAAGAGCTTTTAAGATTTAAATTATGATGCATTCCGCCGTGTATTTTAAAGCCTATGAAGCCGTTAATAATTAAGCTTATAAGGGGGAAAATAATCATTATATTTGAATTTATTTTTTCGGGATGCATCAGCCTTAAATAGCTTTCGTATATTAATATTACGGACAGCATAAGAAGTAAAAGAGAATTTAAAAGAGCGGCAAGTATTCCTATTCTGTGGTAGCCGTAAGTATTTTTTTCGGAAGGGGTTTTTCTCACCTGCATCTGGGCAAACCATGCCAAAAAAAGCGAGGACGCATCTACTAAAACATGTCCCGATTCGGAATATAAAGCCATGCTTTTAGATAATACGGCGCCCGTAAATTCAATCGCCAGTATTACCAAGGTCAGCAAGAAAGCTAATTTAAGTTTTTTTTCGGTTTGAAAAGTTTCGGTAAAGAGATTTAAGGAATTGCTATGGTCGTGATTATGTCCATAGCCGCGATTATGAATCTCATTACATACGCCGTCTCCATTATCATCGTAAGAACAGATATTATCCATAATGAAAGAATTATAGCATATTTTTTACCGAAGCGCCAAAAAATCGATTCAGTTGCAGAAAGTCATAACGAATGCCAATTTTAAATTTATAAATCTTTTCAGCCGGATTCAGGACTTCAATAAGTAATTGCTAATGACAGGCTAAATTTAGTAAAATAACAACACAATGAAGAAAGAAGAAAAAGAGACTATTTCGTTTTTAAGTTTTTCCCATTTTTTTTGTCATGTGGCAATACTTACGTATCCGGCAATATTAATACTTATTAAAACTAAATTTGACGTAAACTATGAAACGCTTGGAGCTATTGCTGGCATTTACCTTTTTTTATTCGGCGCCGGATCATTGCCCGTAGGTTTTATCGCGGATAAAATAAAAAAGAAACATATTTTGCGGATTTATCTCGGCGGAATGGCTTTATTTTCTTTTACGGCGGCTTCAGCGCCTAATTTTTTTATTTTCTCCCTGTCTATAATACTTATGGGGCTTATAGGGAGTATTTATCATCCCGTAGGTTTAAGCATGATGTCGTTTATAGGAAGCGATAAACTCAGGGCGTTTGCGATACACGGCATAGCCGGCACTCTCGGAGTAGCTTTAAGCGCGGGTTTTGCCGGAATACTCGGTTATTTTTTCGGATATAATTTTCCGTATCTGATACTCGGCATAATTTTTTTAATGCTGTTGGCATGGTCTTATATACTGAAACTGCAGGCTTCGGACGGTACTGCAGTATCCGAAATAAAAGAAAGAAGCGAAATAAAAAAAGATTCGTCAAACATAAAAGCTTTTCTTAAAGAATTTTTTCATTTAAACCTGATTCTGATTTTTATAGCCGAGTTTTTGAACGGATTTGTTTTTCAGGGCGTGTTTTCTTTTTTGCCTGCTTATGTGGGAACCGAACTTAAAAACTATATCTTTTTTCATAATCAAGCTGCAGCGGCCGGCGGATTTTTTGTAACTATAGCCCTTCTTGTAGGAGTTTTTTTTCAATATAACAGCACCAGAATAACGAAGAACTATAAATCTAACAGAGTTTTTGCTATTTTAGTGTTAATAAGCGGAATTTTTCTTTTAATTTCCGGTTTTACCCATGATATTTTTCTTTTTATAGCTATTCTTGCTTTTTCCGCTTTTAATTTTTCTATAAACCCTATTTCAAATCTTATGATAAGCGAAAATGCCCATGAAAAATTCAGGGCTACGGCATACGGCGTTTTTTTCTTTTCCGGTTTCGGAATAGGTTCTGTTGCGGCTCCCATAGGCGGAATAATAGCTCAAAAATTTGCGCTTCACTGGATTTTTGCCCTATACGGAGTTATACTTCTTATATCTTTCGGAGTATCTTCGGCTATTAAGGAAGGAAAATATAAATAAACTAAAATAAAAAATGAAAATAAATATAATAAGGAGGATGTTATGCCTATAAAGAAAATTTCGATAGGTTTTATAGGGGCAGGTAATATGGCTTACGGACTAATAAAAGGAATAACCGTATCAAAATCCCGCGATTTAAAAATTTTTATTTACGATACCGATCCGTCGAGAGCGGACTTCGTAAAAAACGCCCTCGGAGTAAATTCGTTAAACAGCATAGGCGAAGTAGTCGAAAATTGCGATATCGTTTTTATAGCCGTAAAACCGTATTCGGTGGAAAGTGTCGTCGAAGTTGCGTCGGGGACTTTAAATAAATTGAAAAACAGGAATAATATTCCCGTTTTTGTTTCAATTGCCGGAGGGGTAAAAATAGATTTTATAGAAAATGTGTTTAAAAAGGCGCTTAAAAACAGCCTTTCTTTAAAAATATTCAGGATTATGCCAAATATAAATTCTTTAGCCGGAAAAGGAATGGGCGCAATGTGTTATAACGCGGGCGTATCCGAAGAAGATATAGCGGAAGTCGTTAAAATACTTGAACTGTCGTCGAAAATTATTCTTTTGGACGAAAAATATTTTGACGCCGTAACCGCTCTTAGCGGAAGCGGTCCGGCCTACATTTTTTTAATAGCGGAAGGACTTATAGAGGCTGGAGTTAAACTTGGTCTTCCTAAGGATACCGCAAAAGAACTGACCGTGCAGACTATACTCGGCTCCGCCGAACTCTTAAACAGCCCGGAATTTTCTAAAACTTCGACGAAAGATTTAAAAGATATGGTAACCTCGCCGGGCGGAACCACGGCATACGGACTTGCGAAATTAGAAGAAGGACGCATTAAGTATGTCCTTGATTCTGCCGTCAATGCAGCATATTTAAGGGCAAAAGGATTGGTTTAGAAAAAAAGCGGCAGATTATGTTCTTTTAAAATCTGCAAAAGTTTCTGCACCGGAAGACCGAGTACGTTTTCAAATGAACCGCTATACGATTCGACTACGCCATTTTCATCTTGAATTCCGTAACTTCCGGCTCTGTCGAAAGGCGGATGGTCATATATATAAGAATTTATTTCATTATCGCTTAACGGTTTTACGGAAACGAGCGTTTTATCGTAATCGGTTAAAACTATATCTTTATTTACATAGTTATCTGGGCATATTATGCTTATTCCGGAATAAACTTCATGCGTTTTTCCTTCAAACTTTTTTAGCATATTAAAAGCATCTTCTAAATTAAGAGGTTTTCCGTAAGCTTTGCCGTTAAAAAAAATAACGGTGTCAGCGCCTATGATATAGCTGTTTTTGTAATTGGCGGCGATGCTTTTTGCTTTCATAAAAGCTAATTGCTTTACGAAATTTTCTATAGAAATATTTTCTTTTAATTTTAAATCTTCAAACTTAGGTTCATCGGCTATATTATGATTTACGGCAATAAAATTAAATCTTATTTTTTTTAATAACGATATTCTTCTTTGGGAAGACGAAGCAAGAACGTACATCGGATCCATATTTTATTATTTTTTTAATTTCGGAGGCCTGATGCCGAATATTACGGTGCCTAATCTTATGATAGTCGCTCCTTCTTCTATTGCGGCTTCAAAATCGCCGGACGTTCCCATGGAAAGAACCGAAAGTTTTTGTTTATAAACGGATTTTGAATTTATTTCGTCTGAAAGCTCTTTTAACTGCTTAAAATATTTCCTGCTTCCGTTTTCAAGCGGCGGCATCGTCATTAGTCCTGAGACTTTAATATGTTGAAATTTATTTATTTCGGATATTAAACCGGTTAATTTTTCGGGCAATATTCCGCCTTTTGTTTTTTCTCCTGCAAGATTTACTTCTATTAAGATATTGGAAGTTATATTTTTTGCGGCTGAATGTTTTTCTATAACTTCGGCAAGTTCTAAATCGTCAACCGAATGAATCAAATCGACTTTTCCGATAATATATTTTACTTTATTTTTTTGGAGGCGTCCTATAATATGCCAAACAATTTCTTTATTTTGACTTAAATATTTCAGTGTTTCAAATTTTGGCAAAAATTCCTGAACGTAATTTTCCCCGAAAACTTTTATGCCGCTTCTTGCGGCTTCAATTATTTCGTCCGCGGTTCTTGTTTTTGAAGCCGCAAGAAGCGTTATATCGGAAAAATTCCGGCCGCTTTTTAAGGCGGCGTTTTTAATCTTTTCGTTAATGCTATTTATATTGTCCGATATCGGAATGTTTATCATCTGCCTCTTTTCAGAAGTTCCATAGCTTTTTTAAGACTTATCTGCATCCTGTTGAAAGACTGCGCAAGCGA
>JBMFVW010000024.1:0-26072 GCA_049965795.1 Candidatus Acidulodesulfobacterium sp.
TTAGTATATCATTATAAATAAATAGATATTAAACAATATTTTGACTTTGCTAAATTTATACTTTATTATAAACCGATAACACGCGATACTATAATAAAAATATGCTATATATTAATATATGATAATGCAAATATATATTTATAATTATATAGAAATATTTTTATATTTTTGTTATCATAAATATTATAAAACATATATATAAAATAATCTAATATTTTTTAAATTTTATTTTAAATTTTATTAAAGAGTTTATTTTAAAGAAACGGGGGGATAAATTCATATGGCTCGCATAGTTGTTTTAGGTTCAGGATTTGCAGGTAACACTGCGGCATTAAATTTAAAAAAAGCGCTGGGGCGCAAAAATGAAGTCATAGTAATATCGCCGAGGAAGCATTTTTCTTATATTCCATCATGGATATGGGTTGGCGTTGGTTCTATGGAGCCTGAAAAAACTCAGTTCGATCTTATGCCGGTATATGAAAAGTTCGGCATAGAATTTAAAAACGGAGCTGCAGAAGAGATTCATCCGGATGATATAGACCGCTATGTAGTAGTAAAATACTCAGACGGAAAAACGGAACAGGTAAAATATGACTATCTGATAAACGCAACAGGTCCCAAGCTTAATTTTGCGGCTACGCCGGGACTTGGACCCGACGAAGGCTATTCGGATTCGGTATGCAGTCTGCCGCATGCCGTTAAAACAAGAGATAATTTTTTGAAGGCGGTAGAAAAGATGAAGCAGGGCAAAAGGCAAAAGTTTGTCGTCGGCACTGGACATGGAACTGCAACCTGCCAAGGTGCCGCTTTTGAATATATACATAATTTAGAATTTGAAATTGATAAACGCGGACTTCGCGATATGGCTGATATTACTTGGATATCCAACGAGCCTACGCTTGGAGATTTCGGGGTAGGCGGGGTAGTAGTGAGAAGGAACGGAAACTTTATATCGGGCAAACTTTTTGCCGAATCTACTTTCAGGGAAAAGGGCATCAAATGGGTGGACAGGGCGCATGTAAGAAACGTAAAAGAAGGTTCTTTGGATTACGTTAATATTGAAGGAAAAGAAGGGTCGCTCGATTTTGATTTTGCCATGCTTATTCCTCCTTTTGCCGGTATTCCAATCTCTTATATAGATAAGGACGGCAGCGATATTAAAAGCCAAATGTGCGTTCCGAGCGGTTTTATGAAAGTAGATGCCGATTATAACTCCGGTGCAAAACCTTTTGAGGAATGGAAAAACTCGGATTGGCCAAAAAAATATAATAATCCTTTATATAAAAATATATTTGCGGCAGGAATAGCTTTTGCTCCTCCGCATCCTATAAGCAAAGCTTTTAAAGCGCCTGACGGCACTCTTATAGCTCCGAGTGCTCCCAGAACGGGCATGGCAGCAGGAATTATAGGCCACACGGTCGCTCTTTCCATTATCGATATGGTGAAGAACGGAGCCGAAGAACCGACGTACAGTGCTTCTATGGTGGAATTCGGCGCAATATGCATAACATCTATGGGCAAATCGATGACCGGCGGATCAGCAGCTCTATTGACTATGTATCCGGTAGTTCCAAATTACGATAAATATAAATTCGGCAGAAATTTAAACTATACTTTCGGAGATATAGGTCTTGCGGGACATTGGGTTAAATATATGCTTCATTATTTGTTTATATGGAAAATGAAGGGGAAATTTTTATGGCAGTATATTCCCGATTAATGAAATATTTGGAGAATATGCTATATTTAATGATAAATTACAGTATTTACTAAGAATGCAATATGAATAGGAGGTTTAAATTTATATGGAAAATAAAAAAGATGACGATTTAATGGAATACGTTCCTTATACCAGCGATTCCAGGTCTTTTATTGCGCCCACGAAATACACTCTTTTTACCAGATTGTTTATACCGTGGCAGTTAATAAAATTTGCCTATTATAATATTAAGATGTTAAAAATTTTATCTAAGGGTGGCGGCAGGTTTATGGACGAATAAAAAAGATGAATTGCGGCATCGTTTGACAATTTAAGCCTTAAATTATATAATTAAACAATGATGATTGCCGATACTTCTCGGTTTAATTTTAATATATACTTAATAGGAGACAAAAATTTTTTTAACAACGACGGAGAGTATATAGATGCACTCGATGAAGCGTTCGGCGCAGGTTTAAAAGCTTTTCAGCTCAGGCAGAAAGACGTTTCTATATATGATTTTATAAAAATCGGGGAGAAGATAAGAAGTTTAATATTTAAAAAATATCCCGACGTTAATTTTTTTATTAACGAGAGGGCAGATGTCGCCGCTGTTCTTTCGGCAGACGGCGTTCATCTTAATATTAATGCTCTCCCGATTAAATCGGTTAAAGAAAAATTTAAAAACTTAAAAATTTTTTATTCTTCCCACTCCGTAGAAGATGCCGTTAATGCTGAAAAAAACGGAGCAGATTTTGTAACTTTCAGCCCGGTTTATAAAACTAAAAAGCAGGTTTTTTTTCACGGCGCGGACGCTTTAAAAAAAACCGTTAATGCCGTAAAGATTCCGGTCTTTGCGCTTGGAGGCATAAACGAGTTTAACATACCGGAAATAAAAGAGTCGGGATGCCGTTTTATAGCCGTTCAATCGGCACTGTTAAGTTTAAACGGAAAAGATATAGGCAAAGAAGTAAAAAAAATGATAAATATTCTTAATAAAAAATAAGGATAATTTTAAAATTATGGGATATATAAATCAGATATCTGCCGCAAGACAAAATATTATTACCGATGAAATGAAAGCGTGCGCTTCGTCGGAAGGAGTTTCTCCGGAAAAGATACGCGAAGACGTTATGAGGGGTTTTACCGTAATAACGAAAAACAGATTAAGAAACATAAAACCTCTTGCCGTAGGAAAAGATTTAAAAACTAAAGTGAATGCCAATATAGGTTCTTCGGGCGACAATCACGACATAGAAGAAGAGTTGGAAAAGTTGTTTACGGCAATTAAAAGCGGCGCCGACGCAGTTATGGATTTATCCACCGGAGGCAACATAGTAGAATTCAGGTCCGATATATTAAAAAATTCGTCCGTTCCGTTAGGCACCGTGCCTCTTTACGAAGCATTTCAACCGGCGGTCGAAAAAGGTATCGTTAATCCTAATTCCCCCGATTTTATAGACAAATTCGATCCGGAATACCTTTTCGACGTTATAGAAAGACAGTGTGAAGAAGGCGTGGATTTTATTACCGTTCACTGCGGCTTAACTCTAAAGGCTATAAGCACGATGAATATGCAGACCAGGATTATGGGTATAGTATCTAGGGGCGGTTCGTTAATTGCTTCTTGGATGATAAGAAACAACAAAGAAAACCCGCTGTACGAAAATTACGAAAGACTGCTTAAAATTGCCAAGAAAAACGACGTAGTTTTAAGTCTCGGCGACGGATTAAGACCCGGATGCCTTCATGATGCTACCGATCGAGCCCAGATTACCGAATTGATTACGCTTGGAGAACTGCAGAAAAAAGCTCTCGAAGAAGGCGTTCAGGTAATGATAGAAGGACCTGGACATGTTCCTTTAAATCAGGTAGAAGAAAATATAAAATTAGAAAAAAGTTTATGCAACGGCGCTCCTTTTTATGTTTTAGGTCCTTTGGTTACCGATATAGCTCCCGGCTACGACCATATTACCAGTGCAATAGGCGGTGCAATAGCCGCCGGAGCGGGAGCCGATTTTCTTTGCTACGTCACTCCCGCCGAACATTTAAGGCTTCCTTCGGTATCGGATGTCAAAGAAGGCGTTATAGCCGCAAAGATTGCCGCTCATGCAGGCGATATAGCCAAAGGAATAAAGGGTGCGGTAAATTTTGATTTAGAGATGAGCAAAAACCGCAGGGCTATGAACTGGGAAAAACAGTACGAATGCGCTTTGGATCCAGAAAGGGCTATAGAAATGAGAGCTTCCCTGCCGCTTAAAGACGATAAAGTATGTTCTATGTGCTCTTCATACTGCTCTATAAAATTAAATTCTTCTTTTATCAAATAAAATCCGATACATTTTTCAATTTTTCTATTGACGGTTTATTTTCAATTCATTTAAATAAAACAAATATCAATATAATATATTATGGATGAACTGCTAAAAGAAGTGCGCAATATTAACGCTATTATATCCGATGTTTATTTAAAATTTAAAAATAATAGCAGCGGCGCTAATAATTCAGGTACTATAAACGAACGCGGCATTATTCATTACGACGACTTTTTATTGGATAAATCCAGTTCGTTTAAATTTTTTAAGATTAACGGCAAATATCTCCTCAAACCCTTATCCGAGACTAATCGAGAGTATTCGCAAGAAGTATATTCGCTGTCTCTTTCAGATTTTATCGGGATAGACAACGTAATAAAAGAGGTTTTCAGGAACACAATGAAGTTTGCTTCCGGCAAACCGGCAAATAACGTTCTTTTATGGGGCGACAGAGGAACCGGCAAATCTTCTCTCATAAGGGCTATTGCAAAATCGTTCGGCGAACCTCCTTATATCGATAAGATTAAATTTATCGAGGTAGTCGAAGATACCGCGGAAATGATATATGAATTAATTACGATATTGAAATCTAAACCCTCCCGGTTTATATTGATTTTTGACGATATTGCTTACGACGCCGATTCCGTTTTTTATAAAAAACTAAAATCGATACTTGACGGCGGTCTTGACGAGATTCCAGAAAACATTATAATTTATGCTACTTCAAACAAACGACATCTTACGGCGGAAAAATTTAAAAAAGAAAATTTAAATTCTACCGAATTTATCCATCCTGAAGAGGAAGCTGAAGAGGGGCTTTCTTTAAGCGACAGATTCGGCCTGTCATACGGTCTATACAGTTTCAGTCAAGAAGTTTATTTAAGAATAGTCGAACTTTATATAAAGAAATACGGAATAAAAATATCTTCGCTCGATATGGACGAGGTAAGGAAGAATGCGCTTAATTTTGCCTCTATTAAGGGTTCGAGATCGGGAAGGACTGCTAAACAGTATGTAATCAACCTGATAAAAGATTAAAAACCCTTAATTCTGCAATAGAATATTTTTTCCCGGGTATAATTTTTAACTGCAGAATTAAGAAAAAAAATACTTGCAAATTTTTTTCAAAGTTATAAAATCAAATTTATAAAATATTTAAATGTATTATAAAAGTATAATAATTTAAATTAATATGAAAGAAACATATTAAAAACAGATGTCAGAAATAAAATATTCCGTCAAATACAGACCTAAAATGTCCATAAGAGCAAAGCTTATTATGTCTTTCTCTTTATCCGTTTTAATACCTCTTTTTCTTTTAGCGGTTGCAAATACTTACATTTTTAAAAACCAGACAAAAAAAGAAAATTTAAATAAAGTCCGCATAACGTTAAGCGGCGCTCAAAGAATTTACTATTCTCAAGCAAAACGCCTCAAGAACGCTTTTTTGATAAGCTCTTACAATCCTTATCTTATAAAAGCCGTTATACATAAAAATATTCTTTTTCAAAACTCTTTAATCAAATCCTACAAAAAAGCTTTTAATTTCGCCGATTATATAGCAATAACGGACGACAAAGGATATATAACATCTTCTACCGGAGTGAAAAAAGGTTTTAAGCCCTCTTTAGGCGGCATGATATTCGAGGCGTTCAGGACCGGTTTCCCGATTGTAAAGACCGCCATTATAAGAAAATCTACGCTTATAGGTATGGGGGTTAAACTTTCTAACGGCACTTCCAATATGTTTCTGGTAACTGTAGTGCCTTTTATACACGACGGGCGTCCGGCAGGGTCTATCTTTGGATTGATAAGCCTAAACAATAACGGATATCTTCCCGAAACTATTTATAACGAATATCACTTAAAAACTGCTGTATTCGCTTCACTTTTTAACAGGCAGGTATGTTTGAGCACCCTGAAAATACCCGGCAATATATTCGGTATAGGCTCAAGGCTTCCCGAAAATATTCACGATAAGATTATGTCGGGCAAAGATTTTATAAAAGAGTTGAATTACAACGGCGAAACAGTTTTTGCCGCTTTTCATCCTATAAAAAATATAAAAGGCAGGACAATAGGTTCTATCGCGGTATTTATTTCTAACAGGCGTTATGAAACGCTGTTTAGAAAAACTGCCGAATACGCCATATTTATAATATTTATAGGTTTATTAATATCATTCGTTATATCTTACTTTGCCTCGAAAGATACTTTAAATCCTATTTCTGCATTAAGATCCGCAATTAATGAATTTACTTCGGGAGATTTAAACACTAAACTTATAATCGATACCAAAGACGAGTTTGAATCTATCGGCAAAGGTTTTACGGAAATGGCCGCTACTGTTAAAGACAGAGAAGAAAGGATGGAAAAATATAACTTGTTTTCCGACTTTTTGGTCGGGTCTTTGGATTTCGACAAGATAATATCTTCCACTTTAAATATTTTGGAGGAATTGTTAAATATTTCATCCGGAATAATTTATATATACAGTAAAAGCGGAAAATTTAAAGCAGGCGACTCGGAATCCGCTAAACAGAAAGACAATAAAGATAAATCGGATTTAAATAACGGCAATAGCGGTGCGGACGACGATTTGACTTTGGAAAGCGCCGAAGAAGGCTATTTGATACCGTATCAATTTTACGGAATAAGAAAATTTATCGCAAATAAAATAAACGCTTCGGAAGGAATGGCGGGACACTGCCTTAAAGACAGAAAAACGATATGGTTTCGCGATATTCCCGAAAATGCCATGATTCTTAAGGAAAAGCTTATGGAAAGAGAAGGCGAAGGCATGGCTATAGATTACGGCTTTTGCGAAGTTTTTCCGAAAGATATCGTCTGGCTTCCGCTATATATAGGCGGCTTAAACGTCGGCGTGCTGATGGTTTCTTCTATTTACGGTTTTAAAAAAGAAGATATAGCCTTTTTAGAGCATGCGGTAAAAGAACTTTCCGTATCGCTGGATAACGCAAGGATTCACCGTAAAGTTAACGAACTTTCTATAACGGACGAACTTACAGGACTTTATAATAGAAGAAAGATGGACGAAGTTATAGGGCTTGAATTTAATAAAGCAAAAAGGTACGGAAACAGTTTGTCGGTTATGATTTTAGATATAGATCATTTTAAGCGCATTAACGATTTTTACGGTCATAAAACCGGAGATATCGTACTGTCTAAAATAGGCGGCATTTTAAAGCGCAACATAAGAACTATAGATACGGCGGTAAGATACGGCGGAGAAGAATTCGTCATTATTTTGCCGCAGACCGATTTTAACGGAGCTGTTATTTCAGCAAAAAAAATAAAAAATTTAATAAGAAAACAAAATTTTACGCAGATTAATGGAGAAGTAACTGTTTCTATAGGCATAGCTTCGCTTCCGGATGATCAAATTAATACGGTTGACGATATTTTAAAAATAGCCGACGATTTTCTTTATGAAGCAAAAAATAGCGGAAGAAACAGGATAATGGGCGAACAGGGCGGAAAAAAGTTTGAGATAACCGACGATGAGCAATAATAATTCGAATTATACCGTCGGAGTAGATATAGGCGGGACCAACTTAAGATGCGGCATTTTCGGCAGCGGCGGTAAACCGGTGTCAGACATAAGAATATCAATGCCTGAAACGCCGGATGTTAATTTTATAAGTTATAATCTTAAAAAATTTTTAGACGATAACGGAAAATATAATATAAAAACAGTAGGTATAGGCATAGCCGGTCAGATAGACCGCGAATCGGGAAACGTAATTTTTTCCCCGAATTTAAACTGGAGCGGCGTTCCTCTAAAAAAAAGGGTAGAAGAAGAACTCGGACTTAGCAATATAATCGTGACAAACGATTTAACCGCTATTACTTACGGGGAATGGAAATACGGAGCGGGAAAAGGTTTCGATAATCTTATATGCATTTTTGTAGGAACAGGTATCGGTTCGGGGATTATTTTAAACGGCGGCATATATACAGGATGCTTTAATTCGGCAGGCGAGATAGGACATACAAGGATAGTTTCGGGCGGCAGAAAATGTACTTGCGGCAATTACGGCTGCTTAGAAGCTTATGCAGGCGGACACGGTATCGCCTCTATAGCAATAGAAAGAGCTAATGCGGATAGTCAAGCTTTCCAAGAAATTATTAACGAAAGCGGCGGAGCTATAGAATCTATATCCGCAAAATCTATAGCAAAAGCATATAAGGCAAGTTCTAAAGAAGCCGTCCGTTTAATAAAAGAGACGGCAGAATATCTTTCGGACGGTATAACAAGCGCCGTTAATTTATTGAATCCCTGTGCAGTAATACTCGGAGGGGGAGTTTTAGACGGTATCCCGGAACTGTTCGATATAGTAAAAACCGAAACGCTTAAAAGGTCGCTTAAAGCATCTTCTTCAAATCTTAAGATATTAAAATCCGTCTTAGGAGAAGATGCCGGAATTATCGGCGCCGCCGCTTTAGCTGCATCTTTTTACCAGAAAAAGGCTTCAGTTAAATAAAATCTGACACCTTTTCCGAGTAAAAGTAAATAACTTTCTATATATAAGCCTCGCCGTCTTCATAAGCGAGATTTTCAAAAGACGTATATTTGTCGATATAAGAAAGTTTCACTATGCCTGTAGGACCGTTTCTCTGCTTTCCTATGATTAATTCTGCAACGCCTTTATTTTCTGTATCTTTTTTGTAAACTTCTTCCCTGTAAACGAACATAATCAAGTCTGCATCCTGTTCTATCGCGCCGGATTCCCTTAAATCCGCAAGCTGCGGTCTTCTGTCCTGCCTCGACTCCACCATTCTGTTTAGCTGCGAAAGGGCAATGACGGGAATATTAAGCTCTTTGGCAAGACCTTTTAGCGAACGCGATATTTCTGCTATAGCCTGCTCCCTAGATTCTATATTGTGTGAAGCGCGCATAAGCTGAAGGTAATCTATTATAACTAACTCTACATTTTTTTCTCTTTTTAACCTGCGCGTTTTAGCCCTAAGTTCCGTAACGGTTATTCCTGCGCTGTCATCTATGTATATCGGTATGTCTTCAAGAATTTCAAGTGCTTTATGAATATTTTCTATATCGGGGTTATGTATTTTGCCTCTGCGAAGAAAAGAAGAATCAATTTTTGCTGTCATTGCCAAAAGACGCGTTGCAAGCTGCTCCTTAGACATTTCCAAAGAGAAAAACGCCACAGGTATTTTTTTTACCGCGATATTTTTTGCTATGCAAAGAGAAAGAGCCGTTTTTCCCATTGACGGTCTTCCGGCTATAATAATCAGATCCGAAGGCTGGAATCCGTTGGTATATTCGTCTAAATAGTTTAAGCCGCTATGAATGCCTGTAATTACGTCATTATCGCTTTTCTTGGAAGTAAGTTTTTTGAAGTAATCTATTATTAGCGGATAAACTTCCGCATAGTTTTTAGGCGCATCTTTTTCCGTTGCGTCAAAAATTGTTTTTTCCGTAAAATCTATTATATTTTCAATATCTTCGTTCTGTTCGTAACATTTCTGCCTGATTTTGTTAGAGGCATTGATAAGATTTCTTAAAGTAGATTTTTCTTTTACAATTTTTGAATACTGCTCAATATTAAAAAGTCCGGCGGGCATCTCAAAGAGAGACGTCAGGTAATTTCCGTAATTAAAATCCGAAGAGTTATCTAACGAGTCTTGTTCTTTCTCTAAACTGTGGAGAATAGTGATAACATCGATAGGTTCGTTTTTTTCGCTTAATTTAGATATAATCCGGAATATTTTTGCGTTAACGCTGTCGTAAAAATCTTCCGGATTTATAATTCCTAAAACCGAGTTTACCTGTGAATTATCTATAAGTATTGCGGAAAGCAAAGCTTTTTCTGCATCTATAGAATTAGGCGGCACGACGTTTAAAATGCCGTCTGACCTTTGTTCACTTTGTCTTGCCCTTTTTTTTCCTTCATTGCTCTGCATAATATAATAATAAAATCGGCAAAAACTAAATGAACGTTATAATAGCAATAGTTTTAAACTTCGGGAATAACATTAACTTTAACTTCTGCCGTTATATCTTTAGATAATTTTATTTTAACCGTTTGAATGCCGAGTTCTTTAATGGGGCTTTCGAGGGCAATGATTTTTCTGTCTATATTGAAACCGGCTTCTTTCAGTTTGTTTTCAATATCCATAGAGGTAATGCTCCCGAAAATTTTTTCGTTTTCCCCTACTTTGACCGGAATAGCAATATCCGTTTTTTCAAGATTATTTTTTATTTCGGTGAGTTCGGCGGCAATTTTTACTTTCTTTTTTTCTATGATTTTTTTCTCGTGTTCCACCGTTTTAATATTTGCGTTTGTTGCCGGAATTGCAAGATTTTTGGGCATTAAAAAATTTCTTGCATAACCGTCCGCAACGTTAACGGTTTCTCCCATAAATCCTAAATTATGAACATCTTCTTTAAGTATCAATTTCATGTTAAACGCTAAACCTCCTTCTTGTTAGTGTCTATTTTTCTAAAGTTAAACCACATATCGAAAATTCCGGTTAATATAATAAATATAATAAACGGATTGCTAAAGACAAAAATTACTGCATATCCTAATATTCTTAAAAAAACATTAATATTAAATTTGCCGAAAAAGTAAGAAACTATAGTTAATCCTTGAATTAAATAAACCGAAGAAGCTAATAAAATTATATTATATCCTATATATTTAAATATTCCAACAGAAAAAATAGAAATTATTATTCCAGCAATAGGAAACAGCAAAAAATAGTCCGAAGACCTCCACAGCAGTAAATTTTCTTTTAAACCGTAAAAAAATAAATTTGATTTTTTGGATATTTTTTTTAAAAAAACAAAACAAATCCATATGCTCATCCATGAAAAAATAATTAATATAGACGGTAAAAGAAGAAGTATAACCTTTAATGTTTTTGAAATTAAGGTCTGCATTTTTGCCGTAGTAAAGTATGTCATGCCCATTCGGACATAAGTATGTATAAGTTTTTTAGCCAGCAGAACTGAAAAAAAATCAACCGATGCAATTAAGTTTATGCCGTGATTATAAATATAAATCGCCGCTATAGAATAAAAAGCGATAAATATCGTTAAAACCGGGATATAAATAGATTTTGCAATAGTATAGCCTTTTGAAATCAAAAAAGAAAATAAAAACGGAATTGCTAAAAATACCAAAAATTGAATGAGCACGGTAAATATGAAAAAAATTCCTAATAATTCGTGATTCAAATAGCCGTTAAATGCATCGGCGCCTGAGTAAATCAAAAAAATAATTCCCGCAGCGAACGACAGAAAAACTGCGGCGGCAGAAAGCAATAATCCGGCCGTCGAAAATAAAAGTATCACGGTAATTCCGTAATATAAGTAAAAAAAAGGATTTATAAAAGAGTATACTCCTTCGCTTATTGAATTTAAAGTAAATAAAAACAATAAAATCGAAAGGAGTATAGTTAAAATAATTTTTTTTGACGTTAACATTAAATATTAACGGAAGTGTAGGGCATTATCGAAACCGTTCTGGACATTTTTATAGCCTTAGAAACTCTTCTCTGGTGATATGCGCAATTTCCGGTAATTCTCCTCGGCATAATTTTTCCTCTTTCGGATACGAAATTTCTCATAAGCCTTGAATCTTTGTAATCTATTTTTAAATTTTCGTCGGCGCAGAATCTGCATATTTTCTTTCTGGTGTATGTTCTGCGGGCAAAACCTGATCCTGCCGGTTTAGAGCTTTTTTTATTTTGGAAATTATTCATTAACGGCTTCCTCCATTATTTCCGCGTTTTCTTTTTTTGATTCTATATCTTTAGTAAATACAACCGTTTGAAATCTTATGCATTCGTCCCAAATCCTCAAATTTCTTTCAAGTTCTTTTATAAACGAACCTTTTGCGGAAAAGTGAATAAGTATGAACTTGCCTCTGTTTAACTTTTTAATGTCATATGAAAGTTTTCTTGCGCCCCAGTCTTCAAAATTTATAAATTCTGCATTGTTTTTTGCAATAACGTCTTTTATTTTATCTATAAATTTATTTAATCCCGATTCGTCGGTATCCGGATTTAAAATAATTAAGGTTTCGTATTTTTTCGGAAATTCATGCACGATTTCTTTTAAAAAATTATTTTTAGCCAATTATAAAACCCTCCTTAAAAGTACTTTTATTATTTAAAATAAAAATTATAATATTTTAAAATAAAAATTGCAATAATTAATTTTTGTTTTCCAGAAGCAAAGAATTTATATAAGTCATAGGGGTGGAAATATTTTTCATTGATTTTTTAAGTTTAAACATATGCGTAACCGGCATTTTTCCCGAAATTATATATTTTAAAATGAAAAAAATATCGTTTGCCCTTAAATTTAATGTTTTATATGAAGTTTTATAAAGATTGGAAAACTCTTTAAAAAAATCATTCCTTGATAAGACGGTTTCTAAAACAGGATGAAATAGATCGTAGTAGGAATAATTTTTAACGGTTAATTTATCTTTTAATTCGTTATAAAGTTTTGTTCCCGGGAGAGGCGTGAGTACGGAAAATACCGGCACGCTTATCTTAAGCCTTTTAACGAAGCCTATTAATTTATTGAAATCCGTCTTCGTGAAATCCGGAGAAACTATAAAAGAAGCGGTTACGGCCACATTTTGTTTTTTTGCTATATAATATGCTTTTTCGTTATTTAACGAAGAGTTGCTTTTGTTTATACTGCTCAGTTTATCGTCGTCTATGCTTTCGAATCCGATGAAAATATTAGAAAGCCCCATTTCTTTCCATTGAGATATAAGTTCCGGATGCTTGACTATAGTATCGCTTCTTGCCTGTATAGTGTAAAGTTTATATATTTTTTCTTTTTTTAAAAGTTCGGCTATTTTTTTTGCCCTTTTAACGTCGCTGAAGAAGTTGTCGTCGGTAACAAGTATGTAGTCTTCCTTAATTTCTTTTAATTCGGCTACGACGCGCTCAGGCGATTTTGACCTGTAAGAACCGCCGTAAAAATTCCAAACGCTGCAAAAGTCGCATTTAAAAGGGCATCCTCTTGCCGTTTCCAAGCATGCCAAGGAAGTTCTGATGCCAAGATAATATTTTTTTCTGAATTCCTCGGTAAGGTGCCTTGCAAAAAAAGGAAGCTCGTTTATGTTCTTAAGAAGCGGTCTTTCCGGCGTTTTTATCTGGCTGCCGTTTTCGTTGTATATTATGCCTTTAACATTTGAAAGAGGCGTATTGGAAGAAAATGCCCCTGCGAGATCCCTTACGGTATATTCTCCTTCTCCGATTATTATAGCATCAATTTCTTTAACGTTAAAATCGTAAGGATATACGGAAACGTGATGTCCGCCTATAAAGACGTAACGAATTCCGAATTCGTTTTTCATTCTTTTTGCAAGTTCGATAGTCCTATACACGTCGGTAGTAAACGAACAGGAAAAACCGACGGCATCCGGCTTAAAACTTTTTATTTTATCCTCTAAATATTTGTCGGGATCGTAATCTACGGCTCTTAAATCTGCTATTTTAACTATATGCTCGTCTCTGAGCAGGCTTCCGCCGATGGCTTCTAATCCGGTTGGTTCTATTAGCGATACGTTGTTTAATCCTATAGTGCTTGTATTATTTGGTTGAATAAGCAATATTTTCATATTCTTTTACCTCTGGGCGATTAATATTAATTAAAATTAACGATAAATAATTTAATGCGGCGCATATTCCGGTAATTAATATTTATCTGCATATGTCGTACTTTATAGTATAGTATATCATAAGTATATCACAGAATATAAATAAATATAAGTCCTAGAAAGAAAATTTATTAATATCGCCCAGCATTTCCTCTATGCTTTTTTCTCCGGCTTCCGTTTTAATGGATTCCTTGTTTTCCTCTTCGCCGTCTTTTTTTTCTATCACGCTATTTTTTAAAAAATCTGCAAGATCGTAATTGTCGTCGGTTTTCTTTGCTTCGGCGGCATTAACGGAAGAATCCTCTCTAAGTTTAAGCTCGGCGCTGCCTTTAATATATGATGAAGCATCTATTTTTATCGGTTCTTCCGGCAAGGAAATTTCAAGATTTTTTTCCGATTCCCTGTTTACTATATCGATATTGGTCTGCAGCAGATTTTTTAAAGAATTTACTATAATTATCCTTTTGTTTAACAATTCTTCGATATTCTTGGCGATTTCGGCATATTTTTTGTTTGCGTCTTTTATTATATTTTCCGATTCTGAAATAGCCCTGTTTTTAATAGATTCCGCTTCCATAATAGCCGCTTTTTTGATGTCGTTGGAAACCGACTGCACCATTAGTATTGCTTCGCTTATAGATTTGTCTTTTTCTTTGTAATCCGTTATCTCCTGGTTTTTTTTGACCAGTTCTTCTTTCAGCCCGTAGTATTCCCCGTAAAGTTTTTCTAAATCTTTTGCGACTACTTCAAGAAAATTTTCTACTTCCGTTACGTCGTACCCTTTAATTTTTTTTGAAAACTTTTGCGATCTTATTTCTATTGGAGAAAGTTCCATAATTTTAACTCCTGCGTTAAAATTGATTAATTATTTATTATAGATATTAATGTAATCAAGGTAAAAGTCAGCGCCTCAAAATTATAAAAGGCACGTTTTGCATAATATATCTGTATTCTATAAAACTCAACAGCTGCATCAATGCTATTATTATTAATATGACTATTATCGGAGAAAAATCGAAAGCAAATGAAGAACCTACCGGAAGTATGAGCCTTACTTTATTAAGCACCGGCTCGGTAATATCGTTAATGAAGCGGACTATCGGATTATAGGGGTCGGGGTTTACCCATGAAAGCAGGGCTTTAATAATGATTACCCACATATATATATAAAGAATATCTTTCACGATATCTATAGCGTCGGTTAAAAATTTAAGCAGTAAAATATCCATAGTTTCAGTTTCAGTTTAATTAAATTTAATATATAATATAACATAATTGAATGAGTATATACAAATTATATATAAATAAAAAGTTATGACCAATGCAGAAATTGCCGAAGTTTTCGAACATATAGCCGAGATACTTGAAATTAAAGGCGAAAATCCTTTTAAAATAAGGGCATATTTAAATGCTTCCGTTGTAATAAGCAGGCTTGGAGAAAATTTATCCGATATTATCACGGAGGGGAAAAATTTAAATATCCCGGGTATCGGAAAAGACCTGCATCTTAAAATAAAAGAGCTTGTAGAAACCGGAAGCCTCGCTTATTACGACGAACTTCTAAAATCAGTGCCCGACGGCTTATTTGAGCTTTTAAAAATAAGAGGATTGGGTCCTAAAAAAGCAAAGCTTTTATATGAAAATTTTAACATTAAAAGCACTTCGGATTTGGAAAATGCTTTAA
The DNA here is from genome assembly GCA_049965795.1 of Candidatus Acidulodesulfobacterium sp. Classification (GTDB taxonomy): domain Bacteria; phylum SZUA-79; class SZUA-79; order Acidulodesulfobacterales; family Acidulodesulfobacteraceae; genus Acidulodesulfobacterium_A. The sequence continues at coordinate 15,370 of JBMFVW010000024.1, forward strand.
AATTAGGCAAACTAAAAGATATTCACGGTTTCGGAGAAAAATCTATAGAAAATTTAAAAAAATCGGTGGAAGAATTTAATATTTTTAAAACAAGATTTTTATATCCCGACGCTTTAAACCAAGCACTGATGCTTGAATATTATATTAAAAATATGCCTCAAAAAATTATATACGATATTCAGATAGCCGGTTCTCTCAGAAGAAAAATGGAAACCGTCGGAGATATAGACATAGTGCTTTCCGTCGCCGCAGGAAAAGAGCCCCAGTTTTTAGACCGTTTGTTTAAATACCCCGAAATTTTAAGAACCGAATCTTCCGGAGAAACTAAAATAAGCATAATTTTAAAGAGCGGCATACACGTTGATTTAAGGGTCGTACCGCACGAAGATTTTGTTTATGCATTTCATCATTTTACCGGCTCTAAAATGCACAATGAGGAGCTGAGGTCGCTTGAAAAAGCAAACGGCTATAAAATAAACGAATACGGAATATTCAGAAGGAATAAGGACGATGACTCCTATGCCGATGCCGATATTGCAGAAAATGTAACGAATAAAATAAAAGTAAAAGACGAAAAGGAATTTTACGGAGTTTTCGGTATGCAGTATATACCTCCGGAATTAAGGGAAGGGACAGGGGAGCTCGATGCGGCGCTAAACGGCGGAATACCCGTACTTATAGAAGAAAAAGACCTGCGCGGAGTTTTTCATATTCATTCTACTTATACAGACGGAAAAGAAAGTATAGAAGCTATGATAGAAGAATGCATAAAACTTGGTTACGAATATGTCGGGATATCGGATCATTCGGTATCCGCACATTATGCTAACGGACTTTCCGCAGACGAACTTGAATCTCAAATCGAGTATATCGACAGGCTTAATAAAAAATATGCGGATAAAATTAAAATTTTTAAGGGCGTAGAGTCGGATATTTTACCGGACGGCAATTTAGACTACGATGATAAAACTTTGTCGAAACTGGATTTTGTCATAGCATCCGTCCATTCAAACTTTAATATGACGGAATCTCTTATGACCGAAAGAATAGTTAAAGCGATTAAAAATCCGTACACGACCATGGTCGGACACCTTACAGGCAGGCTTCTTTTAGAAAGAAAAGAATATCCTTTAAATGTAGGCAGAATTTTAGACTGTGCTTCGGAATACAAAACCGTTATAGAACTCAACGCTAATCCGAAAAGGTTAGATATCGATTGGAGGCATATAAAATCGGCTTTATCGAAAAACATTATGCTTTCGATTAATCCCGACGCGCACAAAACAGACGGGATACGCCTTGTTAATTACGGAGTTGGCATAGCCAGAAAGGGCTGGGCAAAGAAATCCGATATCTTAAATACGAGAAGCGCTTCTGAAGTTTACGATATTTTAAGAAGCATAAGGGATTTTAAGAAAAAAAATCAGGCAAAAAATAAAAAAGTTTAAAGTAGTTTAAAAGAGAGGAAAAATATTTTGACGTTAAAAATATTGTCCGTTGCAGGATTTGACGGCTCCGGCGGAGCCGGTATAACTTCCGATGCAAAGATTTTTTCCAAAAGCGGAATTTTAGGTTTATCGGCAGTTACGGCTATGACGGCGCAAAATCCTGATAAAATATATAAAATAGAACGGGTTTCCGACATTTTTTTTTCGGATGAGCTGAAAGCCGTGTTTGAATATTTTAAAATTGATGCGGTAAAAACCGGTTTAATTTACGATGATGCGCAAAGTTCTATATTGTCCGATTTTATAGATAAATACGGCGTAAAAACTTTAGTGGTCGATCCAGTATATGTTTCCACTACCGGTTCTATAATAGTGGATAAAAACCGGTATCCTGATTTTTTAATTCCTCTGTTTAAACGCGCGGCCGTAATAACGCCTAATATCAAAGAAGCCGAACTTATTGCCGGAACGGAAATTAAAAATTTGGAAGAAATGAAAAATTCGGCAAAAATTATAAGGAAAAGATTTCCGGACATTAAAAATATTCTAATTAAAGGTTCGCATATAACTGAAAAATCCGGAGAAAATATTATCAGAAATATACTTTTAAATTCAAAAAGCGAATTTTATATATACGAAAGCAAAATGGTAAATACCGAAAAACAGGTGCACGGAACAGGATGCGCCTTTTCCGCCTGCATAGCGTCTTATCTTGCTTTGGGAATGAAAATTGAATCGGCGGTTGCCGAAACGGAAAAGTTTATTTCTAAAATTTTGAAAGATATGAAAAAAATTGAGGATAACTCACCGGAAAAAATAAACTATATTACGGGGAATATATAAAAATACTTAATTGTATTTTATTGCAATGCTCCGTTAAGGATTTTAATCATTAACGGCAGAGGCTTATATCCAACTACTTTTTTGTAAAGAATCAGCCCTTTGTATATATATAAGGTAGGCGTTCCCGTTACTTTTGCATTCATTCCGGATTTAGTATTGTTTTTAATAAGTCTTTTCGGCAGTCCGCTTTTAACGCATGATTCTTCCTTAGACATATTGATTATGTTTCCTGCATGCGTCTTAAGAAAATAGTAAATATCCCCTATACTGCTCCAAAAGTCTTGGTCTTTATATAGAAGGCTTCTAATAGGCATATACTTTCCTTGAAGCGCGGCGCAGTCGGCGTATTCAGCTCCTTTAAAAGCATATTTGTGTATAAGCGTAAGAGGGAAATCCCTGAATTCAACGTATATTTTGCCGGTTTTTACGTAATGTTTTATTATGTAAGGCAGGTCGTATTCTTCAAATTTCCTGCACCAGTAGCACTGAAAATCGGTGTATGCAATAATAGTTACCGCCGCATTCGGATCGCCTATATGCCTATCGGCATTTACTTTTTTGACGAAACTGGAATAAGACATCGCCTCGGCATAATTTTGAGCCGAAAAAGCAACTGCCGCAAAGACGAAAACCGTAAGAAAAATTAATTTTATTAAACGCATAACCTAATTTTATCATATTTATTAATAATGTCAATATCGCTTAATCCTCGCAAAATTGCCGATAGGAAAACATTAATCTGACACCTTTTCCTAATGCGACAGATCGGTATAATGTTGATTGTGTGTATTTGCAGCCGCCGCGTAGCGCCGGAATTTAATTTCTACACTACGTGGCGTTATTTAAATAAAAATTAACCTGCGAAATGTTGAAAATGAGTTTTGTCTGCGCCGCATATAGGGCAGACCCAATCGTCCGGAAGTTTTTCGAAAGGAGTGCCCGACTCTATTCCTCCTATTGTGTCGCCTACTTCAGGATCGTATATATATCCGCAAACATCGCACTGGTATTTTGGTAAAGCAATTTCTTCAGTTGAAACCATTAAATTCTCCTATTTTAATCTTAATTTAATTAAAGTAATTTATTTATCTACTTTTTTGAAATGAGTCTTGTCCACTTTGCATATAGGACACAGCCAATCATCCGGTATATCTTCGAAAGGCGTACCGGGGGGTATTCCGCTTTCAGGATCGCCTTTTTTTGGGTCGTAAATATAAGGACATGCTTCGCATATATATTTATCTTTATTTTCGATATCCATAATTAATCAATCTCCTTGAGAAAATAGAGAGACATTTAACCTCTCTATTTTTAATTATATCAAATTAATTATTTTTTTAAAGTCTTTTAATTGATATAATTGTTATTATAATTGTTATAATTAAAACGATTTCCCAAAATTGCCGATAGAAAATTGTAAAGTTCTATAAAGTAAAAAGATAATTAAGGAAAATTCGGAAGCACCTTTTCCTATAGGCAATTTTTTTTTTGGGGGGGGGGTGCAATTCTTAGCAATTTAGTCCTAGCAATTTTAATTTGAATTAAAATTATTTAAAATAGGGAACAAAAATGGATATATTCAAGGAAACGCTTAAAACTTTTATCGTAAATATTATTAAGGAAGAGAAAAAAATAGACGTTTCAATGCCGCAAGCCGAAAAATTAATAAAAAATCCGCCGGACGATTCTTTCGGCGATTATTGTTTAGCGGCTTATTATATGCAAAATTACGGATTTAAAGGCAAAACGGAAACGGCGGCCGGCGATTTATATAATTTATGCAGTCTGCAGTTTGCCGAAATAGCCGATCTTTTCGATAAAATAGAAATAAAGGGAGCTTACCTCAATTTTTTTGTAAAAAGAGAAAGATTTGTTTCTGAAGTCGTTAAGGAAGTCGTCGATTCAGGTTCCGATTACGGCAGAGACGTTCCTGAAAAACCTCTCACCGTAGTCATAGATTATTCGTCCCCTAATATAGCGAAACCTTTTGGAGTAGGACACCTGCGTTCCACCGTAATAGGGATGAGTTTGTCGAAAATTTATGAATTTTGCGGGCATAAGGTTATAAAGATAAATTATCTCGGCGATTTCGGAACCCAGTTCGGAAAACTTATTACTGCGTTTTGCCGCTACGGCGATATAAATTTTTCCGAATTTGAAAAAGACCCCGTAAAAGTTTTATACGGACTTTACGTCAGAATACACAAAGACGAACAAACAGATGCGACCGTGGAGGAAGAGGCTAAAAACAGGTTTAAAACACTTGAAGATTTTATGTCGGCAAATAAACGCAGTTTTGAAGAATATCTCGGCGCAGCAAAAGGTTTAGGCGATAAAAAAACTAAAAATACCGATAACGGTTCGACTGCAGAAACCGATGCTTTCACGGTAACCGATGCCGATGCCGCATATATTTCCAAAAGCATAAAACTTTCCGAAGAAAATAAAAATCTTTTTTGCGGAACTGCGGAAGGGCAGTATAATTTATGGAAAATTTTTAGAAAACTAAGCATAGAGGAATTTAAAAGGATTTATAAATCTATCGGCATAGAGTTCGATTCGTATGAAGGAGAAGCCGAAAGCGCAGAATTTTCAAAAGATATTAAAGAAATTCTGCTTGAAAGCGGCATAGCAGAAATAAGCGAAGGGGCGGCAATAGTGAACGTAAAAGGCATTAAAGCGCCCGCGCTTATTGCTAAAAGCGACGGAACGTCCCTTTATCTTTCAAGGGATATCGTTACGGCTGTTTCGAGAATGGCAAAATATAATTTCGATAAGATGATTTACGTGGTAGGTTCGGAACAGGCGCTTCATTTCAGCCAGCTCTTCGGCATTTTCGGCATATTAAAAGAAGATGCCGAAAAAATAAAAGACGGTAGAAATTTTAAACGGTATGCTTCTATGATAGACGGCAAGCTAATCCATGTAAAATTCGGCAGAATTATCGGCATGTCCACAAGAAAAGGCAATTTAGTTTTTCTTGAAGACTATATAGAGGAAGCGCGCTTAAAAGCTTTAGAAAAACTTGAAGAAAGACTTGAAATTAAGGATGCCGCCAAAAAATTATCTGAAGGAATAGAGGGATTAGAAACTTTAACGGAAAATTTCGAACAACAAAGTTTAATTCCGGAACAAAAAAAAGAACTGTCGGAAAGCGAAAAAGACCAGATATATTTAACGTCTTTAAAAGTCGGCATAGGAGCCGTTATTTTTAACGATTTAAAAACCAGGCGGACTACGGATGTAAATTTTAGCTGGGATAACGTATTGTCTTTCGAAGGTCAGACAGGACCTTATCTTCAATATACAGTTTCAAGAATAAACAGCCTTTTAAGCAGATTAAACGTAAATGAAACGGATTTAAAAAACGACGCTCAGAGTTTCCGGTTTTCAAAAAACGACGCGGATTTTGACGATATTTTTTTGATAGCCAAACAAATTTACGGACTGAAAACAGCGGTTCATTCGGCAGTAGAACAGAACGAGCCTTCCGTATTAAGCTCTTTTGCTTTAGAACTTGCTTCGTATTTTAATAAATATTATCAAAATCACAGGCTTATAGGCAGAGAGCGGGATTATATAAAACCCAGGATTGCGATGCTGATCTCGGTTAATACGGTTTTAGTTTCCATCTTGAATTTATTATGTATTCCTGTTTTAGAAAAGATGTAGTTTAAAAATTTTAAAGCTAAATGAACCATTAAAAAATATAAATTTCCGTGAAAGTTTATTATGGGACTAGAGATAAATAATTTAACCGTCGAATTATGCGCCGGTAAAAACGAAAGCGGGTGTATCAACGTGGTCGATTCTTTGTTTTTATCGGTCAAAGAAGGCGAAGTCGTTTCTATAGTTGGCGAATCGGGCAGCGGCAAATCTTTTCTCGGACTGTCTATTTTAAAACTTAATCCTCAGGGCGTTTCAAGAATAGTTTCGGGAGAAATTAAAATAAGCTGCAAATCGCAGAACGTCGAGACCGATATTTTAAAGCTAAAGACCGACGAGTTAACGGATGTAAGGGGAAAAATTATATCTATGATATTTCAGGATCCAAATACGTCTTTAAATCCCGTAATGAAAATAGGAGAGCAGATAACCGAAGCGATTTTAACGCATAAAAAAATTTCAAAAAAAGAAGCAAAAGATATTGCCGTTAAATATTTGAATTATATGAATATAGACGGACTTGCAAGATTTAATTCTTATCCGTATGAGTTATCGGGCGGCATGCGCCAGAGGGTTATGATAGCTATGGCTATGGTGCTTAATCCTTGTTTTTTGATAGCCGACGAGCCCACTACCGCTTTAGACGTTACGACGTCGCTTCAGGTTTTAAAATTAATTAAAGAAATAAAAGAAAAATCCGGCGTCGGGATTATTTTTATAACGCACGACCTTACAGTCGCAAGAAGCATTTCGGACAGGACTTGCGTGTTTTATGCAGGGCAGGTAATGGAATCGGGCAATACCGAAGATATAATAAATAATCCCGCCCATCCCTACACTATTTCTTTAATAAAAAGTATTCCGTCGCTTTCTCCGGATTATGTGCCTAAACAGAAACTTTTTAATATAAGCGGTTATTTGACCAAAGACGATTTTAAAAAAGGGAAGTGCAGGTTTTACTCCAGATGCTTTAAAAGAGACGACGACTGTTTAAGCGATATAGCTTTAAGAAATTTTAGGGATTCCGAAAACAACGGAAAATACGGGCGCGACGTAAGATGTATAAAATTTAATTCCGGCGGCGGCGCAAAATAAAAAAATATGGAAAATAACGTAATTTTATCAGTTTCAGGCGTTTCCAAACACTATAAATATTACAAAACGCTGTTCGATATAAAAAAGAATGTGATAAAAGCTGTTGACGGCGTTTCGTTCGACGTTTATAAAAATGAAATATTTGCCGTAGTAGGGGAGACGGGATGCGGAAAATCGACGCTTTCCAAGTTAATTTTAGGATTGACTGAAAAAACTTCCGGCAAAATATATTTTAAAGGCGAACTACTTGATTATAAAAATAAAAAAAAAGATTTCAGGAAAAAGATACAGATACTTTTTCAAGACCCCTATTCGTCGTTGAATCCAAAAAAGAAGATATATAAAATAGTATCTTATCCTGCTGTAAGAAACGGTATTATAAAGAACAAAAAGAAAGACAGAATAGAATTTGCCGCAGAACAGCTTAAAGTCGTCGGACTGCCCGAATCAATAGCTTTAAACTATCCGCATATGCTTTCCGGCGGACAGAGGCAGAGAGTCGGAATAGCACGGTGCCTGTCCGTTCGTCCGGAACTGCTTATACTCGACGAGCCGGTTTCCGCTTTGGACGTTTCCGTTTCCGCCCAGATTTTAAATCTGCTGATGGATTTAAAAAACGAAACCGGCATGAGCTATATATTTATTACCCACGATTTAAAATTGGTCAGACACCTTGCAGACAGGGTATGCGTTATGTACGGCGGAAAGATAATGGAGATTGCAGAAACCGACGATTTTTTTAAAAATCCGTCGCATCCTTATTCTAAATCTCTTCTTGAATCTATGTCTTTTTTAACCTCTTCTATTCGTCGGAATCTTTAAAAGTTTCGTCGTCGTTTATTAAAGAAAGCGTATTCAAGTGGTCGATATAATCTTCGTTCAGCTGCTTCTTTTCTTCTTCTTCAGCTTTAGACTGGCAGTTTATGCATAAGTTGGAATAAGGTATAATTTTTAATCTTTTTTTAGAAATAGGTTCGCCGCATTCGTCGCATATTCCGTAAGTCCCTTCTTTAATCTTTAAAAGCGCATTGTCTATTTCCCTCACCTTTTTTCTTTCTCTGTCTCCAAGCATATACATAAGTTCCCTGTCTCTTTCGCTGGATGCGATGTCGTAGTTGTCGCCGCGGTATTCGGTTGAATCTTTAGACGAACCTTCTTTTATGCCGGCGTCTATTTCTTTAAAAATGTCTTTTTTCATTTTTATTAATATTTTTTTTGCCGACTCTATTTCGGCATTTGAAAATGCGTGCTCGTCTTTATTTTCTTTATCCGTATTTTTCATAAATTATTCCTCCGATATTATTTGTCAAAAATGTGTGAATAGTATATATTTAATTAAATATAATTGCAAGATTAAAACCAAAAATTGCTGATAGAAACTTTAAAGTTCGATAAAATATAGAGTAATAATGAAGGAAAATTCGGAACAATTAATACATAAAGTTCCTGCAGTATCTAATTTGAGACGGGGACAGAATTGAATTCCGTCCCCGTATTTAGGTAATCTGACTCCTTTTCCTGATATAAAAGATTATAAAAATTTTAATTTTTAGCGGAGGCGGCGTTTAATGTTAGACGAAAGAGTATTTGATTACGGATATACCGATAAGGAAAAAAAGGAAAAAGGGGTAAGGTCGCCTTTTCAAATCGACAGAGACAGAATAATTCATTCCAGCGCATTCAGAAGGATGAGGAATAAAACCCAGGTTTTCGGAGTTTTTACGCTGGATTATTACAGGACTAGGCTTACCCATTCTCTCGAAGTATCCCAAATAGCTAGAGCCTTAACGTCTATTTTGAATAAAAAATACGGACTAAGTTTGGATTTGGATCTTATCGAAGCCGTTTCTCTGGCTCACGATATAGGACACCCGCCTTTCGGCCATCTCGGCGAATATATTATAAACGAGGAATTAAAAAAAGCTACGAACCGGAAACTTGGTTTCGAGGCTAATGCCCAAAACATAAGAATTCTTAATTTCCTGGAAAAAAAATTCTACGATTCTAAAAACAATAAAATATACGGGATTAATCCTTCGCTTAAGACCATAGACGGTATTTTAAAATATAAGATGCCTTATTCGTTGTCAGATAAAAACAAGCATTTTATTTACGACGACGACATATTTATACTGGAAAAAATTCACGGAAAAGATTTTATAAATTATTTAAATAAATATTCCCTATTTTTCAACGATAAAAATAACAAAACCGCAAAAGATAAATTTTTTGAATTTTCAAGGTGTCTGGAATGCCAGATATTAAATGCGGCAGACGATATCGCGTACGCCACTCATGACATAGAAGACGGGGTAGAGTCTAAACTTATAGATATAGACGGCCGTTTTAAAGTTAACAAATATCTTAAAGAAAGCGGACGGTTCGATAAAAATTCAATCGATACTATGGCTGAACGGGTCGATGATTTCTTTTTAAAGTTGAGAAATATTTTCAATATAACGGAAAAAAACGGATTTGAAAAATTGACGGATTCGGACAAAGATACCGGCAAAGATGTTAAAAATATTAAGGATATCAATTATGACGAAACAGCCGGAAAATACAAATTGAAAGACGAAACGATGCATCATATAAAAGTCAAGACTGACCTTAAAGAATTTTTTTCTAATTATATTTCAAAATTTATTTTAAATATTGAGTTAGAAGATAGAAAAAACGTAGTTAAAAAATTAAAATCTAAATCATATAATTTTTTACATGATATGCCTTTGGAATACGGCAACGATTCATACAAATACGGACTGATATGGAAAAACGGCGTGGATCTTGAAATAAGCGCACTAAAACAAATTTCTTACAGGCTCGTTATGGAAAACAGAGAAATTCTTTTAAACAGGTATAAAGCTGAAAATATCGTAAGAAAGCTTTTTTCCGTTTTTTCCGATATCAATAATATCAAGCTTTATCCCGACGACTTTCAGGAACTTTACGAGTTCGGATTTTACGATTCTTTCGGAAAAGATAAAAACGGCAATCCCGCTTTCCAAGTAATGTGCGCCGATTATATCAGCGGCATGACGGATATGTATGCCATGAAGTTATATTCGTCGCTGTTCGACGCAAGAAGTTTTGCGGACAGCCAGCACGCTTAATGCAAAATTGCCGATAGAAACTGTGCTGCCCGTAACAAATTAGGCATTAAAAAAGGCTGTTTTCCACCAATTCGCATATTATATGGGCAATTAATATATGATTTTCCTGGATTCTGGGCGTATCATTAGACGGAATTTTGATTAAATGGTCGCACATTCCGCGTCCGGCCATTTTTCCGCCGTTTCCGCCGGTAAAACCTATTATTTTCATGCCGATATTTTTTGCAGTATTTATGGCGGTTAAAATATTTTTGGAATTGCCCGAAGTCGATATTCCCCAGAAAACGTCGTCTTTGCGTGCGTTTGCTTCAAGCTGTCGCGAAAAAACGACCGAAAAATCATAATCGTTAGCTATCGCCGTGAGATTTGATGTATTAACCGTAAGGCTTTCTGCTGCGAGAGCTTTTCTTTCTTTATAAAATCTCGAAACAAGTTCCGCCGCTATATGCTGGGCGTCCGCAGCCGAACCGCCGTTCCCTGCTATAAAAACTTTACCGCCTTTATCGTAAGCCGAAATAATAGTTTTGGATATTTCTTC
>JBMFVW010000025.1:0-25558 GCA_049965795.1 Candidatus Acidulodesulfobacterium sp.
CCCATGACGAAGTTGCCGGCTGCGCTATAAAAACGCCGTTTTTTGCATTATTTCTGTTAATATTTTCGACCAATTTAATATACGACTTTTCATCGTCGTATTGTTTTAAAAGACCGTTAAGCTTGAAAATTGTTTCATCGGCTATATCTATTGCTTTTGTAGATTTTACGAAATTGTTTTCGTTAATTCTCCTAAAAACAGCTTCCAGCCACCATGGACCTTCAAACCACCAATGTCCGAAAAGTTCGGCATCATACATAGAAGTAACTATCGGTTCATCTATAAAGTTTTTTAAATAACGAGTCTGCAGTTCCCTGTGATAGACAAACTGTGCGCCGTGTTCGTATGCTTTGCGCTTGGCGGCGGAGGGTCTGTAAGCTTCTTTATAATTACCCTGTCCCGTAATTGCGTAATATTTAAGACCGGTAAAAGTTTTAAGACTTCCGTGCCTTAGCGGCGTCAAATGCGGCAAGTCCAAATCAAAGCCTACGTCTCTATAAAACTCCCTGTAAACGGGAGTACCCGGATACCCTTCCTTAGACGACCAGACCTGTCTTGAACTTTCCGGATCTCTGCCGAACATTACTACGTTAAAAGGAGTTATAATCGGAGAAAAACATCCATTAATCGGGTTAGGTTTTGCAAAATCTATACCGTGCCTGTCCAAAAAAGTATAATAAAGTCCGTATTTATTAAGGATACCGTCAAAACCTTCCGTATAGCCGCACTCAGGCAGCCATATTCCTTTAGGGGTAACGCCGAGTATATTTTTATGCGTTTCTATGCCGACTTCTATTTGAGCGGCAATAGCTTCAGGTTCGCCGACCATAGCAATTAAAAAAGCATGGGTAGCGGAAGAAGTTATAATATCTAAATGTCCGTTTCTGAAATGTTTCAAAAAGCCGTTTATAAGATATTTTCCTCCGCTATCTTTAATTTTTTCATACCAGTTTCTATATCTTTTTCTGTAAAATAGAGTTACTGGATGGAATTCGGGGTCGCCTTCCGTTCGGAAAGCCTCTTCGTCGAGAACTTTAAGCCTGACGGCTATATAATCTTTAAGTCTTTCGGAAAGCAGGTCGTCGTTCATCATACTTAAAAGCGTAGGCGTTAACGACATAGTCAGATTAAAATCTACGCCGTCGCCTTCAAGGTCGTCGAAACATTCAAGCAAAGGAAGATATGTTTCCGTAACGGCTTCAAAATACCACTCTTCTTCTAAATATTTAGAACTTTCGGGATGCCTTACGTAAGGAAGATGAAAATGCAAAACCGGCAGCCATTTGCCTGTATTTATTTTATTTGCATCGAACATTATATTATCTCCAATTGATTTATTGAATTAAAATATTTATCTTGCGCCTTCTCCCGACGGCGTAAATCCTTCTCCGGATGCTGAAAAACCTGCTCCCGAAGTTGTAATGTTAATATTAACCGGCAGATTTTTACCGCCGGGAATAGATTCAGTAGCGCCAATAAAAATCCTGCTGCCCATACTGTTAATTTTTCTTTCGAGTTTTAATTTAGGCAGCTTTTTATAAAGACATGCCGGCGGCCATACAGGGCTTCTCGCTATAAAAATAAAATTCCCTTCGTCCGTTAAGTATCCAATATCCACCCATGTCTGCGAAAGTTCAAGGTCTTCAGGAAAGATAACGTATCTGCTGCCGTAATATACGTCTAAAACTTCATACCACAGCATATCATCGTCTTTATAAACCCTGAGTATAGGTTTATACGCAGAAGATTCGGGTTTTTGCCTAAATCTCCATACCACCTGCCTAACGTTCGGTTTTTGGAAATATATCCTGACCATGCTTTCGCCGGAAATTTCCACGGGCTGTCCGTATTCTAAAACGGGAATATTTTCCGACGGGCTTAAACGGCTCCAGCTTAAAGAGATAATATCTATCTGTTCGCCTATATTTTTTTCGTTTTCGACGTATTCCACTTCGCAGATTTCCGGAATTATATCCGTTAAACTGCTTTCAATTTCGACTGTTTTTTTAGAAGACGGCTGTTTAGATATTGCGTTTTTTGAGATTGCGGAAACCGGCTTATTAATCGGCTGTTTTTTTAATTCCTGTTTTTTTTCGGCAACTTTCAGCTTTTTGATTTTTTTTACGGATTGAACTTCGTCACTAACGTCTATTTTTGATTTCCCTATAGTTTTAGGTTTTACTTCGGGTTCTTCTTTAGTCTTTGTAAGTTTTCGTTTGGCGGCAGAAACAGGTTTCTTTTCGTCTATTACATGCATTGCTATTTCATTAAGTTTTTTAATATTGGATGATTTAACGAAATCTGTTTTTACGGCTTTATGGGTCGCAAAACTGTAATTAAAAATTTCGAAATCAAATACATGCGGTGCATATTCTTTAAGTATCGATTTGCTGCTCAGAGTTATTGCAGAATAATCTATAACGTCTATACCGTAATGATTTTTTAACCGTTCAAAAAAAACGCCTGCAAAATTAATAAATTCTTCGGTATCGTTAAATTCCGGTAAAATATCTGATTTATTGTTATAAAACAATATTCTGCCTTCAAAAACAGGTTTAAATATGCTGGATAATCGTCTTTGGTTGAATTTTATATAATCTTCAGCGGCTTTTTTTTCTAATTTTTCAATAATTTTAATTTTCTGCTCTATTTTGGGATATTTGCAATAAATAACTTTATCTTTTTTAGAAGTTGTTTTTGCTATCTCTTCGGTATTAAATATTACGGCGAGAAATATATCGTCTTTCATATGCGCACCTCTTAGGTTTTTTATGCTTGGTGTTTATTTACGTTAATTAATGTCTTACCGATTAACTATTTTAAATAATATCATAAAAATTTCATTTTTCAACTAAAAAAAATATTGTCTATAAGTCTGACATCTTTATATCTGATTGCGGCAAGAAGGATATCGCCTTTCTCCGCATCGCAATATTTTTTATTAAGCGCAGAATCCGTTATTTCGACGTAGTCCACTTTAAATCCGTTTTTTATAAGTTCTTTTATGGCAAATCCGGCTAATTTTTCCGCCGACTTTTCGCCTTTTTTAAATAAATCTGCCGTATAAAAAAGAATTTTATAAAAAGCGCTTGCCGCATCTTTTCCGGCGCCGTCTAAATATGTATTTCGCGAACTCATTGCAATCCCGGATTCTTCCCTTACGGTTTCCACGGGAATAATTTTTACATTTAGAAAAAAATCTTCCGCCATTTTCTTTATTAACGCGAACTGCTGATAATCTTTTAAGCCGAAAAAAGCAAAATCGGGTTCGACTATGCAGAAAAGTTTCATAACTATAGTAAGTACGCCCTGAAAATGCGAAGGTCTGAAAAGCCCCTCTAATTTTTTTGAATATTCGGGATTAACGATAAATGTACCGGTATTTTTAACTATATCATCTAATTTAGGATAAAAAAGAACCTGAACGGACGAATCCGATAAGATTTTTTCATCGTTTTCGATGTCTCTCGGATATTTGTCGAAATCTTCACCTATTCCAAACTGCAGAGGATTCACAAATATGGAAACTATCGTTTCGCCGTATCGTTTAGCCGATTCTATAAGTTTAACATGTCCGCCGTGAAGTTTTCCCATAGTAGGCACGAAAGAAATTTTTTTTTCGGCTTTTTTTAAATTATGCGAGAATTCTTTCATCTCGGCTATTTCTGTAATAACTTTCATAATTTCCCTTTATTATTATACTTTATTATAATAATATATAGCAATAATAGTTCTATAAATTCATCTTTTATATCCAACAATTTATTTTTAGCCGGAATTAACAGACGCGCAACTTCTTCGCCATATGGTGTATCAATATATTCTTTCGCAATATCTACCGCGGGAATTGCTTCATCGGCAAGCACCCACCATGTCTTCCTGTTAGCTTCGGCTGATTTTGCGGCATATAGCGCATAATCGGCTTTACGCATTATTTCGGCGGTGTCATTACAGTTTCCGTCGAAACATATAACTAAACCCATGCTGGCTTCTTCATTTACGATAATGCCGTCAGACAAAACAACAGGCTTGGAAATAGCGTCGTGAAGCCTGTCGAGCAGAGGTTTAAGTTCGTCAATATTATCTTTATTAATATCACTATAAATTCATCGCCGCCGATACGGGCTGCATAATCTATCTTGCGTATGCTAAGAGTTATTCTTTTGGCGATGGTTTTAAGTTTGTATTTGTATTTTATTTAGCGTAAAGGAAAATAAAGTCAGCCTAAATTAAATTAAATTATTACTATTAAATTTTTATTATCAATAAAATACGTTATAAGCGATTATATAATAAAATTATATTTAGCGCAAACTGAAATATCCGAAATCAGATTGATTAAAAAAAATAAAAAACGGCAATAAAATAATATATAAATATATAAATATATAATTTTTTATATATAAAAAAAATTTAATATTGACATTTAAAAATTATAATATAAAATATAAATTATTGGATGTTTAATAAATATTTTTTTATATTTAATTTGTCTGTATTTAATTTGTATCTTTATAATTTGATAATTTGTTCTATATTTAATTTGTATGCATTTAATTTATTTTAGTTTATTTTATTTATATCTATATTTTTTAATCTATTTTAATTTTAATTTTAAATTTTTTAAATGGCGTAGTATTTAAAATGAGGTCGGCAATAAAAAAATGAAAATGCCTGCGTTAAAAATATTTTTTATATTTTTGCTTCCGTCAATTTTATTTATTACCTTAACTCACCGTTAGAAACTTCACAATTTAATTTTAAATAGTTTTTATCGTTTTTTATTATTTTTGGTGATTAATTACAGATTAGTTTTTTATTTTTAACAAAAACAGATTATAATCTCAAAAAACGCGAAATTGCAAATTAGAATAATAAAAAATTATATTATTTAACGTATAATGCATATAATATATAGAGTACATATATAACCATAAAAATATAAAATGAACAAAATCAATTTCTTGAAAAAGATAGATGCTTGGCAGTTAGGTATAGTTGTAGTAGGTATAAGTTTGTTTGCAGTAATTCTTTCTCTGTTCCTTTTATTTGCTCATTATACACATACAAGTCTGTGGGAAGCGCGCGGAGAAGTAAGCGCATCTTTAACGTCTTCACTTGCAGTATTAGCTGCGGTCATTGCAATTTTTATCGGTTTAAGAGTCCAATCCAGTGAGCACAAAGCTTCAGAAACTGTAAAAACAGACCTGATTGCAATTAACGGTTTGCTTAATAATCTTATATCTATTTTTACAATTATCAGAGCCAACTATATAAATGAAATAAAAATTATTAAAAATTTGAATCTGGCACCGCTTCAGAATACATTGAATGAATTTCTTATTTCCCCTACTTATTTTGGTTTAACCTACTATTTTTATAAACATCAGGAAGAAACCAATTATTTTTTCAGGGTCTTTGCGCTGGATCTGACTTATATAAATTTTTTCATAAGCATGGAAGGAGAAGGAAGAGATATCAGTAAAATTAACATCGCCGAACATGCTACGGTAGAAGTTAGAAAAGCCTTGGGAAGATTAAAAGAGCGGGATATTGAAGATATTGCGTCGCATATGTCTTCATCTTTAATAAAATTAATAGAAAAAAACAATGAGGTTATGGATAAAAATCCGCTTATAAAAATATTTCAACAGCTTAATGATGAAAAAATGAACGAATACAGTTTTGCGGTAGATATTCCAAAAGCCGAAGAGCTTATAGCCGGCATCAGCAATATTGCGCTTAAAAAAGACCTTAACGAAATCTTACAAAAAGCAAAAAACAATGATAATGAAGCAAAACTCCTTCTGAGCGTCTTAATTGAAAAGTTTTCTATACATTAATGATCTAATAATATAAATAGAATAATATATTTAATAATATAATAGATAAATATTATATAATCTATAATCTATTAGTATAATTATTTAACAGACAATATTTAAAAATATTTTATAATAATTGACCAATCTAATGCTTTAATCCTACAATAGAAAATATTTGTGCATTTCTTTGCTCAGTTGAGCAAAAGATAACTTTCTATTGCAGGATTAAGGAGAAGGAAAAGTCGTCAGATTTTATTTTCTGTATTAACTAAAAAAGTCAATTAATACATACAGTTCCTGCAGAAAATTAATCCGACGTCTTTTCCGAAAGTTTATAATTTTTATAAACTATATTACCTCCTATAGCTACCGCTAAAATATCTTCCTGTTTAAAAGAAATTAATAAATCATAAACATTGTCTTCATTCGGAACGATATCGTCGCCTAAATTGAATACCGTAAAATCAGCCATTGAATCAGGTTCAAGGGTGCCTGTAACATTTCTTAAAGCCAATGCCTTTGCGCCGCCGGCAGTTGCCATGTTAATCAAATCTTTGGCAGACACTTCCGGATGAATATTCTTTGCGTATTTCAGTTCGTCTAAAATATTAAGAGATTCGTTTGAATAAAGACCGTCGGTTCCGATAGAAACGGAGATTCCTTTTTCTAATATCTTTTTTAAGGGAAGTTTTTCTGAATTAAAAAAAGCGTTGCTTCTTGGACAATGAATAATATCCGCACCTGATTTTGCGATTAAATCTATATCTTCGTCATCTATTTCGTTTGCATGTATTAAAGAAACGCCTGAATTTAGTATTTTTAAATAATCAAGATAAAAAATGGGCGACTTGAAAAGCTTCTGCGGCAAAGAATATCTTGACAAATTAAGCGCCGGCAGCAGATTTTCTGCTATATCTCCCCCTTTTCCGCTTATAAAATCTTTCTCCGCTGCATGCTCGGAAGCGTGGATTGCTATTTTAAGCTTTAATTTATTATTTAATTTTAATATTTCTTGAAATAATTTCTCGGATACGGAATAGATTGAGTGCGGTGAAATCCCGATTGATTCAAAACTATTTTTTTTAAAAATTTCTTGAAAATCTTTTATTTTCCTAAAAGCATTTTTGGGATCCAGCCCTCTAAGCTCAATAAATGCTTTAACCCTTGGAACTAAAGCGTTTTGCTCTTTTATTTCTTTTATATCGTAAAGAGATTCAGTATCTATGATGTCGGATACCGATGTTGTGCCGCTTTTAATAAAAGATGCAAAAGATTTTATTCTTAAGTCTATTTTTTCTTTTGCCGTAAAATTACTTCGCTTTTCTATGAGCGATAAAACCCATTTTGAAAAAATACGGGGTGTCGATATATCAGGCTGAAAAGTTAGATCGGTATGGGCATGGGCGTTAATAAAGCCGGGTGCGAAAAGAAATTTATTTTTTCGTTTATTTTTATAATTTTTAATGCTTCTTATGCCGATAATCCTGCCGGATGTTTTATCCGCACTCAGTTCTGCGTTTTTTAAAAAAACTGGATAAGAACGCAGCGGATGAGCCGAAACTAATATATAATCGGCAAAATATGTAATCATTGCGATATAATTCTTTTTTATTTTACTATATCGACTGAGCGGTTCTTTTCGTCAACATAAACCAAAACAGGTTTAAAATTTTTAAGTTCGCTTTCGTCGTAGATTCCGAACGTCGCTATAATTATAGTATCGCCTATTTGAACTAAACGGGAAGCTGCGCCGTTAACTATTATATCCCCTGAATTTCTTTCTGCTTTAATTGCATATGTTTCAAATCTGCCGCCGTTATTTATATTCCAGACGTTTACTTTTTCGTACGGTAAAATACCCGCTTTTTCCATAAGATCTTCGTCTATGGAGATAGAACCTTCGTATTCAAGGTTCGCATCGGTTATTCTAACCCTGTGTATTTTAGATTTAAGCAAAATTTTCTGCATATCTACATTATAAGATATTTAAAAAGTTTTTTCAATTTCAAAGCAGGCTTCTGCTCTGCATATATTCATAATATCTTTTTCTATTTCTTTTTTATCGGCGGTCAATTGCGATTTTACCGATTCATCTTTATCGATTAATATTTGTTTTAAATTTTCCAAATCTTTCATTTTTTTTATTATTATGTCTAAATATTGTTTTTTTGATATATTGCCTGCATTAATTTCATTCATGTAATTTTCAAACTCTTTGTAAACAGGATTGCGTTTTACTATAAAAGAAAACTCTCCAGTTTTTATATAATTTTCCAATAAATAAGAAAGCCTTAGGGAATTAATCGCCTCTTTGATATCATAGCCGTATAAATCTTTATATTTTAAAGTATTGGAAGTGTACTGTTCTTTTTCTATATTTATTTTTTTATTTTTTATTATTCCTGAAATTGCGTCAAAATTTTTTTTAAAATTAATTGAAATAAATTTTTTTATATTGTCAATCAATCTTAGCGCTTCGGAAAATCTTGCAGAACCGTTCATATCCGATTTAAAAGTGCCGCAAATTAAGGGTTCGATGAATTTTATATTTCCGTTCATTGCATGTCGGAAGTATTCATGGAAAGGAGTTATGAAATAATCGTAATCTTTTTCTATAACTGAAAAACGCGTGAAATTATGCGTAAAAAAATTTTCGAAAACCGGATAATAGACTATAAAAAAATCATAATCGCTTTTGTCCGTTTCAAGGCTGTAATTTCTCGAACCGTAAAAACAGACAAAAGCGATATTTAATTTTATGGCTTCTTTTTTTATAATATTCTTGAAAACGGGCGATTCCGCAAATGCGTCAAAACCGTCAAAACTCATCTATTTTATTTACCTTCTCGGGCTTGCAATATATTTTTTTAATTTAATTTTTGCCCATTTTATATTGGGATTGTATTTTAAAGCTTTCTGAAGACTGACTATACCGAGCGAAGGAAATCCGAGTCTGTGCAGCGCAACTCCCATATGCGCCCATGCGAGGGCAAAATGCGGTTTAATGAGAATTGCTTTTTGAAAGTGCTGTATGGCATCATAATAGTATTTCCCCTTCATTGCGCCTAAAGCTTTATTATACTGAAACTTAGCGCTGTGGACGTTAACGGCGGTTTTTTTAGCCGCAAAAGAGTTTTTTGAAAATGCTATCAAAGACAGCATTAAAATTAAACCCATAACAATACTTTTTTTCATTTTTGTAACCTCCATTTTTTGTATTTTTCTTTAAACTCAGCCGGCAGTCAGCGAATAAATAAATCTGACACCTTTTCTTTTTTTCTTCTTTTTTCTATTATTATGCACTATTAAGATACATAAGTCAATTTGGCTATACACGTTTACAAGGCAAATCAGGTTTGCGACCACTTCAGAGATTTTAAAACGGCATCGCGCCATTTGGCATACAAAGTATTTCTTAAGTCGCCGTCTATTTGCGGGCTATATATTTTTTCTGTTTTTTTAAATCCACGGAACATATCGTCCGTCCAAAAACCTGTACTCACGGCGCTTAATCCTGCTATTCCAAAAGCCGTCATTTCGGTAAAAGCCGTTTTTTCAACAGGCATATTTAAAATATCGGCTTGAAACTGCATTAAAAAATCGTTTTCGCTCGCTTTGCCGTCAACGCTTAATTTAAATTTAGACGAATCGAATTTTATTTTTAAATTATTTTCAAATTCGATGATTACGTCTTTAGTCTGGTATGCCAAAGATTCCAATGCTGCTCTTATTATATGGTTTTTGTTAGCCGCTCCCGTTAATCCTATTATAAGCCCTCTTGCGTCGGGATCCCAGTAAGGTGCGCCTAATCCGGATAATGCAGGAACGAAATATACTCCTTCATTCGAAATAAGGCTTTTTGATATATCCGACGATTCATCGGCAGATTTTAATATATTAAGGTTATCCCTTATAAATCTTACGACTTCGCCTCCCGTAAAAATACTGCCTTCTAATGCATAATAAGTATCTTTGCCTAATTTCCATGCAACGGTAGCAACTAATCTATCGGAATTGTAAATACCGTTTCCCGTTGACATCATTGCAAAAAGTCCCGTTCCGTATGTATTTTTTATTATTCCTTTTTCAAAACCGGAATGAGCGAAAAGAGATGCCTGCTGGTCGCCCAGAATTCCTATAATAGGTATAGATTTACCTGTAATTTTTTTTTCCGTAGAACCGAAATTATAATCACTTGAAAAAACTAATGGAAGCATCGGCTCGCTAACGCCGAATATTTCAAGAAGTTCTTCGTCGTACTTTAAAGTATTTATATTATACAAAAGCGTCCTTGAAGCATTTGAAGCATCGGTTGCATGAACGGCACCGCCGGTTAGATTCCATAAAACCCAGCTGTCAACCGTTCCGAAAGCCAGATATCCTTTTTCCTCAAGCTTTTTCGCTCCGGCAACATTGTCGAGTATCCATTTAATCTTTGTGGCAGAGAAATAGGGATCTAAAAACAATCCGGTTTTCTCTTTTATCGTTTTGCGGTATTCCGACAAATCGACGCAAATTTTTGCCGTTCTTCTGCACTGCCATACAATTGCGTTATAAAGGGGTTCCCCTGTTTTTTTATTCCAAACAACCGTGGTTTCCCTCTGATTTGTAATGCCTATGGAAATTATATTATAAGAAACGCAATATTCTATCGTTTCGTTCAATACTTTAACCGCAGTGTTTAATATATCGTAAGGATTCTGTTCGACCCATGCGGGTTTTGGATGCAGCTGCGGAAATTCCTTATAAGCGGAGTATACGATTTCTCCGTTTTTATCGAAAGCTATCGCCCTGTTGCCGGTCGTACCCAAATCCAGCGCAATAACCGCTTTTTCCAACAAAGTCCGCCCTCCTTTTTCTTTCTTCCCAAAATTGCCGATATAGAAAGGCTTCAGTTAATGCAAGAAATAAGATCTGACACCTTTCTCTTCCGAATTTTCCTTCATTATCGCTTTATTTTATCGAACTTTAAAACTTTCTATCGGCAATTTTGGGTTTCTTTATATTACTTTAATTACTATAAATATTTTTTCTATCTATAATTTTGGTATTTATTTTCAGCCTCTTTTAAGTATGAATCGTAGGATTTTCCGGTCTTTATAAGTTCTTCCGTCGTTAATTCCTGCGGCCTTTTATTCAAGTCTATGTTTAAACCGGAAAAAATTTTTTCTTTAACGTCCGGCGGAATGCCGAAAAATGAAGCATATATCGAATTTTTTAATTTTTTTCTTCTCAGTTTAAACATCTGATGAACGAAATAGTTAAAAAATTGAGAGCTTGCCGCCCAATTATAATCTTCGTCGTTAAAATATCGTGGAATCAGCCTTAAAACCGCCGAATCCACCTTCGGAACGGGATTAAAATTTGCCTTGCCGACTTCAAAAAGCCTTGTTATGTTAAAATTTAATCCGGCAATAACACTCAACGCCCCTCTTTGCGAATCGTTTTCCATGGCATAAAGTCTTTCGGCGAATTCTTTCTGGAACATTAAAGTTAAATCGCTAAAAACATCTTTATATTTTATGAATTTATCAATTATCGGACTTGAAATTTCGTAAGGAAGATTCGATATCAATCTTAATTTGGAGTTAAGAGTTTTGCTTAAAGAATTATAATCGAATTTTAATGCATCCTCGTTGAATATTCTAAAAAAACGGCTGTCTTCATTAGCAGCGCCGCCGACCTTAGCCTTATAGAAATCGGCTGCCTTGCCTTTAATAAAATTATAATAAAAAGAATCTATTTCTATAACGGTAAAACTTTTAACCCTGCCTGCAATTAATTCCGTCAAAATACCCTCGCCGGGACCTATTTCGACTACGTCGTCAGACTCCGAAAAATTGCATGAATCTACAATATTTTTTGCAATTTCTTTTTCGGTCAGAAAATTTTGACCGAAAACCACCTTACTTTTTTTTTGTCCTTTGCCCATAATCGCAGCTCACAACTCCCATGACGGGTCCGCATTAATATCTAAAAATTCGCTTCGCCTAACAGAAGGGTCTATCGCATTTTTAAAAAATCCTGCATAGCCTATCATAGCGGCATTGTCCGTCGTATATTTAACGGAAGGGAAAAATATTCTCAGACCTGATTCATCTCCTCTTTTCCTAAACATGCTTCTTATCCTCGAATTTGCCGAAACTCCTCCTGAAACTACTACATTTTTAACTTTGTAAGTCTCGCAAGCCGACAAAGTTTTTTTAAAAAGAATTTCGGAAACAGCTTCCCTTAATGATGCCAAAATATCGCGAACTGTGTTTTCTTCAATATCTTTTGGACCGCCGTTTTCATTTATAGTATTTATAACCGCGGTTTTAAGGCCGCTGAAACTCATATTAAGGTCGTTGCTGCGTATCATAGGAAGGGGAAATTTAAATGCCCGTTTATCTCCTTTTTCTGCAAGCTCATCAACGATTCTACCTCCCGGATATCCGTAACCAAGATAATTGGAAACCTTGTCGAAAAGCTCGCCGCAGGCATCATCCTTTGTTCTGCCTATAAGTTTTATATCGCTATGGGAATTAACTAAATAAATATGGGTATGCCCTCCGGAAATGACAAGAGCAGTAAAAGGGAATATTTCTTTTGTCTCTTGAACTTCTAAAAAAGGACTGAAAATATGTCCTTCTATGTGATTGACCTGTACTATCGGTATATTTAAAGCATAAGACAAAGTTTTTGCACACATAAGACCTATCAGAAGAGAACCGACAAGTCCCGGTCCAGCCGTAGCAGACACAATATTTACGTCTTCAATTGATATTTTAGCCTCGGAAAGAGCAATTCTGAATGCAGGAAGAAAAGCTTTTATATGGTTTCTTGAAGCAAGCTCAGGAACTACGCCGCCGTATATTCCGTGAACGTAATCTTGTGAATAGATAATATTCGATAATACTTTTATTTTTATACTATCTTTTTCGCAGTTTTCCTTTAATAGAACGGCGCAGGAAAAATCGTCGCAGCTTGATTCAAATGCTAAATTAATCATCCGGCATCTTTATTTTGAAAGTCCGTTTATAGCCTTTTGCGATAGTTCTGCCGCTTTAGTGCCCGGATATTTAGCTATTGCCTGCCTGAAAAGAATAGAAGCGTCGGACGGGTCCGAAACTTTCAGAAAACCCATGCCCTGCAAATATATAGACATCGGCACGTCGGGACTTTTAGGATATAATTGCGAAAATTTATGAAATTCAAGTATGGAAACGGGGTATTTTTTTAGTTTAAAATTAGCGTAAGCCTTGTAAAACATAGCATCTGCAGAATATTTAGACTGAGGATATTTATTTAAAAAATTACGCAAAGAAGTTAAGGCGGAATTGTACTTCTTTTTTTTGAACTGCGACATGGCTTCGTTAAAACCGTGTTCCATAGAACTTTCTTTTTTGACCAATGACGATCTTATGCTTTGTTTTTTAGACGGGGTAACGGAAGAGGTCGCTGCTCCGGTTTTTACGAGTTTTAATAATTTAATAAGCTGTTTATTTACCATTAAACGATATTCCCTGAATTGTTTATTTAAAACGTTCAGCTTATGATGTTCTACTTCGTATTTACCGTAAATCTCCCGAATTTTAGCGTTTAACGAAGAAATAGCTACCCCGTTATTTGCCGTGTTCAACTGCATTTGACTGAGTTTTTTTTCTACATATTGTTGATTTTGAGATAATGCAGCCGTTTTTTTCTTCAGTTTTCTGACCTGAACTTTTAAACGGTGGAAAGAAGTAGGTTCCATAGGAGCGCATCCGGCAAGAATCGACGTTGCGAAAATCAATAAGAGAGAAAAAAGAATAAAAACTTTTAATTTACTTTTATTTTTATTTTTACCGTTTAAATATTCGGTATCTTCATATTCGTATTTATTCATAATTTTTCTCCCGTTTGCGTTTATTTAATTTAATCACAAAAAAGATTTTTTTTCAATAAGACGATTTCATAGTCCACTGCGCATCGTAATAATTGTTCATTTCCGGAAACAGCTTAGGCGTCAGTCTCATCATTCCGCTTTCATTTACGTCTATCATATAAAGTTCCTGCCTTCCGGCAATTTCGGTATCAAAGGTAATAATTCTGGAGTCTCTCGTCCATGCGGCATGCTGTGCGCTGTAAGGAGTGTCCGTAATCTGTCTTTCGTCGGAACCGTCCGCATTCATAATACATATTTCAAGAGCGCCGTTAACAAAAGTGGAAAACGCTATTTTTTTTCCGTCAGGCGACCATGCGGGGCTTGTATTGTAGCTTCCTTCGTCGTAGGTTAATCTGCGGACGCCGCTGCCGTTTGCGTTCATTACGTAAATTTGAGGACTTCCTCCTCTGTCCGATACAAACGCAATTTTGTTGCCGTGCGGAGAAAACGACGGCGAAGTATTAATGCCGTCGGTAAACGTCAACTGTTTTAAGCCGCTGCCGTTAACGTTCAACGTATATATTTCGGTATTAATGTGGTCAGGAGTTAAAGAAACCGCTAATTTATTTCCGTCCGGCGACCATGCTACGTAATCGGCAGGACCGGGAAGATTAAGTTTCACGGTTACTCCGGTTTTTAAGTTTTTTATAAAAACTGCAGGATCTCCGTCCTTAAAAGAAACATATGCAACTTTGTTGCCGTGCGGAGAAGGATACGGAAATATATTTATGGAGCCGTTATTTGTAACTCTTTTAACCCTGTGGCCTCCAAAATCCATAACGAAAATATTTTTAGAACCGTCGTGTTCTCCCACGAAAAACACTCTAGTCGTAAAAGGTCCTTTAATTCCCGTTAAAAATTTAAGGACGTCGTCGGCAAATTTGTTTGCTAAAAATCTGTACTGGCCGTCCATTCCTTCTAGCTTTTCAGAAAAAAGCAGTTTTTTGGTAAATATGCTTATAAGATTGATTTTCATCTTTATAATGCCGTTTGACGTCGCATATTCTCCCGTAATAAGATACTGTGTATTAAGAACGCCCCAGTTAGAATAGTCTATGCGCTCCGGGCTTATAGGTGCATACTGAGGATTTTCAAGATATGAAAGCGGGTTTACTATATGAAAATATCCTATTACGGAAAGATCGTGCCTTATAACCCGTGCAGCGTTTTTTTCTATTTTTTTATGCTGTCCGTATGCGGAAATATTTTTGAAATCAGGAACGGCGACCCTTATCTTTTCTATTCTAGCGGCATTAATATTTATATAGACTTTTGCATATGAACTAATAGGAAATAATATAAAAGCACCCAAAAAAAATAAAGCAAATACGGGTAAAAAAAATATTGTTTTTTTCATTCAGCCACCCTTTAATAAGTTAATAAGTCAAATTTAATTAAAACTACTAAAAAATATACAGAAATATCGTATAAATATCAAGTGCTAATCGGCGTAACTATTTATCTGTCTTTTAGTATCTGTCTAGGGTTAAAAATCATAAGCACTCCTTCGCCGTCGTTTTCGCCGTTTTCAAAACTCATAAAACCGGATGGCGGCGGCGGAAGCGGACTGGACAGTTTTACCGCCGCTACAGACTGAGAATCGTAATAACCGTTTCCGGAAGATTTAACCAATCTTACGTTATAAATTCTGCCTGATTTTGAAATCTGAAAAGCCACTATAGATTTATAATTTAGATAATTATTAAGAGATATAGCAAAATTAGGAAGTATAGCAGAAATTATTTTGTTTACGTATCCCTGAAATCTATGGACATTTCCTTTTATAAGAGACTGATTAAGTTTCCCGTATGCATTATTAAGGCTTACCCTGTTTTGCAGATTAGCGTAAACGCTGGACGATAAAGCAGGGATATAAGGATGCGGCGGCGCATATCTTCTAACGGGCGTCTTTTTTTGCACGGTTTTTTTGGGATAAACCATCGAAGAAGGCGTCTTAACAAGCGGAACTGAAACCGGTTTCGCCGTTTTTGCCGGAGAAGGTCTGCTTGGAGTATGTTCGGCCAATTTAGGTTTGGGCGGATAAAGTATGGATTTTACCGAGGCAAGAGGACCGGGGACCCTGCTTACTACGCTTACGACGACTTTTGATCCTATAGATTGAATCTGCGGTCTATATTTTATAGAAAGGTATAATATAAGACCTATCAGTAATATATGAAAAATTGCCGAATAAAAAATATATAAGCCGATACCTTTATGATTTTCATTAAACATAATACTTATTATCTGCCTGCCGAACCCGTCAACTTTGGGTTGGCGGTCACCATTCCGATTTTAGTAATTCCAGCTTCTTTTATCGCTGCCATAACTTTTATAACGTATCCGTAAGGCAGTGAAGAACTTGCCTTAAGAAATACCTGCTTATCCGTCCTGCGTCTGTAAATCGCTGAAAGTTTCTGCGTTAAAACGGGCAGATCGACCCTGAATTTATTAATATAAACAGCTCTGTTAGAAGTTACCGCCACTACTATCGTTTTTTCCGGAGCCTTTAATGCATGAGCGGCAGCTGTCGGCAGATGAACTCTTATGCCGTGCACCAATATAGGAGCGGTAACCATAAAAATTACAAGCAATACAAGCATTACATCCACAAAAGGCGTAATGTTTATTTCAGACATAAGCCTATAGCTGGATATCCCGCTTTTTTTGTCGTCTTTATCGTCAAAAGGAGTAAACATAAATAGTTAATATTTCCCTATAAAATCTGCCTTTCGATAATAGTCATAAACTCATATGCGAAATCCACCATTTCGTTGACTATGACTCTTACTTTATTTGAATAATAATTATAAGCTATAACGGCAGGTATAGCGGCAAAAAGTCCGGCGGCGGTGGCTATAAGAGAATCGGCTATTCCGGGAGCTACTACTGCAAGTCCGGCGGTTCCTGCCCTCTGGATGCTTTCAAAAGACGTCATTATGCCCCATACCGTTCCGAAAAGTCCGATAAAAGGCGCGGTAGAGCCGACCGTAGCAAGAAAAGGAAGAGAAACTTCAAGTTTTGCTATCGATGAAAGCTGAGATTTTTTTAATGCCCTTTCTACATAAGCTAAATTTTCTTCATTTCTTTCCTTATCGCTTTTCTGCTGGTCGTCTGCCGTTTTTTTCTTAATATTAAGAAGTTCTTTATAAGTTATATTAAACATAAAGGCTATAGGACTGTAATCCAAATTTCTTGCGGCGGTATAAACATAATCCAGTCTTTTAGATTCCCAGAAAAGATCAAGAAATTCTTTGTCCTCTTTTCTTGCTTTTCCAAGATAACGAAGTTTGTAAAATATAATAGCCCAGGATATTAACGAAAAAATAAAAAGTAACAGCAAAACTAATTTTACTACGATATTCGTCGTAAGAATATGAGACAATATATTCATAGTACCTGCACTTCCGGCCGCGATACCCCCGGCGGTTCCCCCTGCAATAATTTTATCCAGCATTATAAGCCTAAGCTCCTCCGATTTTATTTTTTCAGTTTTTCTCGGTTTATCAAAATTTTAGTTTATTTATTATATGAATTCTATATGTTTTTAGATTATAAATCTTTTTTTTAAAAAAATCTATTGACAAAAAAAAAATTACAATATATTGTATAGAAATAAAAAATATTATCTATATATTGAGGAGCGATTATGAAAAAACAAAATTCGGATATTTTAAGCAACGACCCGCTTGCAGAAAAATTTTCGGAAAATGCGGTTACCGTCCTGAAAAAAAGATATCTGGCGAAAGACGAGAGTGGCGAAATCATCGAAACCATAACAGGACTGTTTAAAAGAGTAGCCGAAAACATATCTTCGGCAGACTTAAATTACGGCAAATCGGAAAAAGACGCGAAAACTGCGGCAAACATTTTTTTCGAGGAAATGTCTTCTCTTAGATTTCTTCCCAATTCGCCTACTTTGATGAATGCAGGAAGGCCTCTCCAGCAGCTTTCGGCTTGTTTTGTACTGCCTATAGAAGATTCTATGGAATCGATATTCGAAACTATAAAAAATACCGCGCTTATACATCAGAGCGGCGGCGGAACCGGTTTTTCTTTTTCGTCTTTAAGGCCGAAAAACGATACGGTGCATTCGACCAAAGGCGTCTCAAGCGGTCCGGTTTCGTTTATGCAGGTATTCAACAGCGCAACCGAAGCTATTAAGCAGGGAGGGACTAGACGAGGCGCCAATATGGGCATTTTAAGAATAGACCATCCCGATATAATAGATTTTATCACCTCGAAGAAAGATACTTCAAAATTAAACAATTTTAATATTTCCGTAGCTATAACGGAAGATTTTATGAATCATGCTTTAAAAAACGAAGACTATCCTTTAATAAATCCAAGAAATAACGAAATAACAAAATATTTAAACGCAAAAGAGGTATTCGATTTAATCGTTGAAACGGCATGGTCTAGCGGCGAACCCGGGATAGTCTTTATCGACAGAATAAACAAACTGAATCCGGTACCGAAAGCAGGAAAGATAGAAGCCACCAATCCCTGCGGTGAACAGCCTTTGGTCGCTTACGAATCCTGCAACTTAGGATCTATTAACATAGGGAGGTTCGTAAAAGAAAATAAAATTAAAAAAGATATGGCTAATCTCGAAGAATATCTGAAAAAATTGGAAGGTAATCCCGAAGATCTTATAGGGGATTATCTTAGCTATATAGACTTCGATAAACTTAAACAAACCGTTCATACCGCCGTTCATTTTTTAGATAACGTAATAGAAAAAAACCGCTATCCTTTAGAAAAAATAAAAAAAATGACGCTTTCAAACAGAAAAATAGGGCTCGGAATAATGGGATACGCCGATACTCTTATAAAACTCGGAATACCTTACGACAGCGAACTTGCGCTAAAAATTGCCGAAAATATTATGGGTTTCATCGATAAGGAGTCTAAAATAAAATCCGAAGAGCTTGGGGTCGAACGCGGCAGTTTTCCGAATTTCAAAGGTTCTTTATGGGAAGAAAAAGGATATAAAGCCATGAGGAACGGCACGACCACGACGATAGCGCCTACCGGCACTATAAGCATGATAGGCGGAGCATCTAGCGGCATAGAACCGCTTTTCGCATTGGCCTATGAAAGGCGCGTACTGGATAAGCAAAGATTAATCGAAACGGATAAAAATCTTAAAACCGTTTTAGAAATAACGGGGATTTATTCGGATAAATTAATTGATTACATAGCAAAAAACGGGAGCCTCGGAAAAACATTCAAAAAAGATATAGCCGATTTATTAACCGAAAAAGAATTCGAGTACTTAAGCAGAATATTTATAACGTCGCATGATATAACGCCCAAATGGCATGTTATGACGCAGGCGGCTTTTCAAAAATATACCGATAACGCCGTCAGTAAAACCGTTAATTTTCCTAATTCAGCAAAAAAAGAAGATATAGAAGAGGTTTATACCCTTGCCTTTAATCTAAATTTAAAAGGCATAACGGTATATAGGGACGGTTCAAGGGAGCAGGTATTGACCGCAGGTTCTTCGGGCAGTTCTGAAGAGAAAGAAATAAAAGAAACGCTGAACCAAAAATGCGGCGGACAGATAGAACCCAGAAAACGTCCTGATATAATAAGAGGCGTAACAGTTAAAACCGTTACCGGATGCGGACCTATGTATGTTACCATAAACTACGACGAAAACGGAAATCCTTTCGAAATATTTAACTCTATAGGCAAATCAGGCGGATGCGCCCAATCGCAAACAGAATCAACAGGAAGAATGGTAAGCTTGGCGTTAAGGTCGGGGATCGGGGCGGAAGAGATTATAAATCAGTTAAAAGGTATAAGATGCAATATTCCCTACGGTTTCGGCAGCAATATTATATATTCCTGCGCCGATGCAATAGGCAAAGCTTTAGAAAAAAGCCTGAACGAAAAAATAATTTCTCGGGAAAACCTGCCGTCCGATGCAAAAAATCCGATAACGGCAGCGCCGGCAAACTCCGACTACGGTACGTATTCTAAAAACCATACGGCACATAACGCCGTCCAGGGAAGGGGGGCATGTCCTTCCTGCGGCGGCTCGAACCTTAAGCATGCTGAAGGCTGTACGGTATGTTTAGACTGCGGTTATTCCGATTGCGGATGAGCAATAATTATATAACTTAATCCTGCTTTTCCGATTCGTAAGCTTTTATTTCTGCGGCCGCTGCCGACAAAATGAAGCGGCTGCAGAAGATATCCCAATATAAATTCCCCTATATAGCATTGAATGAATATGCGGGGAATTCCTATTTTTTTGTTTCCGCATCCAAAAAAAAATAAATCATTATTTATAATTTGTGACTTTAGTCAATGTTATAAATTAGTTTTATGATAAAATAAAACATGAAGAAACATTTAGATGTTCAAATATATATAAATAATAAATTAATCTGAATACGGAGGACCGATGAAAACTTATACGGAAAACGATACGGAACTTAATCCGCTTGACGCTTTAAGGGAGGAACATACCGAAATGCGAACCGTTTTAAACAAATTTGAAAATATTTTAAAAAAAATACCTGCCGGTGTTTCTGATTCGGAACTTAATGAAATATCCGAATATTTAAATCAAGACGTAGAATTGCATTTTAAAAGAGAGGAAGATGCTTTATTTCCTGTTTTAGGCAATTATATAGGCATAGAAACCGGTCCTATAAACGTTATGCTCATAGAACATAACAGCTGCAGGGAATTAACCGGCGATCTAAAGAAAAGAATAGAAGGCAAAGATTATAAATCTATCGCTTCTTCCGGAAAAACATTAATAGAGCTTTTATCAGAACATGAAGACAAGGAAGACGGCATATTGTTTCAGATTGCCGAAATGCAGCTTGGTCAAAACGAAAAACAAGATATTATGAAAAAATTGATTGAAATTAATTAATACGTTACAGTTAAATTAGTTAATATCAATATCGAAAGCTAAATTTAGATTTGGTTTTCAATAAAAAAATAAGGAGAATAATACTATGAAAGACTTAATGGACTTAAAAAAAATAATGCTTGACGTCAGAGAAGACATTAAAAACGGAAACGATCCGTTTAAAAAAATAATGGAAGCGGTTAATAATTTAAATGAAGAGGAATCTCTTGTTTTAATTAACAGTTTCGAACCTTTTCCGCTGTATTCGGTTTTAAAAAATAAAGGATTTGAACATATAACTAATAATACTCCCGAAGGATTTGAAATAATTTTTTTCAGAAGCGGCGGCGAAATAAAACCGGTAAAAGTCTCCGAAGGAGCAGACGAAAATCAATTCGACGACGAAGATTTAAAAAACCTTGCGCACAAACAGCATATTATAGAACTCGACGTCAGAGGGCTCGAACCGCCCGAGCCGCTTTTAAAAATATTTGCGGCGCTGGAAAACTTAAAAAACGACGAAACGATTCATATAATACACGAAAGAAAGCCTGTGCACCTGTATCCGAAATTAAAAGACGCCGGATATAAATTCTTAACGGAAGAATCTGTAGGCAACCTTTATACTATAAAAATTTGGAGATAATTAACCGGACTGCAGCTAAAAGAATAACGGTGCCGGATTTCAAATCTGTCACCGTTATTTGCTTTTATTACCAACCCATTGAAAATATATGCAGCATAAGCAGTATAGATGCTGCAAAAAGAACTGCGGCAGCAAGCTGTATCAGATAAAATATCCAAAGAATAGAACCTGCCAGAAAAATTGCAAATATTACGTATTCGAAATATTTAGTTTTCAAATCCGAAAACAGTTTTCCGTACGCTCCTTTTTTCGCCTTTTCAAAAGCCTTTAAACTTATGAGGAATGGAAATATTTTATGAAGGAAGCCTATAATTACCATTCCTGCAAAACCGAAGAGCCCTAAAAAAGCGAATATATAATAAAGGTAATAGTCGCCGCCGTTTATACCGATTAATACGGATAATTTTTCCTGCGGAACGGCATTTATAACCAGACCGGCAAGTACCGCCGCAACTAAAAATAAAATTCCGGCGTAAAGATAAAACGTCGTAATGTCAAACTTTTTCTTAAGCCTTTTTAACATTAGACCTAAAAATATATAGCAGTATAAAAGAATGCCAGCGCCCAAAAGCCATCCTCCTGCTTCATTCAAATAAATATGAACGGCAGACCCGTTTCCAAAAAACGAAGACGCTAGCATAGCTATAATTCCTGCGTTAATAACTGTTAAATCGGTCTTCCAGTATAAATTATCCGGCGTTTTAGTCATATAAAACATGGGAAGCAGTCTGTAAGAAACACCTATAAACAGCATCATAACGAAACCTATAAACATAAGATAAATATGGTCTTGCAATATATCGTAAATATTCAGCCCTATTTTGAAATTAAAAGATAAAGCCAAATACAACCCCACCGACAATCCTATAAATAGATAAAAATACGAAAATGCTATTCCCAAAGAAGAATAATCCCATTTCTTTACCTTTTTCAAGCTTGCGAGCATATTAAAATTATAGATTAGAACAGAAACAAAAAGGAGGATGCCGCCCGAGGCTATCATATCTCCCCAGAGATAATGCATTCCTATGACGAAAAGCAATAAAGAAATTACATATCCGTAATAAACCGGAATAAAAAGTTTTTCGTATGCAATTTTCACGCCGAGCGCCACCGGCAAAAGCATATAAGAAGCCCCCATAATTACCATGAGCAAAAAACCGAGCGTAAATATATGCGTAAGGGCTATAATTTTATTATTCATAAAAAAATATCCGTCAAAACTCTTATAATCAAAAAACA
The DNA here is from genome assembly GCA_049965795.1 of Candidatus Acidulodesulfobacterium sp. GTDB lineage: Bacteria > SZUA-79 > SZUA-79 > Acidulodesulfobacterales > Acidulodesulfobacteraceae > Acidulodesulfobacterium_A. The sequence goes on from JBMFVW010000025.1 coordinate 22,497, forward strand.
TTACTACAAAAAAAACCGGCAAAAAAATCAGCGCTGTTTTTATATGTTTTAATGCTATTTCTATGGAACTGTCCGTGGTATTCATATATTTTATTTAACGTCCTTTTTATGTTTTGTGCTCATTCTGCTCAAAATTGCCGATAGTAAAAGGTATCAGATTAATTTTCCATCGTCATTCCCATGTTTCATTTAGTTTTAAATTTCTATCGGCAATTTTTTGTTTTAACAAAATCTTAACAACACGCAACACTATTAAACATTATATTTATTAAAAAAATTAATGCGTTTTAAGTCTTTTTAGAGCATCGGATTTAATCATCGAAGGATTCCATTCCGGTTCCCATACGAAATTTACTTGTACGCCGTTAACACCGGGAATACTCTTAATTGCCTCCTCTACCTCATATTTTATGACGCCGCTTATAGGGCAGCCTTTTGCCGTTAAAGTCATATTTAAAGTGACGTTGCCATTTTTACTTAAACTTATTCTATATACCAGCCCAAGATCCACTATATTTACCTCAAGCTCAGGATCTATAATGCCTTTTAGTTTTTCCAATACGTCCTTTTCGTTAAATTCAGCCATGATAAACTCCTATATTAAAATTATATTAAAACTTTAAATTGGTTCGGTTTTACTTTTTTGTTTTCTTTTAATATAAAGTTTATCAAATTAGAAAAAATATTTAATTGATTTAAGTCACAATTTGTTAATAAAATTTACTTTATTTTTTTGATTTTTGAAGAAGATACAATACCTCTTCATCTGTAGTCTGGCTGAAATCTTCGTAAAATTCCCCTACCGCGTAAAATTCTTCCGGAGCGCTTAAAGTTACTACCTTGTCTACGATTTTTTTCAATTCTTTCATAGTATCGGCAGCAATAACAGGCACCGCTAAAATTATTTTTGCAGGTTTTTCGTCTTTAACGGCTTCTATGGCTGCCATAACCGATGCGCCTGTAGCAATACCGTCATCTACTATTATAGCTATCCTTCCCGTTACGTCAATCTTTTCGCCTTCATTCCTGTATATTTTTTCCCTTTCCCTTATTTCCTTAAGTTTAATATGCTGCATGCGCTCTAAGTATCCCGCAGGAATATTAATGCGCGATATAAGCGATTCGTTAAGATAAACTTTCGGCGATTTTCCGTCCACTACAGCCCCTATGGCTAACTCTTCCTGGTTAGGCGCGCCTATTTTTCTCACCAATGCCACGTCTAACGGAGATTTTAGTATTGCCGCTATTTCATAGGCGACCGGAATTCCGCCTCTCAGCAAACCTATAACTACGGTATTCACGCCGCCGAATTTCTCCGCCGCCAACTTTTCTCCAAGCAGTTTCCCCGCTTCCATCCTGTTTTTAAATATCATATAATCTTTTCGAATAATCGTTTTTATCCGCCTCATTATATAAACTCTATACGTTAAATAAATAAGCCTTAAAAAAACCGGCGAAAAATCTTTAAGTATGCGGCCGTTTTATATGCCTGTTATATATACCTATGCCGCACCTATTCTATAATTATGCCTTACCAAACACCCGCATATTTTTATAATATCTAATTATAAGTATACCATTAATAAAAATATTGTTTAAAAATTAAAAAAATTTTAAAAAAAATTGACTAACAAAATAAAAATAGTATATAATTGATACTCATCAATATTTTGCCGCATTTTTTTAATAAATCTTTTTCGGGCTGTTAGCTCAATCGGTAGAGCAACTGACTCTTAATCAGTAGGTCCCCGGTTCGATCCCGGGACAGCCCACCAGTAATATCAAGAGTTTGCGGGTTTTAATGTTTTATCATTTTCATCCACTATGATAAAATTATGATAATTTTTTTTATTCAGCGTGTTTACTGCGTCCTTTAAGTGAACATTAGACAAATGAGCGTATCTTAAAGTCATATTAATTGTTTTATGCCCTAATAACTTTTGAATGGTAGCTAAATCAATACCGTTCATTACCAAAGAGCTTGCAAACGTATGCCGTAAATCGTGAAACCTGAAATCAATAATATGGCTCTTGTTTAATGCCCTTGCAAAGCTCTTTTTAATATCGTAATACGGCTTTAAAGTATCGGGATTATAGAATACGTAATCGATCTTTAGGTTTCTGACTATGCCAGATAAGGTATCAAATAAAGTATCGTTTATCGGTATTTCCCGCCGTTCGCCGTTCTTTGTTATATCCAAAAGAATTACACGGTTCTTTAAATCTATCCTATCCCAAGTTAAATGCAGTATTTCCGATTTTCTCATACCGGTATTAAGCGCCGTTATGACTATCGGCTTTATATCGTTATTACAATTTGATATTAGCCGTTCGCTTTCGTCGTCCGATAGATAGCGCAAGCGTTTAATCTCGCCTTTTAAAAGCTTTACTTTTTTAACGGTTCTTATAATATCGTCGTTAACAAGCTCCCATTCTAAAGCTTTAGTAAACATTCTCTTTAATACCGCCGTTAGCCTGTTTGCATAAGCGACCGATAAAACTTGCTTAATAATATCGCTCTGCATATTTTCTATGTCAAGAACCGTAAAATCCGTTAATCTCTTTTTTGAAAAGTATTTATTAAGCGTATTAATAAACGACCTTAATCTATCGTAGCTTTTAAGCCTGCCGTTAGCAAACTCAAGATATTTTACAGATAATTCCGAAAAAGTTATCTCTTTTTTAGGTTCCTGCTTGATAATAGGCTTGCCGTTCTTAACCTGATCCTTAAGTTCAGATATCCAGCTTTCAAAGAACGCTTTGGCTTCCATTTTAGAGCTTGTTTCGGCGGATTTCCGGTATTGAATACCGTTGATACATTTTGATACCCAAAATATATTGCCCTGCCTGTAAATGCCCATATTTACACCTCCTCGTTGGCATTCACGGCTTACTTTCTTACCGGCATTATATCATTATGAGAATTTTTTTCAAGCCAAGATAAGATTTTATCTTGGTTAAAGCGCAATATCCGTCCTATCTTAATAAACGGTATTTGTTTTTTATAGGTGGTCTAACCCCCATATTGTTGGAGTAAATTAAGACACTTTTTGGTTATAATT
>JBMFVW010000026.1:0-24513 GCA_049965795.1 Candidatus Acidulodesulfobacterium sp.
TGAGGCGAATTTATTATTCCAGTAATTTATATCAGGCTTTTGCCATGTCATTTAGGGTTCTCCTTTATTTTTACTTCAAGTATATCATTTATAAAAAACTCTGATTTATCTATACCATTATTTTGCTTATTTTTAAATGCAACATTAAGCATAGAAATTACAGGTATATAACTTGAACCATGTTTTGTAATGCTAACATAGATAGGCGATGAAAATCTTTCTTTTCCTCTTACAAAACCTGTGTAATTGGAATTATTGTCATGGGATGATTGTCCGATAGTTTTTAATATTACTTTATAATCTGATTTTTCTTTCCCTGTTTGTATTCTTTTTAAATAAGGATAATTTGCATTGGGATAATTCTGTGAAATTTCAATAAAAGAAAATTCTTCATTGTTAGACTTTTTGTATATATTTTCAGTATTTATTTCTTTGATTAAATTATATAACCTGTTAATAATTGATAAGTCGCTAATATTGTTATATTTAACTACTAAACCACCAAAACCTCTCCTGCTTCTTTTTCCTAAACCGCCAACAATAGTGGAAAATTCAAATAATTTATGGATTTCTTCAGGTGAGGTAATTACAATTTTAAATGATTGGTTGACATTAAATCCTTTAAAGTTAAAATTTACCTGTTTATGCGGAAACGGGTTATGCGAATCATATCTTAACTTATAATTCTCAAGAAATTGAATTTTTACTTTGCTCTTACCATAAATATCTCCTGCATCTCCAAACAACTTTGATTCTTCATCTCTAAGTTTTTTATAATTTTTATTGCTATTAGTCAAATCTGGGTGCAAAGCCCTCCACCAAAACCTTAACATACCTTTGATTGGCGGAACTCTTAGCTCGGCTTTTCTATGATCGGCGCCTACTAAAAACATCGGCGTAATGATTTCTACCTCATAAGTTTTTCGCTCAATCCCTGAAAATCTATTTATGTAAAAAATCATTTGTCCTCCTTTTTATTTTCAATCCCCAGTTACTTCCACCCCTATCCGTCCCAGCCCGAAGCTGACGTTTTTTCCGATGCCGAAAAGTTCCGCCGCCTTAAGCAGGGACAATTCCGCCTCGGAAAACCGCCCCCTGACCGTTGCCGTTCCGACTAAGCCGCCCATTTTCATGCTCTGTTTCTGCCTTGCGGAATACCTCGAATAATCTACCCATTTTAAATCTGCGTCAAATTCTTTGCCTTCCGTTGCCGAATCGACAAAATCCCCGTCAAATCCGTAATCGCCGCCGTCCGCACTTATATCTCCGCCGCCGAAAAAATCGTTAAGTATGCCGACTCTCCTAACTGCGGCGTATATAAGGTCTTTATACGTTATACCGGACAGATACCTGCCTTTGTGTTGGAGTCTGACTGGCGTTAAAAAATTAATCCTGACTGTTTTTATGTCATTTTCTCCTGAACTATTCAAATTATTATTATTATTATAAACATCAGACTGACAAATTATATCATCCTTATTTACGCTCCAGATTTCCGGCTTGACGTTTTTGCAGGAATAATCGGACTTGTCCATAACGGATACGCCCCTGCAGGTTATATCGTCTATATCGAACTTGACGCGCTCTTTCAGTATCCCTGATTTGCCAATATTAAGCATGGTCAGGAGTATATAAGGAAAATACCTTACTCCCGTTCCGATTAATATTATATCGAGAATAAGTCCGTCAACGGCAGTTCCTCCGGCGACATTCGCAAATACTGCATACGGGTGCGGTGCTTTATTTCTGCCGCTCAGAACGGCGTTGTTTTTTTCTATAGGCGTTTCGAACACGGAGGAATAAATACATGAAACTCTAAGAATGCAGTTACGACATTCTTGATTTTTAAGAACACATGTAATTTTTCTTAATTGAAACCCTATATTGTTGCGGAATATAAAAGACGGTAAAGAACGGAAAGTCACTTTTTTCTCAAAAACAAGACTAAAGGAATATTTGTTGTATTCAAGCATTTTTAGGCCTTATAAATTTATTAATTAGCTGCTTGATTAAATTTTATAGTTTATTATTTTTTATAATTAAATTACTTTACAATATCAATGTCAAGCGGAAAATTTGTAAGGAGTGTTTATAGCATTATTTTAAATATAAAATTAAATATACTATTATAGCCGTTAACTGCAATACGTTTAAGCTCATATGAATTGTCGCCGGATTCTATTTTGCCGTTCACCGTAGTAAAAGCAGCCGTATAACCTGCATTTTTAACGGCTCTCATGACGTTGGCATTATAGGAGCCGAAGGGATATGAAAAAAAATCTACGGCAGATCCGGTAATATTTTCCAGATAAGCTTTGGAAGCTATAAGTTCGCCTATCATAACTCCATCTTCAAGCCTGTCCAAATAATAATGGTTTATCCCGTGAGAACCTATAAAAAAACCGCTTTTAAACATTTCTTTTATTTCGGTTTTATTTAAAAAATTTTCCCTAACCTTTTCTCTTTCATCTGAAACCGCATTTTTTTTTCCTACAAAACCGCTGCTCATAAATATCATAGAAGTAAAACCGGCGGATTTTAATATCGGATAGGCGTTAAGATAATTATTCTCGTATCCGTCGTCAAAAGTTATAAGAATCGGTTTTTTTACGGAAATTTTATGCCCTTTTATAAAAGATAAAATTTCTTTTGGGTTTATAGTTTCGTAGCCTAAAAATTTAAGAAAGGATACCTGTCTTTTAAACTGTTTCGGCGTAACGTATAAACCTTTAAATACGGCATCTTTTTTCGGATAGTCTATTTTATGATAGTATAAAACGGGGATTTTCATGAGATAAACCCGCTAACTTCTGTAAGATGCGTTTATATCTATATATCCATGCGTGAGATTGCAAGTTAAAACGGTGCGTTTTTTATTTCCCGATTTTAAGTCTATTTCTACGTCTATTTCTCTGGGAGAAAGTATAGTTTTCTCTATATCTTTGGTCAATTTTTCAGAAGCCTTGGAATTTTCTACTATAATTTTGCCGTTTATATAAATATCTATGCTTTCGGCTTTAAGTGGAACTCCGGCTCTTCCGACCGCCGCCATTATTCTGCCCCAGTTTAGATCTTCGCCGGTTATCATAGTTTTAAAAAGAGGCGAATTTGCCACGGTTAGCGCGATTTTCTTTGCTGCTGTTTCTGTAGAAGCATTGGCTACCGTAACTTTAATTAATTTTGTAGCACCTTCTCCGTCGATAACTATCATCTTTGCAAGTCCGTAACATACTTCAGATAAAGCATTTTTTACTATTTGATAATTTTTCTGATTTTGTTTCGATTTAACTTTATCTCCCGTTAAATATATAACGGGATTGTCCGATGCCGGATAAAAAAACGCCGCCGTATCGTTAGTCGATGTATCGCCGTCAACGGTTATAGAATTGAAAGACGTTTCAACGCATTCTTTAAACATTTTGTCTGCCGTTTCTTTTTTTATGGGAATATCAGTAAATATAAAAGCCAGCATTGTAGCCATATCAGGCATAATCATTCCAGAACCCTTAGCTGCTCCTTTAATTCGATATTCTTTTCCGTCTATAGCAAAGCTTTTAACGATCGTCTTGGAAAACGTATCGGTAGTCATAATAGCTCTGGCAAAACTGTCAAAACCGTTTTCGCTTGCTGAATTTACCAAATCAGGTATTGCATGTTCGATAAGAGAAACGTTAAGTCTTTCGCCGATTACGCCGGTAGAACAAGTAAAAATCGAACTTTCATGGATGTCCGCTTCTGCCGCCAGCGACTTAACAACCTTCATAGCATCTTCCATGCCTTGCTTACCGTTGCATGCATTGGCGTTTCCGGAATTTACTATTAACGCTTTTATGATATTTTTGGAATTTTTTTTAGATATTACGACCGGCGCCGCCTTAACTTTATTTTTAGTAAAAACGGCGCTTACATTAAGCGGAGATTTAGAAATCATTAAGCCTAAGTCTAAATCTTTATTTTTTTTAAGTCCGCAGGCTTTGCCGGCAAATAAAAAATTATTCATTTTTTCCATGGCAGTTTTTATATTTTTTACCGCTGCCGCAGGGGCAGGGTTCGTTTCTTCCTATTTTTTTCGGTTTGACTATCGGTTTTTGTTTTTCTTCCGACACTTGATTCATTTCGTTATGCGTCAATACAATGTTGTCGGAAAGCAGTCCCGCGCCTTCTATAATATCTTCGGCGTTAATACCGTCTTCAAACTGAACGGCAATTATCGAATTCAGAGCTTCTTCTTTCATTCTGAACTGCATATTTATAAACAAAGAGTATGCTTCTTTTTGATATTCGATAAGAGGATTCACCTGCGCGTACCCTCTCAACCCTATGCCTTCTTTGAGCGCGTCTAAAGAAGTCAATGCGTCTTTCCATAAACTGTCAACCGCCTGAAGATAAAGAGCTTTCAATATATCTAATTTTTGGTCTTCGGGAAACGATTCAATCTTTGCATCTATATTTTTTTTAATTAAATCCGTGATCGAATTAAAAAACTCGTTTCTCGGCATTTTCTTAAATAAATTTATAAGCGCCGTTCTCTTATCTTGCTCGGATGCATATCCGGAACTTTCGCCGGTAATTCCGGTATTTAAACTTAAATTTTTAACGTCCGTTACATCGATAGACAGGCTGACTTTTAATATTTCCAGAAGCCCTTCTATATCCCAATTTTCGCTGTGCGTTTTTTCCGGAACGTAGGTTTCAAAATATGACTCAATCAGAGCTTCTACGTCAAACGCTATATCTTCTTTTATTTCGGATATATCGCATATCTGGAGTATTCTTTTTCTGTACGAATATATAAGCTCTCTCTGTTTATTCATAACGTTGTCGTAATCTATAAGATTTTTTCTTATGTCAAAATTATGGCCTTCGACTTTTTTCTGCGCATTTTCTATCGCCTTGGAAATCATGCCGTGCTCGATAGCCTGTCCGTCTCTAAGACCAAGTTTTTCTAAAAACGGTGCAAGCCTTTCGGATCCGAATATTCTCATCAGATCGTCTTCCAATGATACGTAAAACCTTGAAGATCCTACATCACCCTGCCTGCCCGACCTTCCTCTCAGCTGATTGTCTATACGTCTGGATTCATGCCTTTCGGTTCCTATGACGTGAAGTCCGCCTAAATCTTTAACGCCTTCTCCAAGAACGATATCTGTTCCTCTTCCAGCCATATTCGTAGAAATAGTAACGGATTTTTTCTGCCCCGCGTTTGCGATAATCTGCGCTTCTTTAGCATTATTTTTTGCGTTGAGGACGGAATGCGGTATTCCTTTTTTCTTTAAAATGCCGCTAAGCCTTTCCGATTTTTCTACCGAAACGGTTCCTACAAGAACCGGCTGTCCGGTTTTATATTTTTCCGCAATCTCTTCGGCTACGGCATCAAATTTTTCGGCTTCGGTGGCATAAACCAAATCGGCACTGTCTTTTCTTGCCATTGGTTTATTTGTGGGAATAACGACGACATCTAAATTGTATATTTTTTTAAACTCTTCGGCTTCGGTATCGGCCGTTCCAGTCATGCCGGCTAATTTATTATACATCCTGAAAAAATTTTGAAAAGTAACGGTGGCAAGTGTCTGATTTTCGCCTTCTACTTTAAGATGCTCTTTTGCCTCTAACGCCTGATGCAGTCCTTCTCCATAACGTCTTCCGTTCATAACGCGGCCGGTAAATTCATCGACTATGACCACCTGATTATCCTGAATTAAATAATCTACATCGTTGAAATAGCAGGCGTGAGCCCTGAGGGACTGATTTACGGCATGCAGCAGATCTAAGTGCCTCGGGTCGTAAATGTTTTTTATTTTTAAAGCATTTTCTACTTTTTCTATGCCTTCTTCCGTCATAATGGCGGTTTTTAATTTCTCGTCGACGGTAAAATCTTCATCCTTAACGAGTTTGCGAACGGCGTTATCGGCTTTATAATATAATTCTGTCGTTTCTTCGGATTCGCCGGAAATAATAAGAGGCGTTCTGGCTTCGTCTATAAGAACGGAATCGACTTCGTCTATGATGGCGTAATTAAGATCTCTCTGGACGTAATCGTCTAAAGAGTACTTCATATTATCCCTAAGGTAATCGAAGCCGAATTCGTTATTGGTGCCGTATGTTACGTCGCAATTATAAGCTTTTTTCCTTGCTTCGTCATCCATATCGTTGGTTATAACCCCTACCGAAAGACCCAGCAGATTATACGCTTTGCCCATCCATTCGGCGTCTCTTTTGGCAAGATAGTCGTTAACGGTTATAATGTGCACGCCTCTTCCGGTCAAACTGTTTAAATATGCAGGCATTACCGCAACGAGAGTTTTTCCTTCGCCCGTCGCCATTTCGGCTATTTTTCCGGAATGCAAAACAGCTGCGCCTATCAGCTGAACGTCGAATGCTCTAAGTCCGAGAGCGCGCTTTATTCCTTCTCTTGCGACCGCAAAAGCCGACGGCATAATTTCTTCGAGCTTCTTATCCTGTTCCGAAGGAGCTAAGTCTTTTAATTCTTCTTTGAACTTAAGCGTAATGCTTTTAATTTCGTCATCGCCGATACCCGAATATCGGGATTCCAAAGAATTGATCTTTTCTACTAGAGGCTTTAATCTGGCAATCTCCCTCTGGTTGCTCGTTCCAAAAATGCTTTTTAATATTTTCATTACCAAAGTAAATGTTCCCCCGTTTTTTATTTTCCAGAAACCTGAATATTTTCAAACAATACGGACGGCGAGCCGACCGAACCGAAAAAACGCAGATCGTTAGCTATTTTAGATACGCCGTTAAAGAGCTGCATAATATTTCCGCTAACCGCTATTCCTTTTACAGGAAAATCTATTTTTCCGTTTTTAACGAAGAATCCGGCCGCTCCCAGCGAAAACTCTCCCGTATACGGTTTTGCCATATGAAGTCCCATAAGTTCCGTTATATAAAGTCCTTCTTTTATGGAACCTATTATATCTAAAATATTAGTTTCGCCGTTTTTTATAAAAAAATTTGTAGAACCTACGTCCGGCGGAAGGGTAAACGATCGCCCTGCAGAATTTCCGGAAGACTTTACTCCGTATATTTTTCCGTATCTAACATCGTAAAGATAGGAATTTATAGTGCCTGAGGAACATAAAACTTTTGTCTTCATCTTTACGCCTTCTCTGTCGAACATATCGGTCATGGCTCCGCCGTGCAGAAGACCGTCGTCTATTATGTCTAATTTGTCGGAAAATATTTTTTTGCCTATTTTGCCTTCTAATAATGATTTCTTTTTATAAACGCTGTCCGCATAAAAAGACTGTTTCAATATTCCGAGAATCTCGGAAGACGTATAATTATCGAAAACAACAGGATAATTTCCGCTTGATACCGTTCTTGCTCCAAGCTGATCCACGCCTTTTTTGGCAGCATTCATGGCGGCTTTTTTAAACTTCAGGGCGCTGAAACCGTGCGAAAAATCAAAATCGAATCCTGTACCGGTATCTTCGCCGTCCCGCGAAGCAACTGACAAAAATATCTCATAAAAAGTTTTTATCGAAGAAACGTCTATACCTTTTGAATTACAAAATCTTTTATTGATCAGCGTTTCGGAATAGGACGGTTTATCTACTTTGTATATTTTTTTGTCGTATGAATAAGCCGTTTCCTCCATTTCAAGAAGTAAAGACTTTTTTGTATCGATATCTATATCTTTGCCGTCTTCGGAATAAATTCCTAATTTTTCGGGAGTATATATATCTTTACCGCCGTCATAATAGTCTTCTTTTTCCGCAAATTCGGCAAATTCGTCTGCCTCCATATATTTCAAAAGCGAGTAAGCTCCGTCTAAAGCATTTAAAATTTTATCGCTTTCTAATCCGAGACAATAGGAAAAACTCATCTTCTTTTTGTCTAAAAGCCTTATATTTAAGCCGTCTGTTTCCGCACTTACATAGTTAGAAATACCGCCGTCCTCCGATTCCATTTTGAGAACTTTTGAATTAAACATATAAAGCTCAAAATCTATGCCTTTATTTTTACAGTAATTGACGGTAACAGAAACGGCAGAATCAAAAAGCGGATTTCCGCCTTCAATGCCGTCATGCAATTTATTATCCATTGTTTTTTGATTTATTTCAGACATATATTTAACATTTCCTTTTTTACGATTAACAAAAAATACTGTTTTACATGCTTTAGCTGCATTAATTTAATTTTACATTAATTCGGAAAAGGTGTCAGATTAATTTTTTTGCAGATTTTTTCTTGTTGATTGGACTATTTCGTATGCAAAAAAAATAAAATCTGACACCTTTTCCTCAAATATTTTGCTTAATACGCTATTGCAGGATTAAGGTGTTATTTAGCATATTATTTATTATTTATGCGAGATATTATATCGGCTGCAACCTCCTCTATAGATTTATCGGTAATATCTATAACATATGCGTTTAATTTAGCGTATATAGACATTGAATGGGCAAGTTCTTTTTCTATGGATTCTTTAGATACGTAATCCTGGGAAAGACCCAGTCCCATCCTTTTCAACCTTTCTTTTCTTAAATTTGAAATTCTTCCGGCATCGGAGACCAAACCGAATATTTTGCTCCTTGGAACCTTAAATACCGTATCGTCTATAATCTGAGTATCTATTATAGGAATATTAGCCGCTTTAAATCCTCTTTGGGCAAGAAAAAGACAAAGCGGCGTCTTGGACGTTCTCGATATACCAAGTATAAGAGCATCCGATTCCAAAACTTCGTCTATCCTCTGTCCGTCGTCATGCTTAACGGCATATTCCAAGGCATCTATCCTTTTAAAATACTCGTCGTTAACCCTGTGGATTAATCCGGGCTTTCTTTCAGGAGAAAGATTAAGGATATTTGCTATAGAATTAAGTACCGGACCTATTATATCGATACTGACGATGCCCTTTTCTGCAGATTCCTGAAGCATTATATTTCTCAGCCCGTCTTTAACTAAAGTAAAAATAACCAATGCTTTTTTTTCTGCGGCTTCCGTAATTATTTCTCTTAATTTCAATTCCGAATCGATCAATAGGAAACGTTTAAGGCGAACCTCCGGAATAGAAAACTGAGATATAGCAGCCCTTGCAACTTTTTCCGCGGTTTCGCCGGTAGAATCGGATACTACGAAGACATGAAAACTTTTATCGCTCATTGTTCCGCCTAATAAAAAATATTATAATTTAATTTACATATGGGTTTTTAATCCCATTTTTTTCCATAAAAGCATTCCGCCTTTAAGGTTATGAACCTTATTGAACCCGTGTCTTTTGAGCATAGTACATGCGGAATAACTCCTGGCGCCGCTGTGGCATACCGCAATTATATCCTTATCTTTATGCTTCTCTAATTCTTGAATTTTTAGCGGTAAAAGCCTTATAGGAATCAAATGCGAATTTTCTATATGCCCCAAATTCCCGCTATATTCATTCGGCTCCCTTACGTCTATTACCAGGGTATTTTTGCCTTCTTTATCTTCCGATAATTTTTTAAATGCTTCATCTGGAGTTATCTGACTAACGTCGCCGAACAAACCTTCTCTCTTGAAAATATTAAACATCCTTTTTTATTCCCCCTTTTTTATCAATTTTTATAATGACTTAACGGAAAACGTCAGATTAATTTTCCGATTTACTGCTTTTAATATTAATTATGCCGTAAATACGGAAAATAAAATATGACACCTTTTCCGCATTTTGTCATAAGGACAGAATTGAATTCTGTTCCTATTATTATAATATATAGTTTACGGTTTGTCTATATTTTCAACATTACGGCCGTTTCGTCGCAATCGGGAAATTTTACGCAATTTATACAGTCGCTCCATATCTTATGGGGCAGTTCCGATTTGTCTATGACGTTAAAACCGGATTTTTGAAAAAATTGCGGTTTGTAAGTCAAAGCGAATATACTGGTTATTTTAAAAAATTTAGCCTCTTCTATGCATTTCTTTATAAGTTCCGTCCCGATAAGCTTCCTTGTATAAGGTCTTTTTACTGCCAACGACCTGATTTCCGCCAGATTTTCCCATACGATGGCAAGCGCGCATGCTCCTATAACTTCGGGTTTGCAGCCCGATAAGCCTTTTTCGCTGTAAATTTTTTCATTGTCCGTTTCCGTTTCGCATTCTATCTCTGCTATATAAAAATCTCTAAGATGAGTATATATATCGCTCATTGAACGCGGAAGCATCTCGCCTGCATTTGAATATTCCAAAAAAAGTTTATAAAGCGATTTAACGTCGCACATAAGTGCTTTTCTCAGGACTACCTTTACGGTCTTAGCGTCTTTAAAGGCTGAGATTTCTTTATCGATTTCTTTAATTTTAGCGCGTCCGCCTTTGCTTTTAACGGTTAAACCTTCTTCCGCTTCCATCTCTATTTCTATTTCGGTGGGATAAAAAATAGCTCCTCCGCCTTTTTCATATCTTTGTCTGCCTGATTTATACATATTTTTTTATTTAAAACCGCCCCCTGTTTTTTAAGATTTCCTTAGCATGCATTAAAGCCGCTGCTCCTTTTGAATCGCCGGATAACATTCTTGCCGTTTCGGCTATCCTTTCTTCTTCGTTAAGTTCTTTTATTCTCGTATAAGTTTTTCCGTTTATTATTTCTTTATAAACAAAAAAATGCCTGTCTGCGAACGAAGATACCTGAGCCAGGTGCGTTATAAGTATTACCTGATTTGATTCAGATATAGATTTAAGCGCCGAACCTACAAAATTAGCCACGTCGCCGCCGATTCCGGCATCTATTTCGTCGAAAATAAAGGTCGCCGTATCTTTTCTTTTATTTAAAATTTTTAAAATACATAAACTTATGCGGGAAAGTTCGCCTCCCGAAGCAACTTTGGAAAGCGCCCTCGGTTCTTCTCCCGGATTTGCGGAAAACATAAAAATGCAGCCGTCCAATCCGGTTTCCGAAAAACTTTTCTCAAAATCGGTTTTATCTATATTTATTTTAAAAATAGGTTTAATTTTCAAAAACAACAGCTCTTTTTCTATCTGTTTTTCAAGAATAGAGGCGGATTTTATTCTTCTTTCATGCAGTTCTTCAGATATCCGCAAAAAATTTTCTTTAAGCATTTCATATTCGCCGTCTATTTCGGCAACTCTTCTTTCAAGTTCCGCAATACCGCCTAATTCCTGCTTTGCTTCGTCGTAAAGCTTAAGAAGTTCTTCTAATCCGGAAACGTTATATTTATTTTCTATACCTATAACGGCATCGATTTTAAACCGTATTTCGTTAAGCCTTTCTTCGTCGAATTCCAAAACGGAATACTTTTCCAAAAATAAAAGAATATCTTCAACCTCTATTTTTGCAGTTTCGGCGTTTTTTAAGCCTTCCGTTTTTTTAAAAGCCGAATCTAATTCGGACAGTCTTGAAAGGTTTGAAAGCAATAAAGCCATCTGCTTTAAAATCCCGTATTCATCGCCGTCTATTAAACCTATGGAGTTTAAAATAAGTTCTTTTATAATATTTGCGTTTTCTAACTTTTTTAGTTCTTGTTTTAAAATTTCTTCTTCATCTGCGGATTTAATATTTAAATTTTCGACGTCGTTTACTATATAAGAATTTAAGGTTTTTATGCGCGATATGCCGTCTATTTTTTTTGTTATTTCTTCTTTTTCCGATAATATTTTTTTTATTCCGCTGTAAATCTTTTTAGTTTCTTTCAGCAAAGTTTCGCTGCCGGCGAAATCGTCTAAAAAAGCAAGCTGGCTTGCAGGGTCTATTAAAAATCTCCTGTCGTTCTGCCCGAATATTCTTAACAAATTTTCGCCGAGTTTTTCCGCCAAGTTTTTGTTTACCGGCTCGCCGTTAATAAAATATCTGCTTTTACCGCCTTCCGTAAGCGCTCTTTTAAGATTCAAATCGTCGGAACTTTCTAAGTCTATCAATCCTTCAACGTCTGATTCTGCAAATATCCCGTTTAAACCGTCCTTTGCCGACCCGTTTAAATCGAATGCCGCCGTAACGTAACCTTCTTTTTCTCCGGTCCTTATAATATCCAATCCTTTAGTTTTACCGAACAAAAAATTCAGTGATTCTATTATTATGCTTTTTCCGGCTCCGGTTTCTCCGCTCAGAACGTTAAGTCCGCCGCAAAAATCTATTTCTAAAAAATCAATGGTGGCAAAATTTTTTATCTTTATAGTTTTTAACAATTTTACCTTGACCTTTTACCAGTTTAATTTTGTCCTTAATATATTCCAGTAATCGTTGTCTAAAGACGAAGACAGGTAAACCTTAGAAGGATGTTTTTTAATTATTATTTCGTCGCCGTTATCAAGTTTTATACCTTCTCTTCCGTCGGCAGAAATAAAAATATTTCTTTCCTGAGGCATAATTATTATCTTAAGCTCGCAAGGATTTATTATTATAGGCCTATTAGAGAGCGTATGGGGGCATATAGGGGTTATTATAAAAGCGCTCATGTCCGGCTGCACTATAGGTCCTCCTGCGGACAGAGAATATGCGGTCGAGCCCGTAGGAGTAGCTATAATAAGTCCGTCGGCCCTGTAATCGTTTAATCTCAAACCGTTTACGAAAACGGTTAAATTAATAACCCTGGCATGAATGCTTTTTTCTCTTGCTATGGCAGCTTCGTTTAATGCGACTAATTTTTCGATAGATTTGCCTTTCCTGAATACTTCTATGTCTATAGCCATTCTTGGTATAAACTCTAAAGTCCCGTCCAAAAATCTTTCTATAGCATCTTTCTTTTTTTTCTCAGGTACTTCTACCAAAAATCCAAGAGTTCCGAAATCTATTCCTATGACAGGCACTTCGGAAAGTTGAGGGAAAATCTTTCCAAGCGTAATTAAAAGAGTCCCGTCTCCTCCGCAGACTACCACGAGTCCGACGTTTTTGGTGTCGGAACTTTTGATATCCATACTGGGCTTGATTACCGCTTCTATGCCGTTCTTTTTAAAAAGTCCGCATACATATTCTGCTGACTTTAACGCGGCATCTGCATCTTTTTTGTAGGAAACCAGAACCTTTTTAATATTTTTATTGAAATTAGATGAAAACATTAAATTGCCGTCGGATGCTGTTGTGAAGCTTTTGTTTCATTTAGTAATCCGCCTTCTTTTATTATTTTAACCTGCCTGTCGGTTAAATTATACTTAAACCTATATTCGGCGTTTCCCTGGCTTTTATTTATAAAAGTAACCGGTTTGCGTTCGTTTAATTCTTTTAAAATATTAGGTGCGGCAATTTCGTCGCCCTGTTTTATTTTATCATAATCGGCAGGGTTTTCAAATATAAGAGGCAATATCCCGAAATTTATCAGATTTGCAAAATGTATTCTGGCAAAAGATTTAGCTATTACGGATTTCACTCCAAGATACATAGGCGCAAGCGCCGCATGCTCCCTGCTGGAACCCTGTCCGTAGTTTTCGCCTCCTATTACGAAACCGCCTTTCTCATTCAAAGCTCTTTCCGAAAAAGCCGGGTCCACCGTTTCAAATACATATTTAGATATAGCCGGTATATTTGAGCGAAGCGGAAGAATTTTAGAGCCTGCCGGCATTATATGGTCGGTAGTTATATTATCGCCTACTTTGAGAAGAACCTTTCCCGATATGGATTCCGGAAGTTTCTGCTGAACCGGAAGCGGCTGAATGTTCGGCCCCCTGTAAACTTCTACTTCTTCCGGTTTGGTTGAAGGCGGAAGTATCATTGAATCGTCTATGTCGAATTTTTCAGGCATTTTAATAGCAGGAGCTTTTCCAAGCGTCCTTGGATCCGTAATATAGCCGGTAAGAGCTGAAGCAGCCGCAGTCTGCGGCGAAACCAAATAAATTTTTGCGTCCTTGGTACCGCTCCTGCCTTCAAAATTACGGTTAAATGTTCTTAAAGAAACTGCGCCGGAACGCGGAGCCTGTCCCATGCCTATGCACGGCCCGCAGGTAGATTCAAGTATTCTTGCTCCTGAAGCTATTAAATCGGCAAGAGCGCCGTTTTTGGCAATCATTTCAAATACCTGCTTGGAACCGGGTGAAATAATTAGACTTACATCGGGATGCACTTTTTTGCCTTTCAATATAGCCGCTACGGTCATCAAGTCGGTATAAGACGAATTAGTGCAGCTTCCTATGGCAGATTGATCTACTTTTACGTCTTTTAATTCGTTTACTTTTACTACCTGATCCGGCATATGCGGTTTTGCGGCAAGCGGTTCAAGAGAACTTAAATCTATTTCTATAACTTCGTCGTAAACTGCGTCTTCGTCTGCGGAAAGAGGGGTATAATCCTGAATTCTTCCTTCGGCTTTTAAAAATTCCATAGTTCTTTCGTCGCTTGGAAAAACGGATGTAGTCGCTCCAAGCTCGGCGCCCATATTGGTAATAACCGCTCTTTCAGGGACGCTCAGCGTTTTTACTCCTTCGCCGCCGTATTCGAAAATTCTGCCTACGCCGCCTTTAACGGTCAGCCTTCTTAAAAGCTCTAAAATTACGTCTTTTGCCGAAACCCAATCCTGCAGTTTTCCGGTAAGCTTAACCAGAACGACTTTTGGAACATTCATATAAAACGCTCCGCCGCCCATTGCAACCGCAACGTCTAAGCCGCCTGCGCCTATAGCTATCATTCCTACTCCGCCTGCAGTAGGCGTATGACTGTCGGAACCGAGAAGCGTCTTTCCGGGAACGCCGAATCTTTCCAAATTAATCTGATGGCATATTCCGTTTCCGGCTTTAGAATAAAATATTCCGTATTTTGCCGCTATAGTCTGCAGAAATTTATGATCGTCGGCGTTTTCAAAACCTGTTTGAAGAGTATTATGGTCTATATAGCTGACCGACAAATCGGTTTTTACCTTCGGCACTCCTATTGCTTCAAACTGAAGATATGCCATAGTTCCGGTAGCGTCCTGCGTAAGCGTCCTATCGATTTTCAATGCAATTTCTTCTCCCTGTTTTAAATTTCCGCCAACAAGATGCGAGCTTAAAATTTTGTACGTTAAACTCTGTCCCATAAATTAAATTTCTCCCGATTTATATTATTTATATTAATTTTAATTGA
This sequence comes from Candidatus Acidulodesulfobacterium sp., assembly GCA_049965795.1. Lineage (GTDB taxonomy): Bacteria > SZUA-79 > SZUA-79 > Acidulodesulfobacterales > Acidulodesulfobacteraceae > Acidulodesulfobacterium_A. The sequence continues at coordinate 15,002 of JBMFVW010000026.1, forward strand.
ATAATTTTAATATATTTTTTTAATAAAGTAAAATTATATCAAGTCCCCTAATCCTGCAATAGCGGAAAAGGCGTCGTATTTATAGCGCGCCTTTTGCAAATAAAACGGCAGGTATTGTTTTTAACATAATTATCAAATCTAATTTTAAAGTCCATTCGTCTATATATTTCAAATCCAATTCGACCCTGTCTTCAAAACTTAGCATGCTTCTCCCGCTAATCTGCCATAAACACGTGATACCGGGTTTCATAGAAATTCTGCGCCTCTGTTTTATTGAATATTTTTTTACTTCGTCCGGCATAGGAGGACGCGGTCCGACTAAGCTCATATCGCCCCTTAAAACATTGTAGAATTGAGGTAATTCGTCTAAACTAGTCTTTCTTAAAATTTTGCCTATTTTTGTAATTCTCGGATCATTTTTCAATTTTATTTCTATTCCGTCTTTACTGTAATCTTTTATAAGCTCATCCCTAAGTTCGTCGCTACCCGAATACATAGTCCTAAACTTATAAAAAGTAAAAAGTCTTCCGTTTTTGCCTATTCTTTTGCTTTTATATAAAACGCTTCCTTTAGAATCCAGTTTAATTAAAACCGCTATAATTACCGACGGGACTAAAAATATTAAAATCGCAAAAACTGCACCCGTTATATCTATCAGCCTTTTTACGAAAAGTCTTATATCGTCTTCAGGCGAAGTGTAAAATGAAATAACGGGATAATTCCCTACCTTTTCGAAAGCGACTTTTGAATATTTAAACGGTATAAAATTAGTAGGTATTTTAACGGCGATGCCTTTTTCCTCAAGCAGTACGGCGGCTTCTTTTATATCGCTTATTTCACCGCCTTCTATATCGAATATAACTTCGTCGACGGGATTATTTAAAACGAAATCTATAAGTCCGTTTAAATCGTTTTTATTTATCTCCTTAACCAATTTTACGCCCAGATATTCGCTCGATAAGATTATATCCCTTATGCTCCGGCCGTCTTTAACGGCGGTCATGCCCTCGTATTCTTGTACCTCGTCCGCAGAATTTTTATCCCCTTTTACCAGAACTATATTTCTTATTGAATAACCGCGCCTTTTAAGTTTCAAGGAAAGTTTTCTGCCTGAATAATCCGCGAGGATTAACGAAAAAAATGCATATACGGCAAAATACCCTATAAAAAGCCTTGATACGTAAGTAACCTTAAGCATAAAAAGAAGCGCATAAATCAAAAAAACGGATATTGCGGTTATTTCAAAAAGCTTTATAATATCGGATTTTAAAGCTTCCGTATTTAAATTTAAATACATTCTAAATAAAAATAGCAGAAAATAAAAAACAACGGCTATAGGAGCTAAAAGCCATAAATAAAAATCTACGGAATAAAGCTTGTATCCTATTATAAGAGGGGTTATCAGGTTATAAGTGATAAAAGACAGAAAAAAAGCGCCGCATACGAAAACAACGGAAAGCAAGTAAAAATATTGCGCAAGAATTTTGCTTCTTTGAGATAGCATAAAAATATTATATTAAATTATCGCTTTAATTTAAACCGGCAATAAATAGACAGGTTAAAGTTCCGATTCCGGCAGCAGAGTTGCCGCCGCAAACAACGCCAGAAAGAAAAGCCACAAATTAGTAAGCTGGTCGTTAGACATATTGGAGACGCCGGCAAAAGAGCCGTAAAAAACTATAGACGTTCCTATCAATATTACGGCTGTTTTTCGTTTAAAATTATCGTTTGAATTAATAAATAATTTAAACGGATTTTTTAAAGCCAGAAAAAAAAGCCACATTAGCGCAATAAAACTGAATATGCCCGTTTCGGCAAGCGTCTGCATATAGCCGTTTTCCGGCCAGTTGTCGTAAAGATCGTATATTTTCTTGCCCGTCTTGGGATTATAATACCACGGAAATCTGACGCCTTTATGCTCGTCGAAATATTTAGAAAATGCCCCTACCCCCACGCCTGTAAGGGGATATCTTTTAAAAACAGTCCAAGCCGATTCTATCAAAGCAATATGGCTTTCTATATCGCCGTGGTTTTTAAGCTCCAGTTTATATATTTTAGGATTAAACATAGAAAAAATGCGGCTCTTGAATGTTTTAGACAGCGTAAAAATTCCTGCATTGAATAATATAAGCAGGATAAGCACCGCTATAAAAAGCTTTTTGGATTTTAAATACATCAAAATAAAAACTGCAGGTATTATTCCTATCCAAGCCGATCTTGCCTTTGCAAATACTATATCAAAAACGCCGAGAAGGCAAATTAATCCAAAAAATATATAATACGGTATTTTTGGTATTATTCCGACGAGCGATATTTTGTCCGCCCAATCTTTTTTTTTAAAATCAATCAGATAATAAGCTATAATTACTACTAAACCGTAAGATACCTGCACGGGAAAACCTACCCAGTTTCCTATTAATCCTGTAAGTCTGTTATGCGAGTGAAGAGCGTCTATAAAAATTCCTTCAAAAAATCCGTAAAATATTGCAATGCATATAGAAAACGTAAAAGTATAAAGCATAAATTTTATTCTTTTTTTTGAATTTATTAATTCAACCGATGCAAAAAAGAATAAAATAAAATAGATTATTTCTCCTCCTTCGTTAAAACTGGATGCAACGTCAAACGTCCAGAAAAAAGAGGCGGCAACTATCGCAGCGTAAATAAGAAGAGGTATATTAAAACCTGTTTTAGGAATCGAAAAATCTCTTTTTGATATTTTATAAGCGATATAAAAAGCTATTGCAGCTACCATTCCGAAAACGGCAAAACCGTCTTTAACTGGAATAAACAGCGCAAATAAAAATATGCCAAAAACTCCGGCTTTTTCGAAAAAACGGCTTAATTGCGGTTTTTTTACTGCCAGCGCAATTAATGTCACGGCTGAAAGAAGTATAGTTGCTATTTTTAAATAAGTAAATTGGCTCAATTCGTTCAATTCGCTAAATACCTTAAGACAGCAACACTATACTGCTTGTATTATTTAATAATTTCATAATATAAACCTTCATAAATTTTTGCAGAATCATCCCATCCGAAATGTTTATTTGCCGAATTAATAACCATGTTCTTCCATTCTATTTCTGCGCTATTTTTCTTAACCGATTTTTTTCGGCTTTCCTCTTCATTATTGTCTATGGCTGATATATAAATATTGTACAGCGAGTTAAGCGCCCATGCAATTCCGTTGGCATCTGCATATTTAACTAATATTCCCGACGGATTTTTAACGGCAGGATTTGCAATATCCGAAACGGTATCGTGAAGACCGCCCGTATCACCGGCGGCAATAACGCATCCGTATCTCATGGCAATCATCTGCGACAATCCGCAAGGCTCGAACTTTGAAGGCATTACGAAAATATCCGACGCCGCATATATTTTATGGGAAAGAGCTTCGTCGTATTTTCCCGTTTGCGCAAATACCTTGTCTTTGAAAACTTCAGAAAGATAATTTGCCTTGCCTTCTATATAATCCTTGCCGCTGCCGAGTATTGCCACTTGAAACGGAAAATCTTTCCAGTTAAAAAGCGCGTCTAAAAACTCATTTATACCTTTTTCCTCGGTAAGTCTGCTAACAACGCCTATAAGAGGAAGCATTTTGCCGTTTTTGTCTGTTTTTAAAGGCAGGGAAATTTCAGAAAATAGTGCTTTTTTATTGTTTAATTTAAATTTTTTCCATTCACCGTAATCTTTAATTACGTATCTATCGGTTTTAAGATTTAAATTATAGCTTATGAATCTGTCCGTTTTGGGATTCCAGTAATCCAAATCTATGCCGTTAAGTATCCCTCTAAGCCTTCCTGTATTTCTAAGATTTTTTAACTCTCCGTCAAGTCCGAAACCGAATCTGCTGTCGGTTATTTCTTCGGCATAGGTAGGGCTTACCGTAGTAGCTATATCGGAAAGCTTAATCCCGCCTTTTAGGCTGTTTATAGTTCCGAAGTGTTCGTAAGCATCGGAAGAATTATATTTAAAATCCAGACCTATATCATAAAAATCGTCTAAGCCGTAAACGCCTTGATACCCTAAGTTATGTATAGTGAAGGCTATAGCAGGCCTTAATCCGCTTGCGTTTACGCGCCTGCTTAATTTACCGCTTAAAATACCTTCTATAGAACCGCTTACGTTTAACGAAATTTTTTTGTCTCCGAAAGTCTGCTTTATGACGGCAGGAACAAAACCGCCGGACCAGTCATGGGTATGGACGATTAAAGGTATTCCAAGAATTTTCATTGCGTATGCCGTACCGTGAGCAAGCATTGCATACCTCCACAAATTGTCTTTATAGGCGCAAACCCCTCCGTGAGTACCGTAAACTTCATCCCTGTTAAAAAAATGATTCTGCTCTATCAGTATTATGGGAATATCGCCCATGGCAAAACCTGTTTTAATTCCGAACTCGAAAGGAATTTCCCCGAAATTTACTCTGCCTGCTGGATAAGTTTCCCTTATATCCAGTAAATTTTTGGGAATTATGTTTTTATAATAAGGAATTACTATACGCACGTTAATACCGGCCTTAAGCAAAAATTTAGGAAGACTGCCCATTACGTCGCCAAGACCCCCTGCTTTTACCAAAGGAGACATTTCCGCCCCGACAAACCAAATTTCATTATTAAATTCGCTCATTTTTTAACCTGCTTTATTTATTAATACGCAAATATTTTCTTTGTTAATCGACTATACGACTTTTCCTCATATTTTTGCTTAACCGAGCAAAGAAATGCATAAATATTTTCTATTGCAGGATTAAGATTTATTATTCAGTTTTTCAATATCTATAGATATTATACTACTAAAATCTTCTTCTGTATTTAAATTAAAACTATATCTTAATTCTATACCCTGAAAAATCCTTTCATATCCGCTTTCGGAAAGAGATATCGTAGTTAAAGGTTTACATACTAAGTCGTAATTTTTCAAAAAATCGGAATCTATCCGTTCTTTAAGTGTTATTTTTCCGCCCCAGAAAGAATCTTTTAAATATATAAAATTACCGCGGCAAGGCACATTTTTTTTTACAATATTATTATTAATTCCTTTCACGTCTCCGTCAATATCTACGCTGACGGCGGGACCGCCGCCTCCGGGAAATGCAAATCTGAAAATTACTTCTAAATTTCCCGATATCTTTGGTCTTGAATTTATAAGAAAAGATATACCGCCGTCTATATTTATTTTTAGCCCTAAAATTTCACCGGATATGCATTCCGCTTTTGTATCGGTTAAATTATTGTCGCATACGGCTTCTCCTTCGTATGCATCTGCATAAGCTTTAGCTTCTATAGATATATAATTATTGCAGTTGGGTCCGCATATATTTTTTATGTCCGTAAAGGAAAATAAAAGAGGTTTATTGTTAAATAAAATTTCAAAAGGAGGAAGAATACCTTTATATGTCAAAAGATCGTCTTCAGATAAATCGGATGGGTATTTAGTTTCGTCGTGTATGGTTTTCGGCGGCTCGTCCTCCGAACCGCTTTTATTTTTTATATTTTTATCCGCGCTTTCTTCTTTTGAGTTTTTTTCTTTTATTTTTAAAATGTCGTATTCTTCATGCAGACAGAATACGTCGCCGAGAGAATGAATCAATCCTTTCCCTATATAATCTAAAGCAGAAAAAGAAGCCGACGAAGGCTTATAAATTATGCACCAAAAATCGTTTGAAAGCAAAAATTCTTTTTCTCCGTCCGAATCAAAATCGAAACATTCTATCTCTATTTTTTCGTTAATGACGGTTTTATAAAAAACGTAAGAGGATAACAGCGCATTATGCACCGCCCTTCTTAAATGCGGCAGATAAATGCCTCCGAATACCCCGTGCCAGTATGCATCGTTAGCCTGAGATTTAAGAAGTTCAAGTGCGGCTTCGTTAAGATTTTTACCGTATGTTTTTTGAATATAATCTATTTTGAGACTTAAATTAACCATCCTTTTATGATGCAGATTAGATTCCGGATATCTGGTTAAAAAATTATGCCATATGCCGGAACTTAAAGGAGCGGAAGGATTCCGCAATTTTATTTTTTCGCAGGCGTCTCTTGTTTCCGGAGACAGTGTCCATTCTCCCATTTCTCTGTAACTTGAAATAGGCAGATATACATTATTTCTTTTTTCGGTATTGCACAATAAATTCGAAGGAAGTTCGAAAATAATATCCGAATAAGGACTGTCCTCGTTTTTTAAACAGGCTTTATCGATAAAATTTTCAAGCCAGCCTTTGCTTCCTTCTTTTCCGTAAACCCAGTCGAAAGTATCCGGCCAGCCGCCCATTTTTTCGCCGTCGTCGAACATAACCGACAAATTGGAATGCCTTCCGTTAATATATAATATTTCGTTCAACGAGTCTGCAGGTTCCGCAAACGGTATCTTATATCTTAATCTTTCGTGTATAGGAAAAATATCGAAATATTCGCCGCCGTATTCCGTTCTAAAAACCGAATCTATGCAGTCTGAAGAAATACCGGCCTGGAAAAATTGAAAATCGTCCAGAAAAGCGTAATTTAACCCCGCAGATTTTAAATCCTTAATTATATCCGGCTGCCATATTCTTTCCGTTATCCAGGCGCCTGAAGGATATACGCCGAAAAGACCTTTTAAGGCTTCATTAAGCATTTCAAGCTGTTTTAATCTGTCTTTAGGAGGGATCATAGCAAGAATAGGTTCGTAATATCCTCCGCCTATAATTTCTATATTACCTGAATTTACGCCTTCGGCAATTATCTCTATTAATTCGGGATCGTTCTCTTTCCACCATTCCAAAAGAATGCCGGATGCGTGCAGGCAAAATTTTATATTAAGCCCGAAAAGAGTTCTGATAAGCGGCGAATATGATTTTTGATGAACTTCTTTAAAGACGAAATCAAAATTGCCTACCGGCTGGTGACAATGAAATCCTAATATAAATTTAGTCATATGGTTTAAATCTAGATATCCCCGCCTCTTTTCATTATTCCGCCGTGTTCGGCTATAAGATTTTTAGTGGAAGATAAAGATTCGTAAAGCAAATCCGGCACTTTTTTGCCTGATTTCAAATAAATATTTTTTAAAAAATCCCTGAAAATTTTTTCCATAGAAGACTGCGAAAATAAAGGGCTGTCGGGACCGAGCCACCAGAACCAGTCTGAGCCTTCTGCGGACATAAGATTCTTCAGAGCCGCTTCTAAATCCGTTTTGTTAATCTTTTCTTCTTGAATCGAATCTATCAAGATGTTTTTTGCGTCGTTAAGCATAGACCAAGCTTTATTTTTCTGTTCTTCGCCGACCCACATTCTTAAATTTCCGTTTACCCAAGAGCCCGGCACGATATAATCGAGCTTCATACATGCGCCGTCGTTTTCATCACATAAGGCGGCGGCTTCGCTTAACAGAAGAGGCGTAATTTTAACGGACGAAGATATCAGAGAATACAGGTCGTTCAAAAAATAAAAACCGTTTTCGTAATAGTATTCCCATGGATTTTCGCCGTCCAAAATAATAGAAACCACGGCGTCTTTATCAAAATCGTCTATAGAGTTAAGTTTATCGACAAGATTATTTGCCGCATCGTCTCCCCTCCATTTAGAATATGTAAAGCCTATCAGGTCGGAAAGTCCGGAATCCCTAAATAACATCTTAATGCCGGTATCTTTCCATCTGTAAGCCCTGTATAACGGTATAATATTTTTCCCTTGCGAAAAAACCGGTTTATGGGCATCTATGCCGAGTGAGGCAGATAAAAGCTCTTCGCCGCTTGCGCATATGTCTATGCCGTATTCGTTAAATAGTTGAAGCGTTTCTTGCGAAAGCGCTCCTTCGGAAGGCCACATAGCTTTTATACTGTTTTTTTTTGCGGTATATTTATAATATCCGTTTAAAGAATCCATATGTCTTTTTGCGCTTTCAAATCCTCCGCCGTATCTTTCGAAGTTAACCGGCTCGTAATATATACCTGTCATCTGGGCGGAAATTCCTCCGCAGTGAATATCTAACATTAAAGGTATTATGGGGTGATAATGGGGCGATAAACTGATTTCGTATTCGCCTTTTTTTCGGGAATTTAATTCATCAAGTTTGCTTTTTTCTATCATATGCGGGTATTCCGGAAACTTTTCCGGCGGCTCTCCGCCTTTTACCTCAGGAAATCCGTATAAAGTAATACCGTATTTCATCCATTCCAAAATTCTTTTAAGCAATACTCTTCTGTCTTCTTCCGTATAGCCTGAACCTTTCCTTATTAAATAATTTATTACCGGATCATATCTTTTCATGCACTCGCCGCACCAAGACAGATGAAACCATACGCACAAATCGAAATAAAAATAGTCGTTCAAATATTTTCGGCGGTGACCGGACAGAGCAAGGTCGTATAAAACTTTATAATCGTCGAACCTGCATACCATCTGTTCATAGTTAGACCATATATAGTGATCGCACATCCATTGCCTTATATCATCTCCGCCGTCGTCAACGCTTTTAAATAAAAGCGGTTTTAAAAATTTATCAGGTAAAATATCGAGCGCTTTTTTTGTATTCTTTTCTGCGAGAGCTTTTTCTATACGGTAGTTATAATCCTGCCACTGATCTATTAATACGGGAGTAATATTTATGTTAGCTTTCATACCGGAATTAGAAACTACCGTAAGCGGCATGTCGATATAATCTTTCAGGACGTGCAGATAAACCCATGGCAACGCAAATTCGCCGTCGGAATTTCGGTATTCCGGCTGATGCATATGCCACCATAGTATAAGATTCATATATCGCGTAAAATTAATTAATATTAGTTTTGCATCTTCAGCATATATCTTTTCCGTATAAACTTATGGCGTCAAGTTTAGGAAAGATATTATCTTTGCTTGAAATATCGTTAAACCAGACGCTGTCCATAGGTTCTTCGCCTAAAGCCATCAAAATGCAACGTTTTGCCCTGACTAAATGGGCTTTGACTCTTCTTTCCGCATAACTGACGGCTTGTCCGGTAGTCAGCATGAAAGGCCAGTCGCTGGATTGCGCAAGTATCAGCTCCCTTGCGCCCTGGTTTAATACTTCGGGATATTTTACACGATTAATACCGTTTTTGCAAATATCTATAAGAACGGATGCAACGTCGGACAAAAAAGGCTGTATAACGTCGTTTTTTCCGTTAAGCCAAACCTCGGCATAACCGCCGCCTCCCCATGACGAAGTTGCCGGCTGCGCTATAAAAACGCCGTTTTTTGCATTATTTCTATTGATGTTTTCTACTAATTTAAGATAAGACTTTTCGTCGTCGTATTTTTTTAAAAGACCGTTTAGTTTTAAAATTGTTTCATCTGCTATATCTATTGCTTTTGCAGATTTTACGAATCCGTTTTCGTTAATTCTTCTAAAAACAGCTTCAAGCCACCAAGGTCCTTCAAACCACCAGTGTCCGAAAAGTTCCGCATCATACATAGAAGTCACCACCGGTTCATCTATATAATTTTTTAAATACCGAGTCTGCAGTTCCCTGTGATAGACAAACTGTGCGCCGTGTTCGTATGCTTTGC
>JBMFVW010000027.1:0-22229 GCA_049965795.1 Candidatus Acidulodesulfobacterium sp.
TATAAGCTGGCCGCTCGTTATGAAGTCTATTATGCCTCACGGAAGTTTTATTCAGGGGCTTGCCCTATCTACTATAGTTTTCGTAGTTTTTGCAGCGCCGTTTTACTGGATAGCGGCATTCAGCATGGACAAACTTGGAAGGAAATTTATTCAGATCGTCGGATTTATCGGGATGGCAGTTGCTTATCTTATCATTTCTTTTACGAGTTTCGGAGGATATGAACTTATTCCTGCCGTATTTATGATAGTGTTCGGTATGAGCTATATATTTACCGAATTTGGACCAAACACCACGACTTTTGTATATCCGGCGGAAGTGTTTCCAACGCCTATAAGAGGATTGGGAGACGGAATTTCGGCTGGAAGCGGAAAAATAGGTGCATTTTTGGGTACGCTGCTATTTCCGTTCTTAATGGTTGCCTTTAAGGTTAAAGGAACATTCTTAATACTTGCGGTAATTGCGATTTTAGGAGCGGTTCTTACAGCCGTTGCATTGCCGGAAACAAAAGAAGTGTCGTTAAGAGAAGTTGCTCAGGAAGACAAATATATTGAGGAAGAAAAAATGTCGGTTCCGGCTTCGGCAGTATCGCATAAAGCATAAATTATGTGATATAATGATTATAAATAGATAATAAATTAGCGAAATAAATTATTAAATTTAATTTAATTTTAAGTTAATAATGATTTAAGAATGATATATTCAAAGGCCGATACGCATATTCATACAAGCTACAGCGACGGCAACAATTCGCCGGAAGATATAGTAGAAGCTGCGGCAGGAAAACTGAACGTAATTGCCGTTACAGATCACAACAGGATTAAAGGTGCTTTTAAAGCTAAAGAATATGCATTGAAAAACAGCTTTCTTGAAGTTGACGTTATTATCGGGGAAGAGATATCTACAAAAAACGGGCATATAGTAGGGCTTTTTTTAGAAAACAAGATAATACCGGGAAAGACTGCCCAGGAAACAATCGATGAAATACATGCGCAAGGGGGGCTTGCTATAGCCCCCCATCCATATTATTTTGTGTCTTATACAGAAAAAGGCTATAAGCCGGTCAGAAAACTTTTAAACGACTTAGATTTCGATGCTATAGAAGTTATTAATAATTCCAGCACATTTTCAATTTTTTCAAATGCAGCCGCTTCACTTGCAAACGCATCGATAGGGTTAGCCCAGCTCGGAGCAAGCGACGCCCACAGAAGCGATTTTATAGGCAAAGGTTACACAGGTTTTTACGGAAAAACGGCATTAGATTTAAGGTCGCAGATAAAAGAGAAGAAAACCACCGCGCATTTCAACCGTTATTCCTTCCAAGAGTTTAAAATAAATTCCTTTCAGTCCGCAAAATCTTTTTATTTTTATTTCTTCGGAAAGAGGTATAGAGGCAAAGACCTCGGTTAACTCTCAGCCAATGCTAATAATAATAATTTAGAATATATAACATATTCAATATATGTTATAATAATCTAATTAGCACATAAGGCAAGAATATCCTTGTTTGAAAAAAGGAAAAATATGGCAAATATTCTTATAGCTACCGGCAATGCCCATAAGTTTCAAGAAATTGAAGCTATAATGGGAAAATTTGCCGATTTAAGTTTAAATTTGGTTTATTTGGATAAAAACTATAAAATTGAAATAATCGAAGACCGAGAAACATACGAGGAAAACGCAAAAGTAAAAGTCGAAGGATATTTGAAATTTTTGGAAGAAAATCCGAAATTAAAGGCAGAATTAAATCTCGATTTTATATTAAGCGAAGATTCAGGGCTTGAAGTTGATTGTCTTGGTGGGGAACCAGGTCTTTTTACGGCGAGATATGCAGGAGAAAATGCTTCGGATGCCGAAAATATTGAAAAACTGCTAAAGACTATGGCTATAAAAAAAGAATGTGCAGAAAACAGGCGCGCTAAATTCGTCTGCCATGCATGTCTTTATCATATCAAGAAAAATAGTTTCGAGTTTTTTTACGGAGAATTAACAGGTTTAATTGCAAAAGAAATATGCGGAACAAAAGGTTTCGGATACGATCCTGTTTTTATAGTGCCTGAGTATAATAAAACGGTCGCGCAGATTTCGGCCGAGGAAAAAAACGCAATATCGCACAGGGCGGTTGCTTTCGGAAAAGTTGCCGAGGCGGTAAAAACAAATTATGCTGTTACCACAAATTTGAAGCGATGAATAGAAAGGATTGCTTCCTCGTCTATGACTCCTTGCAATGGGCAATGGCATTAATGACTATTGCGAGCAAAGCTGACGGAAGCGGTGAAACAATCTCCGCATAAGCGGAGATAGATTATTTGTCAAACTATATGGATAAAAAACTTATAAATGAATTTGAAACGATATTGGGAAAAGATCGGGTTTTATCTGAAACCGAAGAACTTCTCTGCTATTCCTACGATGCTACGTCCAAGGATTTTATGCCGGAGTCCGTTGTATTTCCGCTTAATTCGGAAGAAATATCCACAATAGTCAAGCTATGTTTAAAATATAATACTCCCGTTGTCGGAAGAGGTTCCGGAAGCGGATTTTCCGGAGGTAGTCTGCCATTAAAAGGCGGCGTCGTTATTTCGTTTACGAAAATGAATAATGTTTTGGAACTAGACGAAGAAAATATGTTCATTACGGTTGAACCCGGCATCGTAAACGCCGATCTTAAGTCATATCTTGGCGAAAAAGGGTATTTTTATCCGCCTGATCCGGCAAGTTACGAGTTTTCTACGATAGGCGGCAATGTTGCCGAGTGTTCCGGCGGACCTTCAGCCGTAAAATACGGAGTTACCAAAGATTACGTAGCTGCGCTTGAAATTATAACCGGAGAAGGTGAAATTATACATACAGGTTCAAAAACCGTTAAAAACGTTTCTGGATATAATCTTACACAGCTTTTTGTCGGTTCGGAAGGCACACTCGGTCTTTTTTCTAAAATTACTCTTAAAATTTTATCTAAGCCGGAAGAAAAATCTTTGATTTTAGTATCATATGACGATATAAATAAAGGATTTAACGCGGCTATTTCACTTTTGAAGCTTAGAAATAGACCGTCTATGCTTGAATTCATGGATAAGTTTTCCATAGAATCCGTTAAAACCATATTTAAAAGTGATATAATAAAAATAACAGGTAAATTTTTGTTTATAATAGAAGCCGATGGTTCTAAAGAAGAAGTAGAGAAATCGATAGTTGAATATAAAAAAATATTAGAACAATTTTCTCCTGTTTTCCTTTTTGCATCGGAAAAAAGCGAGGAAAAAAAAGTTATAATGGATGCAAGGAAAGCAATATCGCCTTCTTTGCGAAAATACGGAGACTTTAAAATAAATAACGATATTGCGGTTCCTATAAATAAAATTCCCGATATGCTTGCTTTTTTGGAGGAAACTTCAAAAAAATACGGAATTCCTATTATAAACTTTGGACATTTTGGCGACGGCAACATTCATGTAAATATCATGCTTGATAAAAGCAGCGCCGAAATGGTTGAAAAAGGCGGAAAAGCTAAATACGACGTATTAAAGAAAACAGTCGAGCTTGGCGGCAGTTTATCCGGCGAACATGGAATAGGGCTTGAAAAGAAGGATTTTATGAAGCTCAAATACGACGAGTACTATATGAACCTTTTGAAAAATATTAAGAAAGTTTTTGATCCGCATAACATAATAAATCCCGGGAAAATATTTTAAAATAAATCGTATTATAAATATTTAAATATTTATAATCATTTATTGATTTTTGATTAGCATTTTATATGCTTTATTATTCTAAACATACCGTTTAAAAAAATATATTTGGAGTTTCTTAATTGATATCGGAAAATAAAAGCTACTTTAATTGTGTTCACTGCGGAAAATGCCTTCCGGTCTGCCCTTCCTATAATATTGGTTTTAACGAGTTTTTAAGTCCGAGAGGCAGAGTCCGCTTAATTTTAACAGATTATGAAAACGGCACTTCATTGAGAGCAGCCAAAATATTAGAATCGATGTCGTCGTGTCTGTTATGCGGAAGATGCGAAAAAGTATGTCCAAACGATGTTAATATAACGGAACTTGTCGTAAATGAAAAAATAAAACTGAAAGAGTTTGAAAGAAAAAAAATTTCTTCGGATAAATTAGCTTTAAATATTCTTAAAGATAAAAGGAAAATTATATTAAAAACCGTTCTAAAAATTGCAAATATTCCTTTTTTAAAAAAAATATCGGGCAGAAATGCTCCTTTGCCTGAAGGTAAGTCTTTTATAGAAGACAGAGATCTTATATTTAATGCTGATATAAATAAAACATTAAAATCAAGCAAATCAAATCTAAAAGACTCTAAAAATATTTTTAAAGTCGGATATTTCAGCGGATGTGTTTTTAACGGAATATATCCTCAGATATCTATTGATACCGCAGCTTCCTTGACCGAAAACGGAGTAGAAGTTTTAGTGCCTAAAATGCAGGGATGCTGCGGACTGCCTTTTATATCAAGCGGCGATTTAAAATCTTTTAAAGAGCTTGCCGTTAATAACGCTTTGTCATTTAAGGGCAAAAAATTAGATTATATAGTTACTTCCTGTGCTTCTTGTTCCTATTCGATAAATAAACTTTATCCTAAGTATTTTAACGAAAACGACGAAAATTATGCCGAAGTTCAGGATTTTTCAAAAAAATTAATCGGTATCTGGTCTTTTTTCTACGAACTCAAAAAGCATGGAATAGATATAAAAAAAGGAAAATTGGATAAGGAAACCGAGGCGGTATTCCATATTCCATGTCATCTTTCAAATATGCCCGATTTTAAACCGGCTTCGTCTTATGAAAAATTTATAGGTGAACCGGGGTTAATTGCAGATAAAATTGACGGATTAAAATTGAAACCTTTAAAATACAACTATTGCTGTGGTAACGGCGGAATGTTTAACGTCAGGCATTACGATTTATCCAAAAAAATCACTAAGCGTAAATTTGAAGAAATTAAAGAAGCGGCTCCTCAGGAAATATTAACGTCCTGTTCCGGATGTATGTTTTCGTTAAAAGACCAGAACGGAATTTCAAAGTATGGCAAAATTGTTCCCGTAAGCCATTTAATTAGTATTTATGCCCGCAGTTTGCAATACGTAAAATGACTTTTCTATTGATGCGATAACGGAAAATAGTTCGGATTTATTAACATCGTTATTGCGTTTTTTGCTTTTTTTATTTTTACCGGAAGTGTTCCTGCAAATTCTCCGTCGCACTGATAATATATTAATTTATCGGTTAAATCGTCCATAGAAGTTATAATTATTTCATCATCTTTTTTATAAAAATCGGGATTGTTTGAATATTTTTTATAAAAAATCAGGGATTTTAATATGGAAAAAATTACGTCTATAGTTCCGGCGGCATTTTGCACTGTTCTAATATGAAATTTATCGTCTAAAGGCGAATTGTTAGGAAATATTTTAAAGGGGCCTCCGTAATAGCGTATATTTGAAACGATAATTTCTTTTGCACAGGTAATTTTTTCCGTGCTGTTTTTGATGCATAAATCGTAAAATCTGTATTTTTTAGTCATTTTTATTATATTTAAAATATAACTGACATATTTCATAAAATTGTTATAAATTCTTTTTTTATTTTTTCTGATTTTTTCTTCCATATTTTTGACAATAAAAGCATCAAGTCCTATGCCTGTCATAGCAAAAAAAAATCTTTCGTTTGCCAGTCCCAAACTTATTTTTACCGGTTTATATGTTTCTATGATTTCAGGGAGGGCTTTTTTCAAAGAATGCGGGGTTTTATTTTCCATAGCAAAAAGATTAACCGTTCCCATAGGCAAATGAGCTATAGGAATTTTCGAGTATACCATTGTGTTTATAACGTAATTTAAACTTCCGTCTCCGCCGGCTACTAAAACCGCATCGTAAGAATTTTCTATATATTCTTTTTCTATTGAGGCTTCTAATATATTTAGAATATTAGCAAAAATATTTTTATGTTTAAAAAAATTTAATATATAATAGAGTTTTTTTTCAGAAAAACGACCGGATTTTGGGTTATAAATAATCAATACTTTTTTTAAATTCATATTGATTAATTTTATTAAATGCACAGATTATTTGCAACGGTTTAGTTCAACCCAAATTTGCCGATAGGAAAAGGCGTTAGATTACCTAAATACGGGGACAGAATTCAATTCCGTCCCCGTCTCAAATTAGATACTGCATGAACTTTATACATTAATTGACTTTTTTGGTTAATGCAGAAAAAAATCTGGCACCTTTTCCGAGTAGATAACTTTCTATTGCAGTATTAAGGTTTGCAAATTTGACTTTATCGTAATGCTCTATTATAATGTAAATGAGCAAAAGTAATAAAAATACAACTAAATATAACATAACGATATAACGGTTAAATATATTTAATTCTGGAGTTTATATGCACCATACCAATACGAATATTTTTGATAAAAAAGTGTATATACCTTATATGTCTGATGCGGCATATGCTTTAAGCGCTGCGTTCAGAAGATGCGGCGTAGATTCGGCGGTTATGGACGAGCCTGACGAGTCCACACTGGATTTCGGGCTTAAGTTTACCAACGGTAATGAATGTATGCCGTGTTTTGTTACTACCGGAGATATTATCAAAGTTATAGAAAAACCCGATTTCGATGCAAAGAAATCGGCTTTTTTTATGCCGACCTCTCCCGGACCGTGTAAATTCGGCCAATATAACAGACTGCACGAGATGGTTCTCGATAATCTCGGCTATACTGACGTAGAATTCGTCGTTCCCAGCGCTAAAAAATCTTATACGGATTTCATAGGCGACAAAGCTACGCTATTTAGAAGGGTCGCATGGCAGGGCTGCGTAGCCGTAGATACCCTTGAAAAAGCTTTGTACAGGGTGAGACCTTATGAGATTTCTAAAGGCGATACGGTTTCCGTTTATAGGGAATGCATAAATATTGTAGTAGAGGCAACCGAGAAAGGCAGAGATATTTACGATACTATGGCTTTATGCGCCAAAAAATTTGAAAGCATTCCTCGAAAAGATGAAGACAGACCTTTAATAGGAATAGTCGGCGAAATATTTTTAAGGCTTAACAAGTTTACCAACAATTTTACGATAGAAAAGGTAGAAGCGCTTGGGGGCGAAGTTTCGGTAGTTCCGACGTATAAATGGATAACTTTTACTACCCACGAATATGCAGTAAACGCTTTAAGAAGCAGGAAAGTAAAAGATATTTTTTTAAGCTTTCTTGTTAATTATTATCAGAGAAAAGATGAAACCGGCATGTTTAAACCGTTTAAAAAACTGCTGAGAAATCATAAAGAAACCAGCATAAAAGATATACTTTCTTATTCAAAAAAATACCTTGATTTGTCACTTGGAGGCGAAGCCATTCTTACCGTGGGCGAATCGGTAGACTTTGCAAAAAAAGGGTATTCAGGCGTAATAAGCATTCATCCTTTCCATTGTATGCCGGGTTCCATAGTTCAGATAGTATCTAAAAAATTCAGAGAAGACCTTAATAATTTTCCGTGGATAAATTTATGGTTTGACGGACAGGAAAGTACTAATTTAATGCTAAGGCTTGAAGCATTTATGCATCAGGCAAGACAGTGGAAGGGGGTTAAAAATGAGTTGCAGGAAGCCGCATAAATTTAATAAATTATTGTCAGTTTTTTTATTATCCTTAATTTTAAATTTATTTACAAGCGGCAGTTTTTTAGTCAAATACGCAATAGCATATAATTCGGATAGTTCTACCGTCGAGCGCATTTTTAACAGTATTAAATCAGGGGTAGTTCATATAGAAGTTTTAGGCTATGCAAGGCTTAAGAACGGCGCTATTATGCCGGAAGAAGATATAGGCACCGGATTTTTTATAAACAAAAACGGAGATATACTTACTAATTTTCACGTTATTGGAAATGCGGGCAAGATATTTATCAGTTTTCTTAAATATAAAAATATAAGGGCAAGCATCGTAGGAACCGACCCTATGTCGGATATTGCGGTTATACATATAAATCCGGCCGGTAAAATTATAAATCCTTTAACTTTAGGCGATTCAAACGATCTTAGGGTGGGCGAAAGAGTAATTGCGGTTGGCAATCCGTATAATCTTTACCAGACCGTAACAACCGGAATTGTAAGCGGCTTAAAACGGTCTTTGTTCTTTCCTTCTGCAAGGTTTTACGGAAATATAATACAAACAGATGCAGCTATCAATCCTGGAAATTCTGGCGGACCTCTTGTTGATTATAACGGCCGCGTCATAGGAATCAATACGGCAAAGCTTGCAAACCATGCCCAGAATATAGGATTTGCAATTCCTATCAATCTTGCCAAAAGAGACATACCTGAATTAATTAAGTATGGAAGAGTTATTCGTCCTTGGCTTGGAATAGAAGCTATAAAATTGACTAAAAGTATGGCAATATTGCTGGGTATAAAACATGTTCACAAAGGATTGCTTATAGAAAAAGTTTTTCCAAACAGTCCTGCTTCTATGGCAGGTCTTGTTGCAGGTAAAAAAATTATAGCGATGAAAAACATTAATTATATAATAGGCGGAGACATAGTAACAAGATTGAACGGCAGAAAAGTCTATTCTTTTTCGCGTCTTGAAGAACTTATAAGTTCATTCCTGCCTGGGCAGATTATTACGCTTAAAATTCATAAAGGAAATACGGTTAAATTTGTTAAAGTCAGATTATCGAGCGTACCTTCGGGTTTATCCTGATTTATATAAATAAAATAGAGGTTTAGTTAATGTTTTTGACTGAAAAGAAAGACATACAAGAAATAGACGAAGCTTTAAAGAAATATAAAAAAATCGGCGTCGTGGGCTGCGCTTCCTGCGCCTCGGTTTGTCTGACGGGCGGCAGCAGAGAAGTTAAGGAAATGAAAAAACACTTAGAGGCTTCGGGAAAAGAGGTTACGTTTACTATATCGATCGACGAACCGTGCGATAAAAGAGTGTTAAAAGAAGATATACGTTTCGTAGAAGACGAGCTTAAAGAAGCTGAAGCCGTAGTCGTTTTGTCCTGCGGAACAGGCGTGCAGACGATAGGAGAGTTTATACAAAAGAAGGTAGTTTCGGGAACGGACAGTAAGTATATAGCGCAGACTGAACACATAGGAGAATATTACGCTTTATGCGGAGGATGCGACGTATGCAGGTTAAATTTTACCGGAGGAGTCTGCACCGTCACTTTATGTCCCAAAGGCCTTCTAAACGGTCCTTGTGAAGGGCATAACGGCGATAATTGCGAAGTATTCGAAGACAAAGAGTGCGTATTCGTAAAATCTTACGAGATGCTGAAAAAATATTCCGAAGAAGACAATCTTAATAAAATTTTTGAACCCAGAGATTACGGCCATTCTACTGCAAGAACAAAAATATAATTTATCTGAAATATAAATATACGTATGCAAATTATACCGCAAATTGAAACTCCGGTAAGCAAAAGCTATTCTGTTTTTGAAGAAAATTTAATTGAATTATTAAACGCTATCGAAAACAATAAGCAAAACAATACGGAGACAGATAATTCCTTACCTCAGATAATTATAGAACAAAATTTCGGTTTTAACGCTTTATTATTATGCAGGGATTTAATAGAAAAACATAAAGTTAAAACTGCCTATGCTTTTAACATGAGAGATAGAAACAGGATATCACTCCTGTCCGATTTAATTACTCTTAAGCAGATAGGGTTAAAAGACATAATAGTTTTTGAAGGAGTGCATCCTCTAAAAACAGAATTTAAATCTGCAAAACCCGTTTACGATATCGATATACTCGGGCTCGGATTAATGTTGAAAAGAGGATTGATGACCGATATTCAGGCTGATTTATTTAATTTTGGAGCGGTAATCGGATCGTTCTCTCCAGTCGATTTTTTAAAGGCAAAAAAACTTATAGAAATAGGAGCGGATAGTTTTTTTATTAATTACGGCGGAGTAAATCCGGACGAAAGCATCATAAAATATATAAAGTCAAAAAATAAAAAATTGTTTTTAAACGTTAAAGAATTAAACATAAAAGGTTCTTTAAGCGATTTTATCAAAACGACAGATAATTTAGGTTTCGACGGTGTTGTAATTAAAATTACGGACGAAAATTCAAATGTTTTTACCCGAAAATAAAGAAAGAATTAAAAAAAATGGCGAAAAGCAATCTATTTGTAAACGGCTCTGAAGGCGATAAGGCTATCGTATTAGGAAACGAAGCTATTGCACGCGGCGCTTTGGAAGCGGGTATAGGATATGCTTCGATGTACCCCGGAACACCCGCATCCGAAATTATCGCAGTATTGGATAAAAATAAAAAACACGTTGAAAATTTATATACGGAATTCAGCCTCAACGAGCATATATCCCTACACGGCGCAATAGGCGCTTCATGGTCGGGCATAAGATCGCTTTGCGCCATGAAAAACGTAGGGTTAAACGTAGCAAGCGAACCGGCGCAGTTTTTAGCTTATACCGGCGTAAAAGCCGGTTTAGTCCTTGCTATAGGATCTGACCCCGGCGCACCGAGCAGTTCTAACGAACAGGACGACAGATGGTACAGCCTCCATACTTATATGCCGGTTATGGAGCCTTCAAATATACAGGAAGCAAAAGATTTTACAAAAGACGCTTTCGACGTATCCGAAGAATTTTCTTTTGGAATAGTTTTGATGGCGCCGTCCCGCTTGTGTCATAATGCGGGAGCCCTCCGCTTCGGAAATATGAGGGATAGGAATAATATTAAAGGCGATTTTAAAAAAGATCCCGAAAATTATTTAAATCTTTTTAGTCTTGCCGTTAAAAATCATGCTAAATATCTTGAAAGAAACGAATTATTAAAAAAATATCTTATTGAATCAAAATTTAATAAAATTATTAATGACGGTTCATCTAAAATAGGCTTTGTATCTTCCGGCGTTATTTACGCGCATTTAATGGAAACTTTCGATTTATTGGGTGCATATGACCATAAGATATTAAAATTAGGCTTTTCTTTTCCTATATCCGACGAACTGATTAAAAGATTTTTAGAAGGGTTGGAAAAAGTAGTTATAGTCGAAGAATCAGAAGGTTTTTTGGAATTTCAGATTAAAAAGATAGCTTTCGAAATAGGTTTTAAAGGCATTATATACGGCAAAGAATTTTTTAGCAGAACGGGCGAGCTTACATTAGACGACGTTATTTCAGGTGTAAGCGCGTTTCTTGAAAAACCTCTGCCGGCGTCTTTCGATTTTGCCGTTAAAAAAGATAAAGAGCTATCCGATAAACTGCCCCAAAGGTCGGGAACGTTCTGTATAGGCTGTCCGCACCGCGCAACTTTTTATTCGATTCTAAAAGCCGTAGGATTTTCAAATACTGAGGAAAAAGAAAGAGACGTAGTTATAGCCGGCGATATAGGCTGTTATACGCTGGGACTTTTGCCGCCGTACAATGCAATGGATTTTTTAACCTGTATGAATGCAGGACTAGGTATAGGACAGGCTATAAGCAATTTTGACAAAAGCAAAAAAGTTATAGCATTAGTCGGCGATTCAACTTTTTATCATTCCGGAATTCCGGTTCTGCTAAACGCGGTTCAGAACGGAGCCGATATTCTTTATATTATTCTCGACAACAGCTGGACGGCTATGACCGGACATCAGAAGACACCTTCCACCCAAAAAGATATAGACGACAAACCGTTGCAAAATGTTTTAAATTTAAAAGACTTAGTTAAATCTCTCGGCGTTTCTTATGTTAAGAGCTTAGATCCTAACAGCGTTAAGAGATTTTCCTCCCAGATTAAAAGCGCGCTTAAAGAACCGGGCGTAAAAGTTTTAATAGCTAAAAGAGAATGTATTTTGCAGGAGATTAGAAGAAATAAAAGCCTGCTTAAAAACGGCTCTAAAGTTGCGGAAACGGGAGAATCTTTATACGAAATTCAAAAATCCAGATGCGTAAAATGTAACGAATGTTTCGTAGAACTTGCCTGTCCGGCGATTATCCTGAAAAAAGACGAAGATACAGGCGGCGATTATTACTATATAGATCCTGCATCTTGCGTAAAATGCGGAGTATGCTATGAAATATGTCCTAACAGCGCAATACGCAAAGTAGAATTTAATTAAATATATATATAAAAATATGAAAAAATTTAATATAGCGATAGTAGGTTTGGGCGGACAGGGTATCATCACAATGGGAACGGTGATGAAAAATGCGGCGCTGAATTCGGATTTACAAGACGTTTCCGGTTCCGAAAGAAGGGGCGGAGCTCAAAGAGAAGGCTACGTAGAAACTTTCGTTAAATATATTTTTTACGAAAACGCTGCCGAAATGAATAACCCGCGCAAAAATATGCACTCGCCTATGATAGAGTCGGGAGGAGCAAATGCTTTGATATCCTTAGAACCGTTAGAAACTTTGAGAGGTATAAAATACTTAAATAAAGATTCGATAGTTATTTTTAACAAAACCCCCTATATTCCTATAAGCGTAAGAATGGGCAAAACTGAATATCCCGAAATATCATTTATAGTTTCGGAACTGCAAAAAGTTACAAAACATATATATTATTACGATATTGACGCCATTTCGTTAGAAAAATTTAATTCTTTAACGCAAAAAAATATAATCGCTTTAGGCATATTGTTTGCAAAAGCCGAAATCCCTATAGACAGAATCGCCGTGGAAAGCATTCTTGCCGAAGGCAAAGGAGCCGAAAATAATTTAAAAGCCTTTTCCTTAGGGTTAAATCTTTAAAGTCTGTAAAAATAGGTGCATTATTTATTTTATTGTATGTCTGCAATTATAAATGAAAGAAAAAGACGAATTAAACAAGTTGATTGAAGATATAAATTATTTTTTTTCAGGCAATAAAGAAAGTTTCGTATTAATTTCCGCCGCATCCGATTTTATTAATAAATTTCCTTATATAACGCAGGATAATATTATGAATCCGCATTTGAACAACAATGAGAAAGTATATTCCGATAAACGGGAAGCATTAGAATTATTACGTGAAGTAAAAGTCGATAAATGCACAAAATGCGCATTGAGCAAAACAAGAAAAAATATAGTTTTCGGCGAGGGAAACCATGAGAGCAGACTTATGTTCATAGGAGAAGCTCCCGGAGCCGAAGAAGATAATACCGGAAGACCTTTTGTAGGCAGGGCGGGACAGCTTCTTACAAAAATAATAGAATCCATAAATCTCAAAAGAGAAGAAGTTTATATCGCCAATATTATAAAATGCAGGCCTCCGGAAAACAGGAACCCTATGGAAGACGAGATAGCTTCATGCGCGCCTTTTCTTAAAGAACAGATAGCTGTAATAAGACCGGAGATAATCTGTACTCTCGGAAAATTTTCAACCGAATTTATAATAGGTGAAGGTAAAGGTTCTATATCTTCGGTCAGAGGAAAAACTTACAATTATGACGGAATAACAGTTATTCCTACTTATCATCCTTCTTATTTACTTAGGAACCCTTCTGCAAAAAAAGAGACATGGGAAGATATGAAAAAAATCAGGGAATTGTATTTTAAATAAATGTGATATAATATATATAAATATAATAAAAATTGATAATAACAGGTCTAATGGTTTATTTTGCGGATTTTCTAATATTTATAGCTTTTATGCTTGTTATAACCGATTTTTTTGCTATGAGTTACGGCGTTTTTACAAGCGCCGGCGCCATACTTTTCGTTATAGGCACTATAATTCTGTTTTATATAGTGCATAACGTACCGATATTTTTCATAAGAATAGTCCTTCCTACTTATGTTACCCTCACGGTTTTTGTCTCAATTTTTGCTTATCTCGGATATAAAGCATATAAAACGAAAGTGAAAACCGGCGAGTCTCTTTTATTAAATCAAACCGGCGAAGTCGTTTCGGACGTAAATCCAAATAAAGACGGCAAAATCTTAATTAACGGCGAATTGTGGACGGCTTATTCCGATTATGCAATATTGAAAGGAAACAAAGCTACGGTCGTCAAAGTTGACGTAAAACTGAGGCTTAAAGTTAAACCTGAAGAAGCCTAAAAATACAAATCTTTAACTAAACCAATAGAATTATAATCCGGCTATTTTAGCCGGTATTTGAATATTATATAACTATAATTTAAAAGGAGAATAAAATGGGAGACAGCGCAATTTTTTTTGCGGTCATTATAATAGTCGCAATTATCGTTATTTTAAATGCGGTAAGAATAATAGCGGAATATGACAGGGCTGTAATATTCAGGCTCGGCAGGGCTATAAAAGTTAAAGGACCTGGCATAATTCTTCTTTGGCCGGTAATCGACAGAATGGTGAGGGTAACCCTTAGAATAATTACTATGGATGTGCCGCCGCAGGACGTTATTACAAAAGATAACGTAACTTTAAAAATAAGCGCAGTCGTTTATTACAAAGTAGTTGATCCGCTGAATGCAATAGTGCAGGTTTACAATTACGATTATGCCGTATCGCAGCTTGCGCAGACTACTTTAAGAAGCGTTTGCGGTGAGGGAGAACTCGATAAACTTTTATCGGAAAGAGAAAAAATAAATATGGAGATTCAGGATATATTAGATAAGCATACAGGTTCCTGGGGCATTAAAGTTACGGTAGTAGAGCTTAAGCAGATAGACCTTCCGCAGGATATGCAAAGAGCCATGGCAAGACAGGCTGAGGCTGAAAGAGACAGAAGGGCAAAGATAATTAACGCCGACGGCGAATTTCAGGCGGCGCAAAGATTGAGCGATGCAGCTAAAATTATAGCGGAGAATCCGATGGCGCTTCAGTTAAGATATTTGCAGACCTTAAATGAAATTTCGTCTACCAATAATACTACTATGATAATGCCGATACCTTTAGATATTATAAGGGAAGTAGGTAAAAGTTTAAGCGGAAATGTTCAAAAATGATAAATATTGTAAAAATTTAACATAATAAATATAAATAATTAAAAAAGGAGGTATTAATTGTGGAATTAGGAATGATAGGACTCGGAAAAATGGGAATGAACATGGTTTTCAGGCTGCTTGAAGGAGGACACAAAGTAGTAGTATTCAACAGAACCTTGTCTAAAGAAGAAATCGCTATCAACAAAGGCGCCGTCGGCTCAAATTCCATTAAGGAATTTGTCTCGAAATTAACGGCTCCAAGAGTAATTTGGCTCATGGTTCCGGCAGGCCAGCCTACGGACGATATGCTTAACGAAGTTTTACAATACACGCAAAACGGAGACATAGTTATAGACGGCGGTAATTCCTACTATAAAGATTCAATAAGAAGAGCGAAAGTATGTGCAGATAAAAATATTAAGTTTATGGATTGCGGCACTAGCGGCGGCATATGGGGATTAAAAAACGGCTATTGTTCGATGATAGGCGGCGACGAAGATACCTTTAAGCACTGCGAACCCATATTTAAAACACTTGCTCCTGAAAACGGTTACATGCGCACAGGACAGCACGGCGCCGGACATTTTGTTAAAATGGTTCATAATGCTATAGAATACGGCATGATGGAAGCATACGCCGAGGGCTTTGAAATTATGAAAGCCAGCGATTTCGATATAGACCTTACGAAAGTTTCCGATTTATGGAATCATGCTTCCGTAGTGCGTTCATGGCTTTTAGAACTTGCACATAACGCGCTTAAGGAAGATCCTGAACTTAACAGCCTTAAACCAATCGTGGACGATTCGGGAGAAGGAAGATGGACGCTGCAGGAAGCTATAGATAGAGCCGTTCCAGCTCCAGTACTTGCCGATTCCGTTTTTATGCGTTTCAGGTCGAGGCAGGAAAATTCATTTGCCGCAAGAATGCTTTCCGCTTTAAGGCATCAGTTCGGCGGACATCCTATACATAAGTAAAAAATGTTAAAATTGAAAAATAAATATAAAAATAAAAGAAATTAGAGGTTTATATGTTTATAGACGTAAGTATGGAAATAACGGACGGCATGCTGCACTGGCCGAGCGATCCCGCTATAGAGATAGACAATTATTCTCAGATAAAAAAAGGGGCTGCGGCAAATAACAGTAAAATTACCTGCGGCGTTCATACGGGGACGCATATAGATGCGCCAAAGCATTTTGTTGACGATGGAATCGGAATAGACAAACTTGACCTAAATAAGCTTATCGGTAATTGCAGGGTAATAGAAGTGCCGCCCGGCGTTTCTCCTATATCTAAAGAATTTATAGAACCTTTGGATATTAAAAAAGGCGACAGGCTGCTTTTTAAAACAAAAAATTCGGAATGGATAAACAGCGGAGATAAAAATTTTCATACCGATTATGTTTGCGTAAATCCGCAAGCGTCAAAATATATGGTTGAAAAAGGCGTTGTGCTTGTCGGGGTAGATTACCTTTCCGTAGAAGGCTACCATATAGGCCACGATACGCATAAAACTTTGCTCGGCGCCGGCGTAGTAATAATCGAAGGACTTAATCTTTTTAACGTAGAACCGGGAGAATATAATTTAACGGCTCTTCCGGTAAAAATCAAAGATTCAAACGGAGCTCCCGCAAGAGTTATTTTGCAAAAATAAAATACATTATATTTACGGAGAAAAAAATGGCAGATTTAAAACCGTCCATCATCGTAATTTTCGGCGCAAGCGGAGACCTTGCGCATATAAAAATCTTCCCCGCTCTATACAGTTTATGGGAAGAAGATTTTTTTCCTGAATCATTCGTTATAGCAGGATTTGCAAGAACAAAGATGAATGACGAAGAATTTAGAAAATCTATATTTGATTCATTAAACAGCCATTGCAGAAAAAGGCCTATACAAGAAGAAGATTTTCTAAAGTTTTCAAAGCACATTTACTATCTACCTTCATTATACGACAAAGTTGAAAGCTATACTGAATTAGGCAAATTTATAACTTCTAAAGCTAACGAATATAAAATACCAAAAAACATTGTATATTATCTTTCTACCCCCCCGAGTGTTTATAACGATGCTATAGAAGGTGTAAAAAATGCGGATTTGGTTTCGGAAGGCTTTAAGGGCGGAGGTTTTTCTAAGATAGTTATCGAAAAACCTTTCGGATACGACTATAAAAGCGCAAAGGAACTAAACGAACATCTGCTGTCCGTGTTTAAAGAAGAAGACATATACAGGATAGATCATTATCTCGGAAAAGAAACAGTTCAAAATATTCTTGCGTTCAGATTTTCGAACGCGATTTTCGAACCTATTTGGAACAATAAATATATAGACCATGTTCAGATTTCAGCATTAGAATCTATAGGCGTAGGACTCAGGGCAGGTTATTTCGACAAATCGGGAACCATAAGAGATATGATGCAAAATCATATGATGCAGCTGCTTTCTTTAGTAGCGATAGAGCCGCCGGCTTTGTTCGATGCCGACGATATAAGAAACGAAAAGGTAAAATTGCTAAAAAGCGTAAGGCCGTTAAGTCTTAACGACGTTAAGAAATATACCGTCAGAGGGCAGTACGACAGGGGCGTAATAGACGGCAAGCAGGTCGTGGGCTATAAGGAAGAAGAAGGCATAGCGGCTAATTCTATGACGGATACTTATGCGGCAATGAAACTATTCGTCGATAATTATAGATGGGCAGGCGTACCTTTTTATTTAAGGGCAGGAAAAAGATTAAAGACGCATAAAACGGAAATAGCGGTTTATTTTAAAAAACTTCCTTACAGTTTATTTGCTAAAGCGGGTATAGAAAATATAAAACAAAACTCTATTATTATAACGATTCAGCCTAACGAAGGCATATCAATAAATATCGGTGCAAAAAAACCCGGTTTCGTTATGGACATAGAACCGGTCAATATGGTATTCAACTACAAGTTGTCTTTTAGGCTCTCGCCGCCGGATGCTTATGAACGTTTGATATACGACGTTATACTTGGAGACCAGACTCTTTTTGCAAGATATGACGACATGCTTATAGCATGGCAGTTGATTACGTCTATAATGAACGGCTGGTCTAAAACGGAGCCGCCCGTTTTTCCGAATTACGATGCAGGTTCATGGGGGCCGAAAGAAGCAGACGGATTAATAAACGCTGACGGCAGGGAATGGAATAATGTAGCATAATAGATGCAACAATGCAGTAAGGAAAGGGTGTCAGATTATATATTATATAATCTGACACCCTTTCCTAATTTAACATCATTGCGAGCATATCTTTTAATGCATATATAAAAGGCTTTTATGCAGTAAAAGATGGACGAAGTCCGGCGAAGCTAACCAATCTCTTTTTTAACGAAATCATAGAGGTCTTCGGGAGATAGGCCGGCAAGTTTGTATAAATCTTCGGGTTTGCCGGATGAACTGTAAAATCTTGCACCCATTTTTCTAAATTTTACCGATATGCCGTTTTCTGCAAGCATTGAACCTATCGCTGTTCCTACTCCGGTTTTGACGTTGTGATCTTCTATCGTTACAATTAAGCCTGTTTTAGCGGCAAGTTTAAGATCTTGCACGTCAATGTCGCTCGGACACGAAACGTTTAAAAGCATTGCGTTTATACCGTCTTTTTTAAGCATTTCCCATCCTTTTAAAGCATGAGGCAGCATATTGCCTGTTGATATTATCGCAGCGTTTTTACCGTCTCTTATTAAGTCCATTTTACCGTATTTAAAATCATAATTTTCGCCGAAAAACGGTTTACTGTTTTCATCTAGTATGACCGGAATTATAGACCTTCCCATTATTACTCCAAAATTTCCTTCGTGTGAAGTTATATAGCGTGTTGCCCTGTCTGTCTGGTTTGGGTCTGCCGGCAATATAACTTTAAATCCGAATGTCGAGTTAAGAAGACCGAAGTAATCTATACATTGGTGGGTTTTTCCGTCTTCGCCGACGTCTATTCCGCAATGTGTACAGACTACCTTTAGGTTTGTATGGTTAATATCGTTTAACCTTTGCTGATTGTATGTTTCGTCAACGCCGAAAACGCCGAAATCTGCAAAGAAAGTCATAATATTATCAGTCGAAATCGCACCTGAAATTACCGCCGTATTATGTTCTTCTATTCCTGATTCAAAAAAATTATCCGGAAAAGCTTTTCTAAACGCTCCTGTTTTGACCGATCCTTCCAGGTCGCAGTCGAATACGGCAAATGGTATATTTTTTTGTCCGGCATTTTTTTCTTTATAAGTATTTGCTATATCGGCAAGAGCATTGCCGAAAGCGGAACGGTTGTCGGTATTTTTTTCGCGTGTGTAAACTATTTTCTTTCCGTCGTCATTTAATATTAAGAAATTATTATTTCTTTTAGGAAGAGGTTTTATGCTGAAACCGTTTTTCTTTTTAGCGATAATTTCTTCTAAATCGTCTTTTTCATTCAATTCCGCAAGTGCTTTTTTGCAATCTTCCAAATTAAGCGTCGCACCGTGAAATTTAGCCTGATTTTCCATGAAAGAAACACCTTTTCCCATAACCGTGTCGGCTATGATAACTACCGGAGAATTAATTGAATGAGCCTGTTTTATAGCCCTGTATATTGCGTTAAAATCATGTCCGTTTATTTCGATAACGTGAAATCCGTCGGCTTTAAAATTAGATTCTATATTATCAGGCATAACATCAACCGTTTTACCGCCGATTTGAAGTCCGTTTTTATCGACTATTACGGTAAGATTGTCCAATTTATACTTGACCGCAAATCTTCTTGCTTCGCCTATCTGGCCTTTAGCCTGTTCTCCGTCGCCCATTACGCAATATATTTGGTTATTGTAACCGTGCAGCCTTGAGCTTAACGCAAAACCGCAAGCCGCCGAAAGACCCTGTCCCAGGTTGCCTGTATCCCATTCTACCCCGGGAACTGTTTTTTCAATATGTCCTTCAAACGGATAACCTGCGGTTCTAAAAGATATAATTGCATCTTCGACGTCGAAGAAACCGTAATTTCCGAGGGCAGAATAAACACCCGGCGAAGTATGTCCGTGGCTTACTATTATACGGTCTCTTTCCGGTTTAAAAGGGTTTTTGGGATCTATGCTGCAAAAACCGTATAAAACAGCATAAATATCTATAGAAGACATAGAACCGCCGGGATGCCCGGAAGATGCTATCGTGGTCATTTTTAAAATATCGCCGCGGCATTTTTTAGTAAAATCTTTTAAAAATTTTAATTCGTTTTCACCCAATTTATCCGCTTCAAAATTTCTTTTTAATTCCATTATGTTTACCTCTTTTAAATATTAAAAATTATCAATCAATACTTTTCAAAAAAGCGTGGGATTAATTCACTTTTTACTATGCGGAAAATAAAATCTTATAGATTAAAAAATAAACGTTAAATACCCGCAGTGTTTTTTATCGACTGCAACAGTTTTTCGTATGCGTCTTCGAAAGATTTTACTCCGTCGTTTTGAAGTTTCTCTCCGACTTTGTTTAAGTCAATCCCGAATTCCATAAGTTCGCTAACTGCTTTCAACGATTCGTCGAATTCCAATGAAGCGGTATCGGGCATTATATTACCGTGATCAGCAATATGCTCTATGGTTTCGTCCGGCAGGGTATTTACGGTATTTTTGCCTATGAACGGCTCGACGTATTTTAAATCGTAGTATGCCGGGTTTTTCGTACTCGTGCTGGCAAATAAAA
The DNA here is from genome assembly GCA_049965795.1 of Candidatus Acidulodesulfobacterium sp. Taxonomy (GTDB): domain Bacteria; phylum SZUA-79; class SZUA-79; order Acidulodesulfobacterales; family Acidulodesulfobacteraceae; genus Acidulodesulfobacterium_A. The sequence goes on from JBMFVW010000027.1 coordinate 20,577, forward strand.
GTCTTTGCGGATTTGCGCCTTTCGATTTTAACGCCGAAAAATTTTCGCCGTTAAATATTTCGTTAAATTTATTAAAAATTATTTTTGAATTTGCAACACCTGCTTTTCCGATTAAACCGGCAAGTTTCTCTTTTTTGTCAGGGTCATTTGCCGCTTCGCCGCCAATTAAATCATTAATCATTTTATCTACCAAAGTATCCACTCTGCTAATAAAAATACTTGCGACGGAATGTATGCCGGATACATTGTAGCCGTTTGCATAAGCCGTCTTTAATCCTTTTATATAAGCATTTGCTACGTCAATGTAATGATTTAAAGAAAACATTAAAGTAACGTTAATGTTGATTCCCTTAGCGATAAGGGCGGGTATAATTTCTAAACCTTCTTTAGTAGCCGGTATTTTAATAAGGATGTTTTTTTCGTTAATAAGCGAAAAAATCCTGAGAGCTTCTTCGGTCGAGGTCTTTGCATCGGTTGCTATGTCTGGAGAAACTTCAATACTTACGAACCCGTCCTTACCGCCGGTTTTTTCGTAAACAGGCTTAAGTATTCGAGCAGCAGATTTTATATCTTCCCTTGTTATAGTATCGTATATTTCAAAAGGAGTTAATTTTTCCGACGCAAGTTTTTTAATTTTGTCGGGATAGCCGCATTTTCCAGAATTAATAGATTTTTCAAATATGGAAGGATTTGACGTTATGCCGGTGATTATTTCGTTTTTAACTAATTTTTCAAGGTCGCCCGAATCTATCATGCATCTTGAAATATTATCCAGCCACGGACTTTGCCCGTATGAAAGCATTTTTTTGAAATTACCGTTCTTAGAAACGACGAAATCGACGTTCATTGCGCTATCCTCCTTATTGACTTTATATAAAATTTAATAATTTTTAAAAATATAATTTAAATTATATCATAAAACAGTCGTTATAATATATTGAAATATACAAAAAAGAAAAGTTATGCAAGAATTTTAAGATTTTATTTTTAATTATTTTATATTATAATGGTAAAAATTAACAATTGAAATATATTTTTAATATATAAAAAATTCAAAAATGGCTGCAAAAAATTCAAATATCTGGAATGCTTTTTTAAGAATATATATAGGGCTGTTTTTTCTTTATGCTGTACACTTTAAGGTAAATCCGGAATTTTTCTCAAATTTTCATGTTAAACTTGCATATTTTGCAAATCATGATCCTTTATGGTTTTACGGCGTATTTTTAAGCCGGATTGCCGTTCCAAATGCATTTTTATTTGCTATTTTAATAGTTATGGGCGAATTATTCGCCGGCATTTTTTTAACAGCGGGATTTCTTACGAGGATAGCTTCGCTTATTGCAATATTTTTAAATTTAAACTATCTGCTCGCCATGTACTGGGTCAGTCCTTCGGAATTAGGAATAAACCTGACGTTTATAGTATGCGAATTAGTCTTGATATTTACAGATTCGGGTAAAACCCTCGGCATTGACGCTTTATTTTAGACATAATAAATCAAATCCAAAAAATATATTTTAATTTAATCTAAAATTTGCTAAAATAATAAAATACTTTCTATTTTTATTCACGGTGGATGTAGCTCAGCTGGTAGAGCCCCGGATTGTGACTCCGGTGGTCGCAGGTTCAAAACCTGTCATCCACCCCACT
>JBMFVW010000028.1:0-17970 GCA_049965795.1 Candidatus Acidulodesulfobacterium sp.
TCTGACACCTTTATTACAGAGGGCGGCCGAAAAAGGTATTTGCATAAAATCTATATATGGAGTATAATTAAAAAATAAAAAAATATTAAAAATATATTTATCGACATTGTTAAGGTTGGAAGCGCAGTATCCCTTTAAAGGCATCTCTTTAAATACTCCTCTAAAACTATTCGCAGTGTTAATTTGTATAAAAACGGGAGGATTTTAAGAAATGTTAAAAAAGTTAAAAACGATTGAAGAAATGAGTTTTAAAGATTTAAATTTATCTGAAAATTTGATGAAGGCGATAGCCGATGCGGGTTACGAAAATCCGACGTCCGTTCAGGCAAAGGCTATACCGATAGTGCTTTCGGGAAAGGACCTTCTTGCGGGAGCGCAGACTGGAACCGGTAAGACGGCGGCTTTTACTCTTCCGATACTGCATATGCTTTCGGAGAAAGATTATGCGGAGAGGGCGGAGAGGAAGGTTTCGTCAAAGTCTAAGCCGAGATGCTTGGTGCTGGTTCCTACAAGAGAGCTTGTCGTGCAGGTCGAGGAATCGGTGAAAACATACGGGAAATACCTTCCGATTAAATCGACGTCGGTTTTTGGCGGAATGAGCATAGTTCCGCAGATAAAAGCGCTGAGGCGCAATGTAGATATATTAGTGGCAACGCCGGGGAGACTTCTTGACCATGCCGGACAAAAAACGGTGGATTTATCCGGAATTGAAATTCTGGTTCTGGACGAAGCGGACAGAATGCTGGATATGGGGTTTATAGTCGATATTAAAAAAATTATAGCGCTTCTGCCGAAACAGAGGCAAAATCTATTATTTTCTGCTACTTTTTCGGAAAAAATCAAGTCGCTTTCCGAGTTTGTTCTCCGCAATCCGGCTTTCGTGCAGGGAGAAAAACAGAATTCGGCTTCGGAGCTGGTAGATCAAAGCGTCCATATGGTTTCTCAGAAGTTAAAAAGCCATCTGCTGTCACACCTTATTAAGCATCATAAATGGGAACAAGTGCTGATTTTTACGCGCACTAAAAATGGAGCGAACAGGCTTGCCGATAAGCTTGCTGCAGACGGAATTTCGGCGACTGCCATACACGGAAACAAAAGCCAGCCTGCGAGAATTAAGGCGCTTAATCAGTTTAAAGAAGGTTCGGTGACGGCTTTGGTGGCCACTGATGTGGCGTCGAGAGGCATAGATATAGACCGCCTGCCGTACGTAGTCAATTTTGAACTGCCTAATGCCGCCGAAGATTACGTTCACCGTATAGGAAGGACGGGAAGAGCAGGGGTAAGCGGAAAAGCAGTTTCTTTGGTCGACAGGGAAGAAATGCGTTTCTTAAAAGAGATAGAAAGATTTATAAAAAGGGAAATACCGAGAGTTATGTTCGACAGTTTCGTGCCTCCCGCAAATGTTAATTTACCGGTTAAAGACGGCCATCGCGAATTTAATAATTTCACTTCGGAAAGACAATTTAACGGCGGATCAAGGACGGCGCAGACGCATCGTAAAACTTTCGACAGACAAGACAGGCAGAGCCGTTTTGGCGCAAGCACCGTAACCGACGGCTTTTTTAATGATAAAAATAAAGATAAAGATTCAAGAAATTTTTCAGGATCAAAAAAACCTTTAAATTCATCTCGTTTCGGAAATTCAAAAAAACAGAATTTTTCAAAAAATTCATTTTCTAAGTCGGCTAAGGTTAAATAATTATAAATATTTATAAATTTCTTTTGCAGGATTAAGGCATTAAAAAATATTGGACAAAATTTTATTTATAAAATAAAATATATAAATTATTATATATTAATTATTTTTAAAGAATAATAATTAATAATGAGTGCGAATTAATTATTAGATTATAAGCTTTAATGCCGATGGTATGAAAATCAGGGTTGAACCGGAATCAAGCGGAAAGAAAAACGGCTACGACATTATTATCGACACCGGAATTATCGGCGGAATTTCCGCAGGTAAAACGGATTCGCTTTTAAATTCAGCCGCTATAAATTTAAAAGCCGGTTTTTTAACCGTAACTACTAAAACCGTTCACGGTTTATACGGAGATAAATTTTCCGCTTTTCTTAAAAAATGCGGAATAGAAAATTTTGATTTTATAATACTTCCCGACGGAGAATCTGCCAAGAGCCTTAAATATCTTTCCGATATTCACGACCGCCTGATAGATAAAAGGATGGAAAGATCAGACTATATAATAGCTTTAGGAGGCGGGGTTGCAGGCGACCTTGCGGGGTTTGCCGCGGCTACTTATCTAAGGGGAATAAACTTCATTCAGGTTCCGACTACTTTGCTTGCCGACGTAGATTCGAGCGTGGGCGGGAAAACCGGTATAGACCATCCTAAAGGAAAAAATCTTATCGGCTCTTTTTACCAGCCGAAAGCCGTCCTTATAGACGTAGATCTGCTTAAAACATTGGATAAAAGAGAGCTGGCAAACGGATTTGCGGAAGTAATAAAGTACGGAGCCGCGTTAGATGCGGATTTTTTTTCGTATCTTGAATCTAATTACAAAAAAATACTTGCTTACGATGAAGAATCTTTAATTCATATAATAGAAAGGTCATGTTCAATTAAGGCTGATATCGTCAACAAAGACGAAAAGGAATCGGGACTTCGTTCCGTTTTGAATTTCGGACACAGTTTGGGGCATGCAATAGAGACATTATATAATTACGAAAATATTAAGCATGGGGAAGCTATAGCTATAGGAATGGTTTTTGCCGCTAAACTGTCTAAGCATCTCGGATTATGCGGCGAAGAAGACGCCGATAGAATTAAAAATTTAATAATAAATTCGGGTCTGCCGGCGGATATTCCGGATTTTACTCCGGAACAGTATGTAAATGCAATGAAATTAGACAAAAAGGTGGCGGATAAACAGATAAAATTCGTGCTGATAAAAGGAATAGGAACGTATGAATTTAAAATGCTGGATTTTAACCTGATATTAGACTATTTGAAGAAATTTATATAATTTACTAAGATAGCCCATATAGCTAAGTCAGTTAAGTCAGTTAAGTCAGTAAAGCTGATAACGCCGTATAATTAACAACATAACGCCGGAATTTTATTCGGATGCAGTTAAGAAGCAAAAAAAATATGAATGCCGGGCAGATTCGGATTAAAAAAGACGAACTTGAGACTTTTATAGAAAATTATATATCTTTTCTTAAAATAGAAAGAGGTTTAAGCCCCAATACCGTTTCTTCGTACTATCTGGACTTAATGAAGTTTCACGCTTTCATAAAGGACAAAAATATTAATTTTAAAGAACTTTCGCCGCTTTTTTTTCAGGATTTTCTGTCTTATCTTTTAGAGCTTAATTTAAGCGGAAAAACAAGGGCAAGGTTTTACTCTTCTATTAAAGGATTTTATAAATTTTTATTTAAACGCGGCGTTATAGCGGAATTTCCTTTTAAAGACATAGAGTATCCTTTTACGGCTAAGAAACTGCCGGATTTTCTTACGGAAGAAGAGATAAGAAAAATTTTATCGGTAGAATTTGCGGGGCAGGGGCGGGGAAGAATACGAAAAAGAAAAGACCCCGATGCGGATAAATTTGAAAACCTTAGAAATAAAGCCATAATAGAATTTCTGTATTCGAGCGGACTCAGAATTTCGGAACTTGCCGGTATAAAGCTGGATAATTTTAATTTCGATTTGAACTTTGCGCGAGTAAGAGGCAAGGGGTCTAAAGAAAGGATAGTGCCGTTCGGAATACCTTTTAAAGAGATGCTTAAAATTTATCTGCCGCTCAGGCAAAAATACGCGGTTAAATCTAAAAATGCCGGAAGTTCCTATCTGTTTATTACCGAAAAAGGACTGCCTTTAACGAGGCAGGGTTTGTGGAAGATTATTAAAAAAGCTGCGCTGTCGGCTAAAATAGATAAAAATATAACCCCGCATATGCTAAGACATACTTTTGCTACACATCTTTTAAGCGGCGGGGCGGATTTAAGGTCGATTCAGCAGATGCTCGGACATTCGAGTATTTCTACCACGGAAATTTATACGCATACCGATATATCTCACTTAAAGGAGCAGCATGCAAAATTTCATCCCAGAAATATGAATCAGAGTTTAAAAATAGCCGATCCGTCGGAATCGGAAGAAGACGGCAGAAAGAAAACTTAAAAAAACGGTTTAAGGATAAGGAGGATTGATGGGCAGATTAGACGATATATTGGAAAAAAATAAAATGACCGAAAAGGGAGTTATGGGTATTTACGGTCTTTTTGCCCAAAGCAATATAAAACTTTTAAGAGATTTGACTCATTTTACGCAAAAAGACATAGACGGCATAGGTAAAATAAAGGGATGCATAGAAAATATTTCTTTAAAAATAGCTTCGGATTTTTACGACTATCTTCTTAATATTGAAGAAACCGCCAAAATTATTAATTCAAGACCAGACCTTTTAGAACAGTTAAAACTTACTCAGTCGCACTATATAAAGCAACTATTCGGATTGACGTACGACGAAAATTATTTTATAAACAGGGTTGTAGTCGGTTTTGCGCATTACGTTTATAAAATATCGCCTTCGGTATATATAGGGAGCTACGGGTATTACAATACCATTATAACGGACGCAGTTATAAAATGCTGCAGGGAAAAAGGCATCGACAGCGAAGAATCTATATCTATACTTAATTCCGTCCAGAAAATACTTTCCATAGATATAACTCTTGCAATAGAATCGTACTATCAAAAATCCATAGACGATGTTTATAAGATGGAACACGATTCTTTTACCAGATTGATGGTTTTAGCGGAATATAGAGATGAAGACACCGGCAACCATATTTTTAGAATGTCCCATTTTGCGTCTATTATAGCAAAAGAACTGGGGATGGATGTCGTTTATCAGGAAAATATATTAAATTCCGCGCCTATGCACGATATAGGCAAAGTCGTAATACCCGACGGTATTCTTTTAAAACCGGGACGTTTGGATAAAAGCGAATTTGAAATTATGAAGTCGCATACGGTTATAGGTTACAATATATTAAAAGATTCGGAATCGAATACTTTAAAGGACGGTGCCGTTATAGCGCTCTCCCACCATGAAAATTACGACGGAAGCGGATATCCAAACGGTTTAAAAGGCGATGCGATACCTCTTTCAGGACGGATTGCAAAGATAGCTGATGTTTTTGATGCACTTATAAATAAAAGAATATACAAACCTGCCCATACGCTTGAAGAAACACTCAGGATAATGAAAGATGAAATGAAACCCGGGGCTGCTTTTGATCCTGACTGTTTCGGCGCTTTTTTAAAAGGTTTAGACGAGATACTAGAAGTAAGAAGTAAGATAGATGCGAATTAGAAAAATCTTGACATGAAACTTGTTTTGTGTTGTATTATTTAATATGTATAAAGCTAATGTACTTATAATAGATGATGAGCCGGATCTAGTAGAGCTTTTAAAATACAATCTTGCGAAAGAAGGCTATAAAGTAGAGTTTGCGTTTAACGGATTCGACGGATTAAGGGCATCGGAAGTTTTTAAGCCTGATCTTCTTATATTAGACATAATGCTTCCTGATATCAACGGCTACGAAGTGTGCAAAAGAATAAAAAGAACGGCAAATTTTTCCGCTGTTCCCATAATATTTCTTTCGGCAAAGCAGGAAGAGGTCGATAAGGTGCTTGGTTTTGAGTCCGGAGCGGAGGATTATATAACCAAACCTTTTTCGGTAGCCGAACTTCTGGCGCGGGTAAGAACTATTTTAAAAAGGGTGCCTCCGGCAAACGCTGCAGAAAATATTAAGGCTGAGAAAATATCGGACGGTTTCGGTTTTAAAAACATAACCATAAACGTTCTTAAACACAGCGTAATGGTAAAAGACGCCGAAATAAAACTCAGTCCTATAGAATTTAAGCTTCTTATTTTTTTGATGACTTACGCAGGTGACGTTTTTTCGCGCGAGAAACTTTTAGATAACGTATGGGGAAGCGATTCTTTCGTTGAACCTAGAACCGTCGACGTTCACATAAGACGGCTGAGGTCTAATATCGAGATAGACGAATCTATTAAGTTTATTGAAACTATAAGAGGCGTAGGCTATAAATTTATAGATGAAAAAATATGACAAAAAGCTTAAAATTTATCTTGCAGTCCTGCTGTTTCTTATTATCGCAATTTCGGCAAGCGCCGTTTCTTTTTTAGACTCTTCCTATTTTGGCTATATAGCAAAAACATATATATCTTCTTACCTTTCTAAAAAACTTAAAAAAACGGTAACTTTAAAACGAATAAAATTTTCTATTTTTTCTCCGCAAATAAGTATTTACGGCGTAAAAATTAAAAATTTGGGAAAAATTAAACAAATCGATATAAACGTCGGACATATTAATATTTTCCGCAGAGAACTAAATATTTATAAAATAAATATAATTAATCCATATTTAAATGTTTTAATAAAAAATAATAAATTTTATAACTATAAAAACATCGGTTCTGTAATAAAAGAATTTTCCGTCAGACATCCAAACACTTTAATTTCGCTGTCGTTCGATAAAATAAAAATATCCGGCGGCAGTTTTAACTTTAACGACATAGATAAAAATATACTTATTAATCTTAAGAAAATAAATCTTACAGTTTATAAAAAGCCTTCTAAAACCCCTTTTATTTACAAAAACGCGGGCGTATATTTTAAATACGATATTCCTTATATATTTTTAAAATCCGGTAAATTAAAATATGGCGGCGTTTACCGCTCAAGCGCGCAGGAGATACACTATATAAAAGGTTTTATCTATTACCGCAGAGTGATATTGGGAAATAAATATTTTAACGTTTCGTCCGGCGGAATTTTGGAATTAAAGAAGAAAATTTTATTTCCGGAAATTATTAAAAAAATTAACGACGCAACGGTGTTGAAAGTAAACGACCTTTCTTTTTTTTCTAAGCGTTTTAATGAACTTCCCGCTTTAAGAGGAAAACTGCAGGCAGACTTAAATGTGGTAGGAGCGGTTACCGGAAGGTTAAAATCTAAAGCCGTCATTACCTTAAAAAATACCGTTTTTTCCGGCGGCGATTTTAAAAGCGGAAAAATAATATGTACTTATGAACAAAACGGAGCAAAAAACAAAAATAATACGATAATATTCAAAAAAATCAACCTTAAAATTTTTAACGGAACGTTAAGTTCTAAAGGCAGTATAAATCTTAACGAAAAAGAAGGCAGGTTTAAATCCGTATTAAAAAAAATAGACGTCGGAAAGCTGATAGAATTTTACGATACCGAAAAAATTCCTCAGTTAAAAGGCAAGGCTGACGGCAGTATAACTACTTTTTTAAATTTAGGCAAGAATTTCTACGCTGCTAATATTACAAAGATAAATTTATCTAAGCCGGTTCAACAGCTTAAATTTAAAAACAAAAAAGGAGTAAATAAGATATACAGAATTAGTTACGGAAACTTAATTTCGCTTAACGGAGCGGTTTTAGTAAACGGCAAATACGTTATTATAAAAAATACAGGAATTTTATCGAGAAACATAAGAGGTGTTTTCGGCGGCAAAATAAATTACGAAAAAAAATATTTACACTTTGATTTTCAAACTTCTTACAATAAACTTCCGAAAATAGATTTAATAAATGAATATAAAAGCCGCTATTTTGATCCGTACGGCGACGGAAATTTGACAGGCGTTATATCCGGAGGATTTTACGATACCGATTTTAGTTTTAAAAACAGGTTTAAAAGACTTTTTATTAACCGATATATTGCTCCGTTTACGGGGCAGGCCGATTTTAATATAACCGGAAGCGGCAGGGTTATAATAAAAAAAGTAAGACTAAAAGAAACGGGTACGAACGGAGCGGGAAGATTTAACTTTAAAGGAGAAATTTATAAAGATAAAATTTCGAATAAGGAGCTGATTAACGGGTATTTTAATGCAAAAAACCTCGCAGCGGCACATTATGATTTTTTTGCCGTTTTTAATTCCGGCGGGAATATTAAAGGCGAATTAAAAAATCCTATTTTAAAGGTTGCCGGAAATTCAAACAAAATTGCTTTATACGGTCAAGATATTAGTGCGGTTAATTTTAAATTTTCCGTTACTAAAAAAATATTGAATCTATATAAACTTAAAGGTTTATACGGCGGGGCATATTTTAACGCCAACGGCAGTTTGAATTTTAACGGAACCGCGGAAAGCGGCGCTTACGGGCATAAAGGCAGCGGCTATGATAATTATAATATAAACATAGTTTCAAACGGCATTAACTTTTCAAATTTAAATTTTAAATTTTTAAAAAAATATTCTGTGAAAGGAACCGCCGATGCCGATCTGCATATAGGCGGCACTTTTAATCTGCCTGACATTTCAGGTTCGGTAGACGCCGAAAAAGTTTCGGTTAAAAATTACCGTCTTGGCGCCATAAAAGCCGTCGTAAATTCGTCTAAAAGAAAAATGAAACTGCATTTGTATGCGATGGATAACGCGATTGACACGAAGGCTAAAATTTTGCTGAAAAAAGGTTATCCTTACAATTTTATTACTAATATAAAGCTGTTAAGCGTTAATTACAGAAAAACTTTGTTCAGACTGTCCGGAGGAATTTTCGGCAGCGGAAAACTTTCTAATTTTAAAAATTCGTATCTGTTTTCCAAATTGGATTACGTATATTTAAAACACGGTCCTTTTTTTCTGCAGAATACCAAAAATATTAAAATATCTTATATTGACAAAACCGTTGAATTCAGCGGTTTTAAGCTGAAAGGCGGCAATAACTATTTTCAGCTGAGAGGGTATATAACTCCCGAAAAATACCATATAATATTAAACGACAGAACGGATTTATGGGTTCTCGGAATTTTTACGAATAAGATAATAAATTCATCAGGATTTGCAACAGCTTCCGCCGTTATATTCGGACCGTTCGCGTCTCCGGAAATATACGGTTTTGCAAATATCAAAAGAGGGTTGGTGGAACCGTCGGTTTATTCTTCTTTCGTTGTTTCGAGAATTTTTGCCCAAGTTACGTTTAATAAAAATATGATTTATATTAAAAAAGCAAGATTCAGGATGCTTAACGGCATTTTTTCGGCTCGGGGCATTATAAGGCTTCACAATTTTTTGCCCTCTTATTATAGATTGGAAACTAATTTTAATTCTGCGGTTTACAGGGCGTCCGATTATTTTTATGCCGAAATGAGCGGACAATTAGGTTTTTCCGGCAGACCGGACAATCCTGTTTTATACGGCAGAGTAAAAATTAAAAAAGCTTTGTACGATAAGAAAATAAATTTTTCGTCGTTCCTTTTAAGCTATAAAAGATACAGCGCGGTAACCCAGTCGTCCCATGTAAGCTTAATTAATCCGAAACTGAACGTAAAGGTCGTGTCGAAAAAGAAAATAGAGATAAAAAATAATATAATAAATACTAATTTCAGCGCAAGACTTAATATTATAGGCACGCTCGATAATCCCGTGATTATAGGAACGGCTAATGCCGAAAAAGGCGATATATTTTTCAGGGGAACAGAACTGAAACTTGCATATGCAAATTTAGATTTTAATAACAGGTATAAAATAAATCCTACGTTCGACGTAGCGGCAAGAACTTATATAAACCAGTATATGATAAGAATGAACGCAAGCGGTTCTATGCTGAATTTTAACGTAAATCTTTCTTCGACCCCGCCTCTTTCGGAGTTAAGTATCGTTTCGATGCTTGCACTCGGCACTACTGCAAATTCTGTTTATGCTTCTTCGGCGGGAGGAATAGCCGCTTCGGAAGCCGCTTCGGCAATAGGCGGCAGCGTCGAACAGAGCGTAACCGGAACTATATCCAGCTATTTCGGGTTTAAAAATATGTCGGTAACGCCGGGTTATTCTGCAATAACCCACAGCGCCGCCCCCCAGGTAACCGTTTCTAAAAACTTGACAAAGCGGCTGTCGGTTTCATACAGCGATATTGCTTCTTCTCAGTCGTCCCAGTCCGCTACTATTACTTATACGCTTACGCCTCATATTTCCGTTATAGGAGTGTGGGAAAATAACGAGCTTGCGCCGAATAATTCAAACGTTTACAGCGAAATCGGCGGCAACATAGTTTTTCACTTTAGATTTTATTAAAATTTAAAAAATAAAACAATGAATATTGCGATAAAAATAAGAAAAATTATAATTTATTTACTGTTATTTGCGGCGTTAAGCGCATGTTTTGCGTTAAAAGAAGTTTTTGCCTTAAAAGCCGCTAATATTTACGGCATAAACGCCTGCATGTACACGGTAAAATCCATTAATTACAGAGTGCCTGCCGGCATTCCAGCAAGCAATATAAAAAACCTTTTTTATATTAAAACCGGAAAAAAATTTTCCATGATTTATTTGGAAAAAACTATTAAAACGCTTTATGCTTCGGGCTATTTTTCCAACATTTCGGTTTTTGCAAATATAAATAAAAAATTGAAATTAATTTATTTGAAATTCGTTTTTTTTCCTAAAATTTACGTTAAAGAAATTAATATAAAAGGACTTAAAAATACCGGAATTTCAAGCGGACGGATAATAAAATCCATTCCTTTTAAAAAAGGCGGTTTAATTTATAAATATTATAAAACTATAAGCATAAAAAAAATAAAAAAGATTATGTTCAGAGGCGGTTATCCGTCGGCAAAAGTAAGCATAAAAACGGCCGTATTAAATGAAAAGCCGAAAGCTTATAAGGTAAATATAAAAATTATTCACGGCAGACCGGTTATAATTTCCAATATATTCGTAAAATTTAAATTATATTATCCGAAAAAAAGGGCCGAAATTTTAATTAAAAAACTTATCGGCAAGCCGCTTAATTTTAATAAAATTAGAGAATTAAGGAAAAGCATACGTGATTTATACAAAAATAAAGGATATTTGAACGCTATAATAGTAAGTCCTAAAATAACTTATATTTCTAAGCGAAAAGCCGTCATAACATTTAAGGTTCACCCCGGCTATAAAATATTGTTTCATTTTAAAGGAATAAAACCGTTAAGTAAAAATTTTGCAGAAACTTCAGTATTGCAAATGAAAAACGTATTGATATTCGACGAAGGCACTTTTTTATCTTTTAAAAAGGTTTTAAAAAAATATTATATGAAAAGGGGACACTTTTTTGCTAAGGTTTCATTTAAAGAAAATAAAGATAAGAAAGATAAGACGATAAATCTTTACTATTCGGTAAATAGAGGAAGCAAAGTAAAAATCGCTAAAATATACATAACAGGATACAAACCTTTTAAAAGAGAAACCGTAACGCGTCTTATGAGAACGCGCGTTACATCTTTTTTTAACAGGGAATATTTCTTTAAAAACAGGCTTAAAAACGATGTTCAAAATATTAAAAACTATTACGACAATGAAGGCTATCTGTCTGCAAGAATTTCTTATAGATTAAAATTTTCTCCGGATAAAAAAAGCGTGGCGGTAACCGTAAATATAAATTCGGGAACTCCTACCATTGTGAAAAAAGTTTATATTACCGGACTTCCTGCTATTTTTAAAAGCGATGCAGCCCTGACTAATTATTTTTTAAAAATGAAAGCAAAACCTTTCCGTATAATTACAGCCGAGAACGGAAAGGAGCTACTTTCCACTAAATTATCGGATTCGGGGTACGTTTTTTCAAGAGTTAAAATGAACGTAAAGTTTTTAAAAAATAAAAAAAATGCATATATCTACTATGAAATAAAATCGGGGCCGAGGGTTAGGATAAAACGGATTTTAATAACCGGCAATACAGTGACTAAAACTGGTTTTATCGAAAGTCTTCTGCTTTTCAAAAAAGGGCAGTTTTACGACCAGCGTAAAATACTTAAAACTCAAAACAGGCTTTATAAAAGGGGTATATTTAATTCGGTCGTTATTAAAATAGAAAATCCCGGAAACGAAGTTTCAGAAAAAACGGTAATAATTAAGATTAAAGATGCAAAACCGCTGGATTTAAGTTTTGGCGCAGGTTACGGAACATACACCAGATATAAAGGATTTATCCAGATTGAAAACAACAATCTTTTCGGCTCGGGGAAATCCCTTTCCTTAAGATTTTCAAAAAGCGCTATTTATACCAATCTCCTGTTAAACTATTACGACCCTGCAATATACGGATACAGGGGGCTGGCGTTTAACGCAAGCGGACTGGATACCGACGTAATAACGCTTAATTACACTATGCATAAAGAAGGAGCCGATTTTTCGCTTATAAGAAGATTTGACAGATACTTTAAGGGCTTGCTCTCGTACGGAATGTTTTACGATTTTCTTTCGGGATTAAACCCCGGCGCCGAAATTACGCCCAGAGACGACGGTTTTACAAGAATAAGCTCTGCTTCGCTTTCGTTAATATATAATACCAAAAATAATATTTTCAATCCGACTTCCGGAAATTTAACGGATTTACGTTTTTCTTATTCGAATTTTCTGCTGGATTCCCAGATTAACTTTTTTAAAATCTATTTTCATTCGGAAGAGTATATTCCTTTCGTATATAATACCGATTTTCTTATTGGAGCAAGATTAGGCTATATAAGGCCGCTGTCGCCTACTTCCCAGGTGCCGATAAACGAAAGGTTTTTTCTCGGCGGAAGAACGACCGTCAGGGGTTTCCCGCAGGATTCTATAGGACTCGTCAACTTAAATCCTTACGGTTACCCTATAGGCGGAGACGTTATGGAAAATTACAATCTTCAGCTGAATGTGCCGGTTTATAAAAGTTTTAATTTCTTTGTTTTTCAGGACGGAGGCAACGTTTTTTTGGATACTTCGGACGTAAGGCCTTTAGCGCTTTATAAATCTGCCGGAGCCGGTATAATGTATCTTTCGCCTATAGGACCGATAAGTTTTTCATACGGCTTTATTCTTACGAGAGAACCTTACTGGCCGGCCGGAGGGGTTAATTTTACGGTGGGGACTTCTTTCTAATGGAATCGGCGAAAATATCGATTGTAAGAACCGGCGGCGGCTCCATACTGTCCGGACCAGGCTTAAGAAAAGGGTTTTCCACCGGCAGCACAAGCGCTGCGGCTGTAAAGGCGTCTATAAGATACTATTTTGAAGACAAAAAATTTGATTCCGTAGAAATAAAAATGCCGGGCGGCGAATATGCTTCTTTAAAAGTTGCATTTTTATCTAAATTTAATTTAGAGCACAAAGAATCGGAACCGTTTATTTCAAAATCTGTTTTAATAAAGGATTCAGGCGACGATTTTGCGGACGTAACCGGAGGGATTGAAATTTGTGCAGATTTTACGGTTATTGACAAAAAAGATAAAAATGCCGTGAAAAGTTTAAAAAAATATTATGAAAAATTCTTGGTTTATAATATAATAAAATGTCCTTCAGCCGAAGATTCGACGATAATTTTTGCATCGTCTAAGGGCATAGGAACGGTTAAAAGAAAGGGGCTGCCGGTAAAAACCGGATTTCCGGCAATAAATCCGGTTCCGCATAAAATGATAGAATCGGCCGCCGAAGAAGAATTAAAGTCAAAAATATTAAAATTAAGGGCAGAAGTGAAAGACAGCCGCGGAAAAATATTTTTTTCGGTACTTTACGTGCCGGAAGGAGAAAAAATTGCGGAACGGACTTTAAATCCGAGACTCGGCATCGAAGGGGGCATAAGCATACTCGGAACATCGGGATACGTCGTTCCCATATCTGCCAAGGCATGGCTCGAAACTATTAAAGCGTGTTTAAGTTTTTTAGAAGCGAACGGAATAAATACCTGCGTTTTTACGCCTGGAAGATTCAGCGAAAAAGCGGCTTTAAAAATATTTAAGAATCTTCGCAGGGAAAGTTTTATAGAAATAGGCGACTATGTTTCGTATTCTTTAAGAAAAGTTTCGGGAACGGGAATTAAAAATATTATATTTGTCGGACAATTCGGAAAAATAGTTAAAATTGCCCATGGCGCAAGAAACACTAATGCTAAATACACCGCATTAGATTTAGGCTTTCTTGCGGAAACTGCAAAAGAAGCGGTTAAAAAGCGCAACGAAAACGATGCCGAGCGTATTTACGGGCTTATAATCGGCTCTAATACTTCTCGGGAAGCTTTCGGGTATATAACCTCGGACGAGTTCAGTATTTATTCGGACGATATTTTAAGCAAATTATTAAAGAAAGCTGCCGAAAAATTGTATAATATCGTAAAAAACGCCGGGAGCGGCTCAGACCGGAGTTTTGGAGCAGAAACCGAAGCCGGAGTCGAGGTTAATACTAATGTTAATGTTAATGTTAATGTTAATGTTAATGTTGACGTTGAAGTTAAAGTTGAAGATCCGGTTAAAGGCGGACATTCGGTCGATATAGAAATACTGCTTATCGATTACGGCGGAAACGAAATAAAAAGGGAGAGATTGTAAAATATGGCAAAAACGTCTAAAAAGGTTTATATAGCAGGGGTTTCTCCATGCTATCAGGATATTGCAAAAAAGCAGATTTTAGAATTGTTTACCGATAAAAAAAACAGAATAGATGCCGTGTTTGCAAAAAAAGAAGACTCGCCTCTTCTTATATGGATTAGGGAACAGATATCGGCAGAGAAGAAAAGTTTGGTCTTGGAGAACAACGGAAATATAACCCGCTTAAACAATGCGCAGATATTTTACGACGGAAAAGTAAAATTTATCGAAGATTACGTTAAAGACAATCTCGGCAAAAAAAATATTTTAATACTGGCAAACGGAGACCCCAATTTTTTCGGCATCGGCGGCGCCATACTGAGCGGATTGAAAGAAAACGAAAAAAGATTTATAGAAATATATCCGGCAATAAGCTATATGCAGGTAGGATTTTCAAAATTAAAAATTCCTATGACGCATGCTTATATATTAAGTCTTCACGGAAGGAATTTCGAAGATCTGCATCCGGTTATTAATACCGAAAAAATAATAGGGATATATACCGACGAAATAAATACTCCGGATAAAATATACGGCGAATTAGAAGAAAAGGGCATTATAGAAAAGTTTGATTTTTATGTCCTTACGGAACTATGTTCCAAAAACGAAAAAATATATAAAAGCTTTACGAAAGAGATTTTGGAAGATATAAGCGGTAAAAAAAATATCGTAATATTAAAGGAAAAAAATCAAAAAAACAAAACGGAAACGCCGAAGGCGGGAAATCATGCGTATAATAAAAGGAGAAATAACGATAATTACGATAATAACGTTAATTGCGCGGAAAAGACCGGAAACGCCGAAGATACGGTTAATATTAATATAAATAATATAAATAGAAATATTGTATTAGGCATAGAGGACGACAAATACATACATGCTTCGGGAGAACCTACGAAAAAAGAGATCAGGGCAGTCAGCCTCGGCATGATGGAAATTAAAGAAGATTCCGTTATAATAGATGCGGGCTGCGGAAGCGGAAGCGTCAGCATAGAAGCGGCAGGGCTTGCTTTCAGGGGTAAAGTTTATTCTATCGATAAAAATAAGCAGAAAATTGAAAATCTGAAAAGAAATATGAAAAAATTCGGAAGAAATAACATAGAACCTATATTAGGCGAACTGCCGGACGCGCTAAAAAACAGTTTAAATTTAAAATTAAAAGGCGTTAATGCCGATTCGGTTTTTATAGGGGGAGGCGGAGCCGAAAACATAGACGGAATATTGAAAGAATCTTTAAATATACTTAAAGAAAACGGAGTAATTGCAGTTAACGCAGTTACGGTAGAAACATTATATGCGGTAATTAACTTTATTAAAAACGCAGGGCTTAAATACGAAATGGTTTCCTTAAACGTTTCAAGGCTCAAATCTATCGGCGAAACTTCATACTTTCAGGCTTTAAACCAGATTTACGTTATTAAAATAGTTAAAAAGTTTTTAAATCAAAACGCCCTGATTAAAGCAGGAACTAAAACTGAAACTAAAACAGAACCTAAAATTTATGAAAGACCGAAACCCGAACCGCATCCGCCTGCTAAAAAAGAGCCTAAAGCAGAACACAAAACCGAACTTAAACCTGAAACCGAAACTGCTGGCAAAAAAAGAAATATGACTTTTAAGATAGAAAATACCGGCGATAAAAAAAACGAAGAATTAAATTCTAAAATGCCAAAAATAAAAGTGAGGAATAAAGCTATAGTATCGCCTAAGTCCGATAAAGATGACGGCGGCAGCGGCAATAACGGCGGCAATAGTGCAAATGATTTAAAACGAGGCATTGAAAACGGCGGGAGCGGCGAAAATGAGCGGTAGCGAAAACCGGCAAAAAACGCTGTTCATAGTCGGAGTTGGACCTGGAGATCCTGAGCTTGTTACGGTAAAAGCGATAAACGCCGTGCTTAAAAGCGATTATATATTTTATCCCGACGTTTGCGGAGGAAAGAATAAAACCGCTTACGATATAGTTAAAAGCGCGGTAAAATTTGCAGGCTTGCAGAATATCGAGGAAAACAGGCTTATTCCTTTGCAGGTGGAAATGAAACGTTCGACGGGCAAAAATAAAGATTTATACAGAGAAAACGCCTTAAAAATTTATGAAAAATTAAAAAACGAAAATGTTTCATATGTTTCATACGTTACTCTTGGAGATCCGGTTTTTTACAGCACATATTTCGGGATTAACGCCGCCTTAAAAGAAATCGTGGATGAAAATATTAATATAAATATTATTAACGGAGTTTCTTCTTTTTTGTATTCTTTCGGACTTCTCGAAGAACCGTACATAGCTAAAAATGCGAGCGTTTTAATATCCGTGCCTCTTAAAAAAAGTTTAGCCGAATTAAAAGCGGAAATAAAATTTATCGCCGATAAATCAAGGCTTTCGCGTCCGCAAATTATAGTTTTTATGAAAGCCGGAAACTGCGTAAAAAATATTCTCGAAGCGTTTGAAGATGTATCAGGCGGCGGAAGCGGGGAAAACAAAACCGGCAAAGTAAATCTGTATTTAATAGAAAAATCGGCGATTGTAAAAGATTTCACAAAGAAAGCCGATTTGGATTTCGATTATTTTTCAATTTTAATAGGCGTGTTTTTGTAAGGATACGGCATGAATAATAATAGCATTAATAATAATAGCATGAATAATAAATTTTTAAAATCTAAAATATACTTTGTTTCCGCAGGTCCCGGCGACCCGGAACTGCTGACCGTAAAAGCTGCAAAAATATTAAAAAAATCAGATGCAGTTTTTTACGCAGGCTCTTTAATTAATCCTTTAATGCTTAAAATTATCAAAAAAGACGCCGAATTAATAGATATAAAGAGTCTTAATTTTGAAGAAATAAAAACTAAAGTAGAAAATATTTTAAGTTTAAGCGAAAGCGGTAACGGTAATGCCGGTTCGGCTTCGGCTAAAGACTGGAAGCGCCGAATAACGATAATTTCAATACTGCATGCGGGAGATTCGTCTATATACTCCGCAATAAACGAGCAGATGGCATACTTGGAAGAGATGGGCGCGGAATATGAAATCATACCCGGCGTTACCGCCGCTTTTGCCGCAAGCGCTGCTAATAAATCTATTTTGACCCTGCCGGACGTTTCGCAAACCGTTATATTTTGCAGAGGCGAAGGAAGGACGGGTAAGATGCCGGAAGGACAGGATATAAAAAGCCTTGCAAAGCATGGAGCGACTATGGCTATATATTTAAGTTTCGGGCTTATAAAGTCCGTAACCGGCGATCTTCTTGAATATTATAGTGAAGATACACCCTGCCTTATAGCAAAGGACGTATCTTTAAAAAGCCAGTTTTTGATAAACTGCAAATTAAAAGACGTCGTTAAAAAAGCCGAAGAATTTTCAATAAAAAATATGGCGGTTTTAATAGTCGGAGAAGCTCTTAACGGGAAATATTTTAAAAATAACAAGTCGAAACTTTATGACAAGAACTTTTATCACGGCTGCAGGAATTCTTCTGCCGGTTTATAATAATTATGCCGAAGCGGGCGGCGTTTACGGAAGCGGCTATGCGGATATAAATACCAATACCAATG
>JBMFVW010000028.1:18070-21746 GCA_049965795.1 Candidatus Acidulodesulfobacterium sp.
CCAATGTCAATATAAATATAGAAAAAGTTAGTTTTATAGCATTAGTTATAATATCGGAAAATTCTTTGTCTAATGCCGCTAAAATTTGCAGAGGATTAATAAATAAAAAATCTGCAGAAGAATATTATAAAATAAATTTTTTTATAGAAGAAAATAAAGACGGTTTAATTAAAGCGGTTTACGGATTGATAAAAGAATTAGATGAATTAAAAGAATTAGAAAAATTGAAACTAAATCCTTTTAACTTTAATAATATAGAATTTGAAATAAAAAAATACAAAAAACTTTCGGACGGCTCCGCAGTTAAATTTTTACTGGGATATTTCGACTATATAATATTTTTTCTTGCCGTCGGCGCCGTAGTCAGATTAATAGCGCCGTATCTGAAAAATAAGTATAAAGATCCCGGAATAATAACGGTGGACGAAGCCGGAAAATTTGCGGTAAGCCTGCTTTCTGGACATATAGGTGGAGCAAACCGTTTTGCCGAAGAAATTTCCGGATATCTTGAAAATTCTATTCCGGTAATTACAACGGCTACTGATTCCCAAAATAAATTTTCTATAGACGCTTTTGCCGAAAAGTTCGATTTTTATATCGAAGATGCTAAGGAAAAAGTAAAGCATTACAACGAAGCGTCGCTTAACGGCGAAAGTTTTGAAATAATTTTGGAAGATAATTTTAAAGCGGGCGGTATAAAACTTTACGTAAAAAATTTTAATAACGCCGAAAGAATAAGAATAAAGGAGGAGTTTGATTTTAAAAATTTAAGATTAAATCCCCAAAATTTTAACGATAAACATAAAATTATAATAGTTACTATAAAAAAAGATTTAAACGGTTTAGAAAAGTCCAAAAACATTGCGGTATTAAGGCCGAAACGTTTAGTTTTAGGGATAGGATGCAACAGGAATACCGGTTTAAACGAGATAGAAGATTTTGTTTCGGAAATATTAGAAAAAAACGATGTCGTTTTAAATTCCGTAAGGAATATAGCTTCTATAAACAATAAAAAAAACGAGCGCGGGCTTTTAGATTTCGGATTTAAATACGGCAGATTTATAGATTTCTATTCAAAAGACGAAATAAACGCTTTTATTGAATCGTTTGCTTCAAAAAATAAGACGGTATTGCCGGAGTATTTAAAATCTCCAAGTTTTAAATATACGGGTGCATATTCGGTATGCGAACCGTGCGCCGCGATGTCGGCTAAAAATTATGCCGCTCCCCTGATACCGAAGCAAAAAAAGGGAAACGTTACGGTATCGGCAGCCGTTATCGAAGACGTTATCGAAGATATTAAATTTAAATAAAAACAGATAAAATAATTTATTAAATTAAGGAAATTAAAAATGAATTATGGAAAAATAACGGTTATAGGAACCGGACCGGGAGGTCTGGAACATTTAAGCAAAAAGGCATTTGAATCTATTACGGAAGCAGAAGCCGTTATAGGATATTCGTCTTATTTAAAGCAGATCGGCGGTTTATTAAAAGATACCCAGGAAAAGCTTCCGTTTAATATGAAAGACGAAATTAAAAGGTGCGAAGCGGCGGTTAAAAAATCTTTGGAAGGGAAAACGACGGCTTTGGTTTCTGGAGGCGATGCCGGTATTTACGGCATGAGCGGTTTACTGTTGGAGATTTTAGACAAACAATCCCTTACCGGAAAAGTTCCGTTAGAAATAGTTCCCGGTATTCCGGCTTTCTGCGCCGTAGCGGCGTCAGCCGGAGCGCCTATAACAAACGATTTTTGCGTTATTTCGCTGTCTAATCTTTTAACGCCTTGGCATGATATAGAAAAGAGACTTAAAGCGGCGGCGTCGGGAGATTTCGTAATAGTAATCTATAATCCCAGGAGCATGAAAAGGAAAGACGAGCTTACTATAGCTAAAAATATTTTGCTGGAAAAAATAGAAAAAGACAGGCCTGCCGTCATCGCAAAGGCGGTAACGAGACCGGACGAAGAGATAGTCATAACGACGCTTGAAAATATCGACAAATTCGATATCGTAAGCATGAATTCTTCCATAATAATAGGCAACAGCAATACATACGTTAGCGAACTTTACATGATAACGAGAAGAGGCTATGGTAATAAATACGATTTAAGAGAAAAAGGTTTAATTAAAAATACAACCGAATAAATATATAATGTGGAAGATGTATGAATTTAATTTAATTTTGATAAAAATAAAGGGAGACAATTAAATTATGCGGATACTAGTAACCGGCGGAGCCGGCTTTATAGGGTCAAATTTATGCGAAAGGCTTTTAAACGAAGGACATGAAGTTTTATGCATGGATAATTTTTATACCGGGTCGAAAAATAATATAAAAGAATTTATCGGAAATCCTGCATTTGAATTGATAAGATGGGATATAAGCCAGCCGTTTAACATAGAAGCCGATTTTATAGTCAACCTTGCCTGTCCGGCATCCGTCCCGCATTATCAGAGGGATCCTTTAAAAACTATGAAAGACAACGTTTTCGGAATATTTAACGTAATGGAAAACGCAAAGCGCCTTAAAATACCTGTTCTTCATACTTCGACTTCGGAAGTTTACGGTTCTCCGTCGGTTCATCCTCAGCCGGAAAATTACAACGGCAACGTTAATCCGGTTTCCATAAGGTCTTGCTACGACGAGGGAAAGAGGGCGGCGGAAACTATTATGTTCGATTATCACAGGCAGTTCGGAACGGAAATAAAGGTAATAAGGGTTTTTAATACATACGGTCCCAAAATGCTTGAAAACGACGGCAGAGTAGTTTCAAACTTTATAGTTCAGGCTTTAAGAGGAGAGGATTTAACGGTTTACGGAAACGGCAAACAGACGCGTTCTTTCTGCTACGTATCGGATTTAATAGACGGAATTATGCTGTTTATAAGCGATAAAAGCGGATTTGCAGGACCGGTTAATATGGGAAACAACTACGAATTTACGATATCGGATTTTGCGGATTTGGTTTTACGGCTCACCGGTTCGAAATCTAAGATTAAATTCGTCGAACTGCCGAAAGACGACCCGATACAGAGAAATCCGGATTTAACGCTTGCAAAAACGAAGCTCGGATATAACCCTAAAGTAGATATAGAAAGCGGAATTAAAAAGACCGTAGAGTATTTTAAAAATGTAGTAAAATAAAAATAGAAAATTCGTAAAATAATATGCTAAATATTTTAATATAGTATGGACGTATATATAATTATAATTTAAGCATATAAAAACTTTTCCGCTATGAATATAAATATCAACGCAGTTATTATAGAATCGGTAATTTACATAATAGTTGCGTTTATTGCCGGCTTCTTACTTAGAGACGAAGAGCTAAAAAAAATTAAGCGCGTCATTTTAATTTTGTATTTAGTCGTCGGTATAGCCGTACAGAGTATCCTGTATTTTATTATACTCTCTGCAGGGGTTTTACTGACCGCGGTATTCGTATTAAAATATTTTAACGAGTAAAATTAATATCGGCGGCCGCAACAAAAATATTGACAAGAAGGCAATTTTTATTTATACTATCTAACAGTTATGCATATTACTCATAAAAACTTATAAGTGCAATTCATAACATTATTCATATTCATTCTATATTCCCCGATAGCTCAGCCGGCAGAGCAAGTGACTGTTAATCACTGGGTCGATGGTTCGAATCCGTCTCGGGGAGCCA
>JBMFVW010000029.1:0-4443 GCA_049965795.1 Candidatus Acidulodesulfobacterium sp.
AATAAAGAAATAATAAAGAAAAATTCGGAAGGAAAAGGTGCCAGATATTATTTTTTGCATTAACTAAAAAAGTCAATTAATGTATAAAGTTCCTGCAGTATCTAATTTGAGACAAGGACAGAATTTAATTCTGTCCTTGTATTTACTGTCACCGTATTTAGGGTAATCTGACACCTTTTCCTATCGGCAATTTCGGGGATACAGTTTGTTTATTGACACCTTGTAATACAAGAGAGTATAATTAAACTAAATTTTTAAAAATATTTGGAAAACGAAAATTATTCATATATACATTATAAATAATAAATAAGGATTTACAAAAATGTTCAATACAGCCCTATATGCTATAAATTTCGGGGATTTTTATTATGAAAATCTTGATTGCTTCATAAACTATTCTAAAATAGGTTTAAAAGAAATAGTACTCATACATGTAATAGATCCATCCGTTTTTCATCACAGCCTTTATTCCGTTTATAAAAAAGAAGACGAAGAAAAGATAAGGAAATTTGCGGAAATAAAGCTTGAAGATATTAAAAAATATTTGGAAAAGTCGGGGTTCGGCGTAAGATACGTCATAAGAGTAGGTAACGTAGCGGAAAAAATTGCCGATGAAGCAAAAGCCGAAAATATAGATTTTGTAGTTTTGGATAAAAAGGTAGATGCAAAAAATAAGAGGTACTTTTCGTTTTACGGTTCTCCTTTGTACGATATAATTATTAAAACGGAAAGGCCGATACTTGTTATGAGGAGGGTTTTGTTTCATTCTTCGAGCGATTTCAGGAACGATGGGAAAACGAGCTGCAGAAATCTGTTCGACGATATAATTTTTGCTACCGATTTTTCCGATTTTTCGCTTAAAGCTATACCGTTAATTTTGAAAATACCTGTCGATGTAGTTAAACTCCTCACCGTTTTGCACGTTATAGACGAAAAATTAATCAGGGGACTAAAAGATTCTACTCAAGCCGAATTGGAAAATTACGAAAAAAATCTTGCAGATAAATTTGAATCCGTAATGCGTGGACTTAATTACAGGTTTGCAAAGGAAAAGTCCAATATTGCCATAGTTGTTAAAAAAGGCGCTCCTTGTAAGGAAGTGATCGATTTTATAGAAGAAACGGGAAAAAAACTGTTAATTTTAGGCTTTAAGGGTAGAGATAAAGAAGGAATAAAAGAAATTCTTTTCGGAAGTACGGCAGAGAGAATAATAAATGCGCTGCCATGTTCGATATTTATCGCTAAATGAAATAAAAAAGCATAAAAAACCTTATTTTATATTTATTTAATCCACAACAACAGAATTATTTGTAATATTATACGATTTAGCGAAAAATCCGAATAAAACAGTGGCAAAAATTAATGCAAAGGCAACTAAGCTATATGCATTTATATAATTAAAGTAATCGAAAACAGCGCCTACGGCAACAGGTCCCAGAACAAAACCGAAATCGCTTAATGTTCTGTAAATGCCTATTGCCTCGTCGTAACGGTTTTTGTCCACGCTGTCCATTAAATAAAGATTTCTTGCGGGACCTGAAAATCCGCCGCCCGCGCTTAATAAAATAATAGATAATCCGAACGATATCAAGTTTTTAAATATTATAAAACTTAGAACTCCGACTGCAGTAATAATGAAAGAGGTTATTATAGATTTTTTAACTCCCATAACGTTTATAACTCTGTCGGAATAATATGTAAGGACGACGCCTATTACCGCAGATATAGAAACAAGCAGTCCTATGTCCGCTTTATTTAAACCCATTATGCTGTATCCTACTAAAGGCACCAGTTCCCTTCTAGACCCTATTCTTGAAAAGAAAAAAGTAAATGTTAAAAAACATAATGCAATAAAATTAAAATTATACAAAAGCGAAAAATATTTTTTACGCGTATTCATGCCGGAATTTTTATCGTAATTAATATTAATATCAATATTCTTAATTTTATCGGCATTCTTATCTGCACCGGCAGTTTTGATATAATTCTTGCCGTATTTATATATGCCGGAATTTAGAGTGTTGTTCTCCTTATCAGTTTTTATTTTTATGTTTTCTTTTACGTTTTCCCCATTATCTTCTAAGGGTGTTTTGTTTATATTATTTATGCCGTTTAGGAATTTTTTATTGTAAAAAGCTATTATTAATCCGGCGGCCATTACTATAGCGTAAAGTAAAAATGCAGTTTTATCGGAAAATTCGTAAGCGACTACGGCGCCGAGAAACGGTGCGGAGCCCATAGAAAGCCTTCTTGCTATCATATATCTGCTTAAAACTTTAGCCCTCTTTTCTTCTTTATAAAGGCGTTTAGTCAGTATTATCATCGAAGACGTGTTGATTATGCCTGAACCGAATCCCTCAAGAAATCTGAATAAGAAAAGCTGATAATATGAAGTTGAAAGCAGGTATCCTACAGCTCCGAGAAAAATAGACAATATTCCTATATGTATATATTGCGAGTTAAGTTTTTTGCTTATAATGCTTATGGGAATGTTTACGAATATGCGGGCAAACCCGAAAGATGCGATTATTAAACCAATAGTGATTATGCTTGCGCCGAGGCTTTTTGCGTAAAGGGGAAGAACGACGGTATTTAATCCAAGCCCGAAGTCGGCAAGGGCTATAGTCGAAAGTATAGCAATTAAAAGTCTTTTTGTGGATGCAGGC
Organism: Candidatus Acidulodesulfobacterium sp.; assembly: GCA_049965795.1. Lineage (GTDB taxonomy): Bacteria > SZUA-79 > SZUA-79 > Acidulodesulfobacterales > Acidulodesulfobacteraceae > Acidulodesulfobacterium_A. The sequence continues at coordinate 2,667 of JBMFVW010000029.1, forward strand.
GCCAGCGACTGCGGCGGTTTTGGTTCCATAACCAGTTATTTTACAGTATAATGACTTTTTAGTCAATTATTGCTTTGCGCCAAAAATTTGCCGATAGGAAAAGGTGTCAGATTACCTAAATACAGGGACAGAATTCAATTCTGTCCCTGTATCAAATTAAAAAAAATCAGACACCTTTTCCTTCCAAATTTTTATTAATCATCGCTTTATTCTATCGAACTTTAAATTTTTCTATCGGCAAATTTTGGGTGCGCCGGTGTTGTCAAATTAATAGACTTGATATATAATTAATATTATGACGGATTTATATTTAAAAAATGACGAACACGAAAGCGGTTCAAGTTCCGGAAATTCTAAAAATACCAAAGCCGTTCACGATACTATTGACCTGCTTCAAAAATACCTTGCCGCAGAAGTAGCCGGCAGAGATCTTTACGTCGAGCAGGCTAAAACACTCAAAGACCCTATTCTGGTTCAGGCTTTAAAATCTTTTGCGTCCACCGAAAGCGGGCACATTATAAACATAAGAGAAAAAATAACCGAACTCGGAGGAACGCCGAATACTTTAAATTCTATCAGGGAAGCCCAGAAGGGCGTGAGCGAGGCATCGCATCAGGTTTCTGCTCCTCTCGATATGCTTAGAATCGATTTAAAAATAGAAGAAAATGCAATTAACGATTATACCGCAGGATTGGAAGTAATTGACGACCCGGGCGTGAGAGCGCTTATAGAAAACAATCTTGCCGAAGAAATTCACCATTCTTTATACTTATCGAAAAGAATAAACGAAATTTTAGAAACTACCAAAGCGCGTATCGGCGCTATTAAAGGAATAGAAAAGCCCGGAGGGAAAGAAGCTTCCGAAATTTTTAAGGCTTCGGTCGAGGTCGGACAGGCAAGGCTTAAACGAAGCTGGCTGGAAATGTCTATGTCTGGCCTTATAGCAGGTATGAACGTTACTTTCGGTATAATTGCTTCTTCGTACGTTGCCGGAGCGACGGCTCCTTTAGTCGGCGCCGATGTGGCAAAAATACTTGGAGCGCTTTTTTTCCCTATAGGTTTCATGTTTTTAATGATAGGCAAAAGCGAACTTTTTACAGAAAATTTTTTAGTTCCGGTAACCGCAGTAATCGCAAAAAAAGGCAGAATTTTTGAGCTTTTAAAATTGTGGTCGCTGACGTTAATGGGAAATATGGCGGGTATTTTTATTTTTGCGCTCGTAATAGCAGGTTCGTTAAATCAGATTGTTCCGTCTTTCGTTGTTAATCACATACACGGCGTTGCAAACAGCTATATGGACAGAACGCCTTTTGTAATGATTTTAAGCGCCGTATTTGCCGGCTGGCTTATAACTCTTATGACGTGGCTTTTGATAGCGTCAAGCGGCACCCTTGCAAGAATATTTATCATATGGGTCGTCGGTTTTATGATATATTTGAACTCTTTCAGCCATATAGTAGTGGCGTCGTCGGAAATTTTAATAGCTATAAACACAGGTTCGCATATTTCATATATTTCATGGCTTTACGGTTATGTCCCGTTAACGCTTCTCGGCAATATGATAGGCGGTTTATTTTTTGTTACCATTCTGCAGTATTTGCAGATTTTACACGCGGTGCCTACAGTTCCGGACGAACATATTTCCGCTTCTTCGTACGAACTTGATATGATGGGCGGCGGAAACGGCAGGGCAAAGTATGATGCAATGAAAAACGTCGAAAATATAGAGGACACCCTTTAAATAAAATTTGACTTTTTTATTTATCGTGATATTATA
>JBMFVW010000029.1:4543-17371 GCA_049965795.1 Candidatus Acidulodesulfobacterium sp.
TATAGAGGACACCCTTTAAATAAAATTTGACTTTTTTATTTATCGTGATATTATATAAATATTATATAAATAATAAATGATTATTAGAGATATTATTGTATTTTAGTTTGATATTTTAGCAGATATAAACGAAAACGGTAAAGCAGGAGAGCTTTATGGAATATGATGAAAATGGAGTAAGTATTGTTCCAGCCGAATTAAAAAAAGAGATTTTCGAAGAAGCAAGAAAAGATTTCCGTTATGAAGAATATGTTAGAGGATGTTTAAACTGCGGCGTCTGCACCGGCGGATGTCCGCCCCACAGATTTTTTGATTTTTCCCCGCGTATAGTGCTGCAAAAAATGAAATCAAAAGACCCTGAACTTATCTGGACTATGATGGACGAATATGTATGGGCGTGCTTCCAGTGCTTCACGTGCGCTATGATTTGCCCGTTCTTAAACAGTCCGGGAGGAGTTATAGCCATATTAAGGGAAATTGCGGTTAGAAGGGGATTTGAATCGGCAAAAAAAGTTTTAAAACCATATTCACGCGTGCTCTTAAAACTTACCGCATACGGCAACCAGCTTTCTCCGGATATGATCCAGCCGGATTTCTTTCCGGACTGGGGTCCTCATATAGGATATGCATCAACCGACCTTGCCGTAAAAAGAAAAGCAATTCCTATGCCTACCCTTCAGGTTACTAATTTGGCGTGGGACGTTGCCCCCGAAACAATGAAAGAACTGTACGACATATTCGACGAAGCCGGAGTTTTTAAAATAATTGAAGCAGTCGATCCTTCGCTTTACGAAATAATACAGGATATCGTGGACGACGTCAGGAGTTCGTGACGGACGGCATTGATTAATTTTGACGATAAAAAAACCGGAGCGACTGAAGACGGCGAAGCTTTAATCAAGAAATAAGGAGACATAAACATGGCTATAGATATAGAAATCAGCAACAGGCTCGGTCTTGCAAACGTAAAATCGGATTATATCCACACTGCGGGAAGAAAACTTGAAGATATACATGAGCGGCTGCTTGAACTTGAAGCAAAAGGCGAGGTTAAGGTAATACACGTAAAAGACGAAAACAAACCTATAGAAGCCGAGACTCTGCTCGGCTGGAAGAAAAAAATCCCGACAAATAAATTATGGCATCACAAATCCTGCGGACAGTGCGGTAATATTCCCGGATATCCGGTGTCTCTGCTGTGGTTTATGAACCAGATGGGTCTGGAATATGTCGATGAAAGGAATCAGACGTCGTGCACCGCTTGGAATTACCACGGGTCAGGAACGTCCAACCCGGTCGGGCTTGCAGCCGTTGCCGTGAGAAACTGGCATAGGGCTTATGAATTAGGTTTATTTCCGCTTTTTCACTGTGCTACTACGTTCGGCGACTATAAAGAGATGAGAAATTTACTTGTCGAAAATAAAGAACTGCGCGACGAAGTCCGCAGAATTATGCAAAAAATAGGAAGAGACTTAGTCATTCCCGAATATATCGTGCATTACAGCGAATGGGTGCATGTTATGCGTTTTGAAATTGCAAAGTTAAAAAAATACGACTTAAGCAGCATAATTGCGACCGTTCATCCGGCCTGTCATACATATAAAATGATTCCTGAAGACTGCATTTACGACAAAGATATATATGCCGGAAAAAGAACCGCCGTTTCTACCGGAGTCATGCTTGCTCTCGGCGCGCAGGTGGCGGATTATTCTACATGGTACGACTGCTGCGGTTTCGGTTTCAGACATATACTGACTGAAAGAGAAGCATCACGTTCTTTCGTAATGGACAGAAAAATCAGACCTATGGTCAGAGAGGCACATTCCGACGTCTGTATTACTCAGGATACAGGATGCACCACGACGTTAGACAAAAACCAGTGGATAGGAAAAGCTATGGGATACACGGAACAGGTTCCGGTCATGGCGGACGTTATGTTTGCGGCATTGGCGTGCGGTGCCGACGTCTTTAAAATAGTTCAGCTTCAATGGCATACCACCGATTGGAGACCGCTATGCGAAAAAATAGGAATAGACTGGAAAAAATCAGAAGAAGGGTACAACGCATATCTAGAAGAACTTAAAGCCGGCGGTAAAACAGTTAATTTATACGAGTATCCGAAAAATTAATTCTAAAGCAAAATAAAATTATATAACACGGCGATTTAATGGAGGATGTTTTATGTCTGAAAATATTTTAGTTATAGGCGGAGGTCCGGCAGGTTTAAATGCGGCCGTCATGCTTTCCGAATTGGGAGTCAACGTAGCTTTGGTCGAAAGAGATTCATTTCTTGGCGGCAACCCTAAAAAATTCAAATATAAATTTTTGTTTCCCGATATGCAGCCGGCAGACAACGTAATAGGAGAGCTTATTAAAAAAGCCGAGTCGGGAGGCAATATCAAAGTTTATTATTCTTCCGAAGTTTCGGATTTTAAAGAAAACGGAAAAAAATTCGACGTTGTTATAAAGTCCGCTTCGGGAAATGAAACTAAAACATTTGATTCGGTTATTGTTGCTACCGGTTTCGAACATTTTGATCCTGCGAGAGATGCTAAATATTCCTATCAGCTTTTCGACGACGTTATAGACATAAAAGACCTTGAAAGGATGATGGGCGAGAATAATTTCGTAAGACCTTCAAACGGAAAGCCTCCTAAAAAAGTAGCATTTATTCTCTGCGTCGGTTCGAGGGACAGACATGTAGGAAACCAGTATTGTTCGAGGGTCTGTTGCACTGTTTCCGTAAAGCAGGCTATTGAAATGAGAGAACATTTTCCGGATTGCGAAGCGTATATATTTTATATGGACATAAGAACATACGGTTTTTTTGAGGATTTATACTGGAAAGCGATGGAAGAACATGACGTGCAGATAGTTAAAGGCAGAATTGCGGAAATTACTTCCGGACCGGACAATACGGTCGTATGCAAAGGAGAAGATACGCTGTTAAGGGGACCGTTCGAAATTCCTTTCGATATGGTAGTTCTTGCTTCGGGCATGGAAGGCGGACCGCAGTCGCCGGAAATATCCGCCAAACTTGGCATTGAACTTGACGATCACGGGTTTTTAAAACCTGAAAACGTAACCCTTTCTCCGTTTAAGTCCAATAAACCCGGAGTTTTTTTGGCAGGAGCTTGTACGGGACCAAAGGCTATTTCCGATTCTATTACCGAAGGCGCAGCCGCTGCTATGAATGCTTATACATATGCGGTAAAAAACAGGTAAAATGCCTTATATACTTAAAAATAACAAAATAGATAAAAGATACGAAGAAAAATTTTTCGAGATAGTAAGAGAAAATTTACCGGATGAAAAAATACAGCTTTTTAACGGCCTTTTGAGATTTAAAACGGAAATTATAAAGGATTTTTTATACGATACGGCAAACGCATCGGAAACAGACGGTAAATTAGAAAATGAAAGACTGGATAAAATATTATCCATGATTTTTTCGATTAGAAGACATAAGGAAAAAATTTTAAACGGCTTAAGCGTGGAAACTTTAAAAAATTCGTTTGCAATTCTCGCGGACAATAAAAAGTCCGCCGAAATAAGAATAGGACGTTTTTTAGAATTGTTTTCATATGACGACGTTATAGTTAAAAGGGACTTAGCTTTAGAACTTTTACATTTTTACGAACCCGATAAGAATATTTTGTGGACTTCATGGGTTTACAGGCAGGATAACGGAACGGGATGTCTGCCTTATATGGCGGATTTTTTAAAAAGAACATGGGACGGCAATCCTTATATTATGCCTTTCAGCATAAAGGAAATGCGAGATGAAATTGATTATCTTTATGAATTATCCGGCAAAAACGGACTTAATTTAAAACGCCCATACGGAGCCGATATATTGTTAAGTTACATGTATTCGGATTATGTTTATAAAATGGTTTACGCCGAATCCAAGTCTTTGTCGGTCGGCGTTCCCGATGGATTTACCTTAATGAAAAAACTTCTCGGTATCGAAAAGTTGGAACCGACAATAAAATAGAAATAGGAGAAAAAATATGGCTCTGGAAAAGCATGGCAAAGAAAATTCTGCAGGCGTCAGCAGGCCTGTTGCCGAAAAAGGCGAGCATATAGTAGCAAGGCACCTTATAGAAGACGAAAATATTAAAGAAGAAAAAAATTTAGTTATCGACGGCGTAGATGTTTCAGGCCGCTGGAATACATTTATTATTTCCCGCGTGGATTCAGAATTCGACAGAAGTTTTTTTGAAGAAATTAAGAAAACCGTCGCAGGTTCCAGAATAAACAGATGCTGGCAGTGCGGGATGTGCACGGCAAGCTGCACGGTAACGCCTTTATATAGAAGATTCAATCCCAGAGCGTTCATTTATATGATGCAGCTTGGAAATTTAAGGGAATTAAAAAAATATATAGACGTTGCCTGGCGATGCGTCGGGTGTTATAAATGCTCCCAGAGATGCCCAAAACAGGTAAATCCTGCAGAAATGATGGAAGCACTTGCGCTTGTTATAAAAAAATACTTTCCGGAAGAGGTTGAAACCAAATTAAAGCTTGACGAGGAAGTAAAGAAAATATATGAAGACATGATAATAGGGCATGGAAGGTTGGACCTTGCCAAACTTCATACGTCCTCAATGCAAAAATCCGGCAGAATGAAAGAACTGTTCGGAAAGATAGAAAGAGACGCTATTTTTAAAATGGCTAAAGACGGCAGGGCATTTTCTATACTAAGGCTTGGCAAGCCTCATAACTGGAGCAGTTCCAGAAAAGCGATAGAAAATTATTTACGTAAATTAAATACTATTGAAAACAGCGAAGCGGGGGTTTAGATAAATGGATAAATTAAATGAAAATCAGGCGGCGTATTATCCTGGATGTGCATTATTGACTATAGACAGAGCCTACAATAACAGTTCAAAATTAGTTTCAAAAAAAATGGGCATAGAGCTTGTCGAAATTCCGGATTATAACTGCTGCGGAATAGGCGAAATGAAATCTAAAGGGGCGGCTTCTATGTATATGCCGCTTAGAAATATGATGCTTGCTAAAAACAGGCTCGGTTCTAAAAACTTAGTCATGGCTTGTTCCGTATGCTACCACGAATTCAGCAGGTCGATTGCCAGAGTTAAGGAAAACCAAAACGAACTTTCCGCCGTCAACGAAATATTTAAAGAAGCCGGCGAATTTAACGAGGAATTTATTCCGGACGGCGAAGCAAGGCACATCCTCGAGTTTTTGTATAACGAAAAAGGCGTAGAAGAAGTAAAAAAGAACGTAGTTAAGCCCCTTAAAGGGCTTAAGGTCGCTCCTTATTACGGATGCCTTTATTCCAGACCTTCTATGTACACGTTTACGGATAAAAAACCTAAAATGGATAATTCCGAAAGACCACGGTTCATGCATGAATTTCTTGAAGCTTTAGGCGCGGAAACGATTTTTTACGGCAACGAAGTCCAGTGCTGCGGCGGAAGGAACGTCGTTCAGGACGAGGAGACGTCATTTACTTTATGTTCTCAGACGATTTCAAAGGCTAAAAAAGCCGGAGCCGACGTTATAGCTCTTATATGTCCTAAATGCGCCGGAGCATTAGACGTTAATCAGCCGAAAATAGTCGAGAAATTCGGAAAAGATTCCGAACTGCCTATTGTATATCTGACTCAGTTAATGGCTTTAGCCTTCGGCTTTTCAAAAAAAGAAGCGGAATTCGGCGATATGATTTCCGAACCTTTAAAAGTTCTTAACGAAAAAGGGTTTTAAAATTCTTTAGACGAGAATTTTTTAAACATATACTTATCTTTGTAGAGAAAATCTTTAAGTATATAAAATTTTACCGTTCTGATTTTCTGTCCGAATCTATTTTTTATTACGGTTTTCTTAACGAGCGAACAGCTCTTAAAATTTTCGCATAAGCTTTTTTCCAAATTTTTTCCGTATTTTGTATCTATCACGTAAAGAAAATTCCGCCCTTTTTTATTTTTAAAATTATTCCACAGCGAATATTCGTTGTTTCTAATAAAATAGTTAAAAGAGTACGTCTGCGGTCTTCCATTAACGTAATATGCAAGTTCGCTTGCCGTTTGAAATCTTCTTGCCGCTATAAGAAGCCGGTCTTTTTTGTATTTATTTAAAATAAAATCAGCGTCTTCTGCCATCGTTTTCCATCCCAGCATATCTCTTAAAGGGCTTTTGCTTACCTTAACGTTAAAAAGTTTTCCTACCGGAAGATAATATGGAGAAATAAAAATAATAACCGAAAACAGAATTCCGGTGAAAAATGAAAAACCGTAAAAATAAACTATTATTTTTTTTATTTTCTTTTTAGAAGTTTCGTAAAGCCTATAGGCGACGAGAGAAGCAAGCAGAAAAGCCGGAAAATATAAAAAAACCGGCCAGTTAGGCTGAACCATAGTCTTTGTGCATTGATATAAAAAATATAAAAAAGGGATTATAGACGCGGCGGAAAGAGCTAAATACACGTCGTTTTTTTCTTTTAAGCCTATATATAAACCTGCAAACATCGAAACTATTATTATTAAAAATAAAAAGGGCGAAATAATGCCAGCCTGCGATACTATAAACAAAAAAAGATTGTTTAAAATTATATCTAAGCTCTTATAGCCGCCCGACAGCGTCATAAGATGCCTGAAAGATACGAAATCGTTAAGGCTGTTCCAAACTATTACCGGAGCGAATATAATTACCGATATTAAAAAGGCGATATACGGCTCTTTTTTTAAAATATATTTCCTGTGCTTTCCGCTTAAAAGAAAAAAAGCTAAAACTATCGGATAAATAAATGCCGCAGTGTATTTGCTCAGCAAGGCGAGCCCTGTGGATATCCCTATTAAATACCAGTAAAAATCTTTGCCGGAAATAATAAAATATATCAATAACAGAATAGTCAAGGAAAAAAAGAGCATCTGCAAATTTCCGTAAACTATCAAAACGGAACCTATATTTAATATTGGAACGGCGTTTAATAAAATTGCCCATATTAACGGCTGCAAAGTCTTTCCCGTTATTTTTTTTAAGATTAAATAAGCGAACACCGACAACAGCAGAGAAATTGCCGGAGCCGCAAATCTGACGAAAAACTGGGAATTGAATCTTCCGAAAAAAGTAGTTAATGCGATTGTATATGCAACCATAGGAGACATATCGTAATATGAAAGAGCGAGATGCCTCGACCATTGCCAGTAATAAGTTTCTTCGGGTATAAGGTCTATTTTGGTTATCAATATAAGCCTGACGGCGAATAAAATAAGCAGGATAAAAGAAAGAGAGTAAGCGATTATTTTGTTTTTATTCATGGCGTTATTAATTTTTTTTAGAAACATTATACGATTTTTAGAGTTAAAATAAAATCAAAAAGATTATAATTTTTATAAAAAATAATAAAAATACTTGACATTTAATTTAATTGAAGGTATTTTATATTTAGATAAATTTTATATAAATTAAATTTAAAAAATAATTTATTAATATTTTATACATAAAGTTTTGCATATAAATTGCCGATTTATTTAAATAAAAATAAAATGAGGTTTTCATGGCGCTTAAATTTGGAATAGGTTCAAAAAAGAGCGTGGGTATAGACATCGGAACCAGTTCTATTAAAGTAATTGAACTTTCTAAAAGCGGACATAAATATTATATAGATGTTTTAGACATAATAGACCTTCCTTCCGGAGCCGTAAGCGGAGGCATTGTAAGCGATGCCGCTTCTACCGCTTCATACTTAAAGACTTCTCTTGCTAAGCACGGCATCGGCGAAAAAAAAGTAGTAATCGGAATACCTTGCAAACACGTAATAATTAAAACCATAGAAATGCCTAAAATGAAACCGTCGGAGCTTGAATCTTCGATTTATTACGAAGCTCAAAGATATATAACGTACGACATGAACGAAGTATCTTTAGATTACGTGGTTCTAGGAGATTCGCCGTCGGAGCCTTCAAACAATGCGGTAATGATAATTGCCGGCAAAAAAGATATAATAGAAAATCAATCAGACTTTTTCCATGAGTGCGGTTTGAATCCTTATATAATAGACGTGGACTGCATAGCTCTCGAAAATATGTTTAATTTTAATTATCCGGAAGAATTCGACGAACTTATAGCCATAGTAAAAATAGGCGCGTCGGAAACAAACGTCCACATACTCCAAAAAGGAACTAATTTATTCAGAAGAGATATACCTATCGGCGGAATCAACATAACGGAAGAAATAGCCAAAAAATTTCAAATGAATTTCAATGAAGCCGAAAATATTAAAACCGGAAATATAGGAAACAGAAGCGAAGATTTTAAATCGGAATTCAATATATATTTAGATATGATTTTGACCAGGGTTATTTCCGAAATTCATAGGACGATAGATTATTTTGCTGCAAACAACGACAAGCAGTATCCTAAAAAAATTTATTTGACGGGCGGTTCTGCGCTGCTCGGCAACATATTGCAGGAAATAGAGAGCAAGATCAACATTCCCGCATCAAATTTAAATCCTTTTAGAAATTTACTTTTTAAGCATGAATTATCAGACGATATCCACGACTTTTTCGGCGTAGCCGTAGGTCTTGCTTTAAGGGGAGCGGAATAAATTGATTAAGATCAATTTGAATAAAAAACCTAAAAAAGTAAAAATTTCCATAGAAGCGGGAAGCCTGCGCAATATGCTTATTTTTTTAATAATTCCGATTATAGCCGGCGGAATAGCTATTTTTTTGATGCAGTCGTCTATTGAAAGTAAAATAAACGATATAAACAAGAATATAAAAATATATAACGCCAAAACGGTCGTGCTAATGCCGCAAGTACAAAAAGTTAATGCGCTGAAAGCAAAGGACTCGCAAATATTGCAAAAGATTAACGTTATTAAAACGTTAAAAAAAGCTCAAATGGGTCCGTTGGGATATATATATTACATTACGGCCGCAATACCAAGATTTTCGTGGATTAATTCTTTAAAATCGTCTAAAGGCGTTATATCCGTTTCAGGAACCGCATTAGACGGACAGGTCGAGTCTATATTTATGAACAATTTAAGCAAAACCGGTTTTTTTAAAGACGTAAGTTTAATACAGACTTCCGAAACAAAAAAACAGGGGCTGAAACTGCAGAATTTCAGTATGACTATGAACGTAAAAGGCGAAACATTGTCTAAAAATATTTTAAAAAAATAATATGAATTTAGAATCTATAAAATCTAAAATCGATTTAAAAAATCCTAAGGTTTTAGGGGTAATTATAAGCATAGTTTTGTTTATAGTTATCATCGGAGTTTATTATTATTTTATATATGCCGGATTAAAAACGAAGGAAACGCAGAAGCAGAACGCTTTAAACGCGGCAGCGTCCAAATATAATTCCTATTTAACTTTGGCGAGAAGTTATCCGCTTGTATTAAAACAGGATAAAAAATTAAGCAAAGAATTTGCAGGTTTGCTTTTAGAGCTTCCGTCAAAGAAAAATATACCCCAGCTTTTAATGAAAATTTCAAACTACGAAAAAGTTTTAAATCTTAATCTAAATATGTTTAAACCCGACAAAGGAACGGCTAAAGGTTTTTACGAAACGGTTCCTTTTTCGATGAATATAAGCGGAAATTTTTATAACGTATATAAGTTTTTTTATAAACTTGCGTCTATGAAAAGGATAGTAGACGTACACGATGTTTCTATTTCGAAGAAAGCAAAAGGCGGAAACGTTTCGGTATCTTTTCAGGGAACGACTTTTTCGTTCATAGGAGCGGTAAAGGCTAAGTTGCCGGTAAAGTCTGCGCAGAAGCCGCCTGCAGTAAAGAAACCTTAGCAATAAACAGGTTAACGAGGTATCAAAATGGCAATTATTAATAAAAAAACGCCGATAAAAAATATGAACGATATAATAGGAAATTTAACTAAAAAAATAGGATCGGGGAAACGGTTTAAGGTGCCGGTATTGTTTGTCGCCGTTGCGGTTTTAACTGCCGCCTTAGTTTTTTATGCCCCGTTTTGTTATGCCGGCGGCGTTAATAACAGCGGAACGCAAAATAAAAATAAATCGTCCGAAAAATCAAAAAGCAGCGGTATTGCTTATCCTTATTACTTAAAGAGAGATCCGTTCCAGACTTTTTTATATACTCAGAAACCGTCATCTTCTTTTAAAGTAGGAGAACTGCCGCTACTACAGTATGCTATTTCATCTTTGAAAGTCGTCGGTATTATGAGCAGAAGAGGAAAATATTTTGCTATGGTTCAGACGCCGGACGGAAGGTCTTATATAGTTACCGACGGTTCTTTGATAGGCGTTAACAGGGCAAAAGTGGTTTCCATTACGTCGAACGCCGTACATCTCATAGAAAGTACTTATAATATTTTAGGTCAAATGCGGTCTATGAATTTAGTTATGCCGCTGCAATAGAAAAGTAGCAATCAAAGATACGGAAAGATAAAGTAAAGATAAAACAATATGATAGTTATTAAATTTTAGCGATGGAGAAAATAATATGAAAACGAGAAAATTATTATTTACGCCTTTTATATTTATATTATTCTTTGTTTTACTGTCTGCAGGAATTAGTTTGTCTTCGGCTTATGCCGGACAAAAAACCGACGGCGGAGGAAGCGGCAACGGAGTCAAAAAATTTTTTGTGGATCCTTCCGACATGAGGGTCAGTTTCAATTTTCAAAATGCTAATGTTTCCGACGTAATAAGAATGATAGCGAAAGTTTCCGATATGAATGTTTTGATAGGTTCAAACGTGAAAGGAACCGTCACCATGAAAATGAAAGATGTTCCCCTTAAAAATATACTATCCCTTATATTGGAAGCTTACGGACTCGGTATGATTAAAAAAGACGGAATATATTATATAAACTCTACCGGAACCATAGCAACGGTAGTTTCGTCGGAGAAAAAAGCAAGAGCGATTTCTGAGCATAAGGTTACCAGACTTGTTCCGGTCAATTACGTTTCTGCAAGCGGTTTAATGGCAAAAGTAAAGTCCGTTTTAAGTTCGCAGGGCAGGGTAGTTTACGATAAATCGCTTCATTCTTTGCTTATTACCGATATTCCAAGCCGTGTTGCGAGAGCCGTAAGATTAGTAAAAATGCTCGACAAAAGAACTCCGGAAGTCGAGATTATCGCAAAAATGGTCGAGATTAGCAAAAATTATTCAAACCAGCTGGGCATAAATTGGAACGGCAGCTATCTCGGCGCCGCTCCGGCTTCTTCAAACGCCGCCGTTACGCCTAATTATTTTAGCGGCCAAACAACCGGTAATCCGGCCGGACCCGGTTTAAGTCCTACGCTTACTACTGCGGCTGCGGCAAACACTTTTACGGTCGGCATATTAAACTCTTACGCAAGCATCAACGCTACGCTTGAAGCGTTGGAAAGTTTGTCGAGGGCAAAGTCCATCGCTTCCCCAAAGGTTGTCGTTCTTAACAACCAGACCGCAACTATAGAAAAAGGCCAGACTCTTTATCTGCCGGGCGTAGCGGGAGTAGGGGCAACCGCTGCTCCTCAGGCTATCACGGCACAGATTTCGCTTCAGATAACTCCGCATATAATGGCAAATGGAAACGTTAAACTCGTCATTAATTCATCGAATAATACAGTCGCTCCGCCGGTTTCAGGCGCGCAGGCCACTCTCGATACGGAAAGCGCAAATTCTACAGTTATTATCAAAAACGGACAGACCGTCGTTATAGGAGGGGTTTACCAGATGAGCAAAACGGTTTCTACGGGCGGCGTTCCCGGACTTATGAGTATTCCTCTTCTCGGCTGGCTTTTTAAAGATAAAAGCGTCAGCTACTCAAAAGACGAGCTTATGATATTTATTACTCCAAGAATTATTAACGGTTAGGGATAATTAACGTCAAGACTTTTATTTATTCCGTTTTTTTGATAAAATTAAGCAATGCTGACAGACGTTCAAAATTCAAAAGACGGAAGAGGTATAGGTATAGATAAAGTCGGGATAAAAAATCTGCATTATCCTATATCGGTTCTCGATAAAGCAAAATCTTTCCAGCATACCGTAGCCGAAATAAATATGTATGTCGATCTTCCGCACTATTTCAAAGGAACGCACATGAGCCGATTCTTAGAGGTTTTAAACGAATACAGGGGCGAAATAAGCATAGTAAATTTTCCGGACATATTAAGAAAAATCAAAAAAGTTTTAAACGCAGGTTCGGCTTCCGTCGAAATAGAATTTCCTTATTTTATCGAAAAAACCGCCCCCGTCAGCGGAAAAAAAAGTTTAATGGAGTATATCTGTTATTATAACGGCACGATTAAGAGTAAAAAAGCCGGTTATGCGGATGCAGCAGATGCCGGTGCGGATAAAAATAAAGCTATAACAGGCGCAGGCAGAAATAAAAAAAAGAGCGCGGAGGAAGAAGAAGGCGGCGGGAGTGATGAAAGCATCATTATAATCGGTGTCAAGGTGCCTATAAACACTCTATGCCCTTGTTCCAAAGAAATATCAAAATACGGAGCGCACAATCAAAGGGGTGTCGTTTCTGTATCTTTGGAATTTTCCAAGCTTATATGGTTCGAGGATATAATAGCCGATGTTGAATCGTGCGCAAGTTCTCCCATATATTCCCTATTAAAGAGGGAAGACGAAAGATTTTTAACCGAACATGCGTACGAAAATCCCATGTTTGTCGAAGACGTCGCAAGATGCGTGGCTGGAATACTTAAAAAGAATAAAAATATTAAGCATTTCAAAGTCGAAGCGGAAAATTTCGAAAGCATACACAACCATAACGCGTATGCTATGATAGAAGGGTAAATGTTTTTGTAATAAAGGTGTCAGATTTATTTATTAGGGAGATATAAAAAATGCTAAGATTTTTA
>JBMFVW010000029.1:17471-19806 GCA_049965795.1 Candidatus Acidulodesulfobacterium sp.
AAAGGTGTCAGATTTATTTATTAGGGAGATATAAAAAATGCTAAGATTTTTAACGGCGGGAGAATCCCACGGCAAGGGGCTTGTTACAATAATAGATAATTTTCCGGCAGGCGTAAAAATAGACGAAGATTTTATAAACGAAAAGCTGAAGCTAAGGCAGTCGGGCTACGGAAGGGGCGCAAGGCAGAAAATAGAAACCGATAAAATAGAATTTTTATCCGGAGTCAGGGGAGGGTTTACGACCGGTTCTCCTATTTCGTTCTTTATAAAAAACAAAGATTACGAAAACTGGCGGGACAGGATGGATACATTTAAGCCCGTTCCCGAAGCAAGCAAAATCCATATTCCGAGACCCGGGCATGCGGATTTTGCCGGTTCGATAAAGTTTGGATTAGACGATATCAGAAATGTTTTAGAACGTTCAAGCGCAAGGGAAACCGCCTCCAGAGTCGCCGTCGGAGCGATTTGCCAGATATTTTTAAGGAATTTCGGCATCGAGTTTGCTTCGGCTGTGCTTAATATCGGCGGGATCGGAATCGACGCAGCCGAAAATCGGTCATTGCGAGCGAAGCGAAGCGATCTAGAGATAAATAGGACAGAATTAACGTCAAAGGTGTCAGAATTTAATTCCGACACCTTTTTATCCGAGACGACTGCTGAAGCCGGACGCTTTTCTATCGATCTTTTCGACGCAGTTATTATGCAAAACGTCGAGAACTCCGAACTCCGTATGCCGTATTCCGAACTTGAAGAAAAGACTAAGGATTATATCGACAAGATAAAAGCGGAAGGCGATACCGTCGGCGGACTAATAACCGCCCAGGCAAAAGGCGTACCCGTCGGACTCGGCAGTTTTACCCAATGGGACGAGAAATTGGATGCCCATATATCGATGTCCGTAATGAGCATACAGGCTATTAAAAGCGTCGAAATCGGCGCCGGAGTAAAATCCGCCTATCTTAAAGGTTCCGAATGCCACGATTCTATATATTACAGAGATAACGGCGATAGCCCCTGCTTTTTCAGAAAAACCGACAATGCCGGCGGCATAGAAGGGGGAATGTCGAACGGAGAAATAATAAGCGTAACATGCGCAATGAAACCCATACCGACTCTAATGAAACCCCACCTTAACACCGTTGATTTAAATACCTGCGAACCAAAAAAAGCCTTTCTCGAAAGGTCGGACGTATGCGCCGTTCCCGCCGCATCAATAGTCGTCGAATCCGCCCTCGCTTTTTCAATATGCTATTTTTTCCTCAAAAAATTCGGCGGCGACGGCTTAGCGGAGATTAAAAGAAATTACGAAGGATATAAAAATGATGCGCAAAATTGACTTCATAATATTAATCGGTTTTATGGGTGCCGGCAAGACCGAAGTCGGTAAGATTTTAGCTAAAAACAAAGGGTTTAATTTTATAGATTTGGATTCTTTAATAGAAGCGCAGGAAGGCATGAGTATAACCGAAATATTTAAACAAAAAGGCGAGAACTATTTTAGAAATATAGAAACGGAAATTTTAAAAAAAATAGATAATAATAAAACCGACATATATAAAATTGCGGGAAAGTACGGACAAATAGACAGCAAAGAAAATAAAAACTGGGTAATATCTACCGGCGGAGGTATGCCGGCATTTAACGGCAACATGAAACTGCTTAAAAATATCGGAATTACGATATATCTAAAAGCCGATGCAAAGACTATTTACGAAAGGATAAAATCCGAAACGCACAGACCGGTTTTGGGGGAAATCGGATTTACGGAAGCGGATGTAGCCGAAAAACTTAAAGAAAGGGAAAAATTTTACGGACAGGCGGATATTATTATATACACCGAAGGGTTAACCGCATCTGCAGCAGCCGAAGAAATAGGGATTTTTCTAAATAAAAATAAAAATTAAAGTTTTTAAATAGTCGTGACGATTAATTTATGAAAGGAATAGGTTAAGCATCTTGAAATTTAGAAAATATGAGATAAAAGTTGATTAAGGAGGTGAATGATTAATATATTTTATTATTTAGTCGATGTATTTCTAAAAGGGGCAGAAGCATTAATCTATTCAATAAAAAAACACTTAATTTAACAATTTCGGCACGGATGCCGGAATAATTTATCACGGAGGATAAAAAAATGTATAACGGTCTATTTATCAATTCGAACCAGTCCGCCGTCATTGCGACGGACAATCTTCAAAACACCAACAACCAGTTGGGGCAGTCGTTAAACGAATTGTCGAGCGGCTTACAGATAACGGGCGCATGGGTTAATCCTGCAGGTTACGAAATAGCGCAGAGCTTAAATGCAACAAGCCTTGGCATCAATCAGGCAACA
>JBMFVW010000030.1:0-18834 GCA_049965795.1 Candidatus Acidulodesulfobacterium sp.
AAATTTATAAACAAATAATAAATCCAAAAACTATGGAGAAAGAAGACGCCTTCACCAAAGACTTAAACGATCGGATTAATAAGGGCAAAGACAATGGCTGGAAGAGGTAGTAGGGGTTTGGCCTTTGGAATTTCATGAAGATTGGGTATGATATAACTATGAAAAACTATGAGTTACGATAAAGAACAGATATAATAAAATTATGGAAAATATGTCGGATGAAAAAAGAATATATCCTAAGGATTTAGGGTTAGAATCTTTATTTTGGAGTTGTCCAGATATGCCGGCGCCTATAGACGCTATAATTGCCGCCGCAATAAAGTCCACCGTATTTGAATATATTGTTTTATGCGTAAAAAAATGGGGTTTCAACAGGGTTTTCAAAAATTACAATGAAATAAGGACTTACATCAAGAAAAGCAACCTCCCATTTCTTGATTTTCAATTTAATGTTATTAAAGAGGTTTTTGATGAATACAAGCAAGTCTCAAAAAGCAATTAATCTGCTCAACGAAATAAAAGATTATCCGGTATTCAAGGATTATACTTTAATAGGCGGAACTGCGCTTGCAGTTTATTTAAACCACAGGGAGAGCGAAGATCTCGATTTTATAACACAAAACGAGAAACTTAATAAAGTAGGCATAAATTTTTTTATAAATTCTTTAGAGAAAAGAAGTTTTAATATTAAAAAAATTTATGACGAAGCAGGATATATAGATTTTGCCGAAGGCGGAGAAAATATAGACGATTATCAACAAATCTATGAAATCAACGGGGTTAATATTTCTTTTTTCGTGATCTCCGACTTGACGGTTAGGAATATTTTAAGCAAAGATGTCCCTAATATAATTGCAGGTAATATTAAAGCTGCGCAAATAGACACAATATTTAAATTAAAATGCGATATTATTTCCCAAAGAAACAAATTAAGAGATTATTACGATATATATTATCTGATTAAAAATAAAAAATGCAACTTAAAAGAAACTTACTTGTCTATCATAAAAACAAGCGGAAACTCTTTTGCAAATCATATAATTAAAAATATGTATGATTTAAATGTTTCACCTGCCGATAAAGAAGGACTATTGACGCTTGAGAAGGTTAATATTACCGTAGATGAATTAAGAGATTTTTTCCGAAAAGAAATTGAAAAAATTTATAAACAAATAATAAATCCAAAAACTATGGAGAAAGAAGACGCCTTCACTAAAGGCTTAAACGATCGGCTTAATAAAGGCAAAGACAATGGCTGGAAGAGGTAGTCGGGGTTTGGGTTTTGGAATTTAATTAAGCATAATATAAGTATGGAAAAAATATATAAACTTAAAGATTTGCCTATTGAGATAAATAGAAATCATTTTTGGAGCTACGATAAAGAAAAAGCCGCTCTATCGGCCGAAATTATTATCGAGCATATTTTAAAATACGGCACCATGGAAGAAATATTTATTATTTTTAATCTTATGGATGCAGATGAATTTATGAGTATTTACAAAAACAAAGTTAGACCGATATTTGAAGGGAAAGGCGTTCCCGTTGTTTTTAACTCTTTATCTGCGGATGAGCAAAAAACATACAAGCGGAATAATTTAGACAGGATTCCCGGACTTGTCAAACTTTTAGATATTATTTTGCCTACAATATATAAAATTAGAAAACAAAAAGAGGGTTAATCTTATGTGGCTGCCTGAAACGGAAAAACTTCTTAAAGAAATTTCTGAACATAAAGAAATTGAAGATTTTGCTTTTGTCGGCGGTTCCGCTCTTTCGTATTATCTGAAGCATAGGTTTTCCGAAGACATTGATTTTTTTTCTTTCTCGCCGTCTTTTACTCTCGATAAGAAAAACATTAACAGGCTGATGGATAAATTAATAGATAAAGGCTATCAAGTTACAAATACTTTAGACGAAGAAGAACAGATGGATTTTTATATAAATCACGTTAAAACGACATTTTGCTCCTATCCCAAATTTGGCAGGTTATTACAGGAAAACAATATACTGCTATACGGAAACGTCAAGATTGCCGATATAGATGTTTTGATAGCTATGAAAGCGGACGTCTTAAGAAGCAGGGAGAAAATAAGAGATTATTATGATTTGTACGCGATATCTAAAGAATTCGGATTTAAAAAGATAATAGACGAGTCTTTAAAGGCGGATCCTAATTTTAACACTAAATTATTTATAAAAAGACTCGTGGAAATGGACGATAAGCTAAAAGATATTTATATCGAAGAATATTTAAAACCAAAGTATTCCATTGATAGGGTCAGTATGAGAATTTATTTTGAAGAACAAGTTAATAATTATATTGCAAAAGAGTATATGAAAACCAATAAACAAATAGACAATCCTAAAGAAGACGCCTTTACCAAAGAATTAAACGACCGGCTTAATAAGGGCAAAGACAATGGCTGGAAGAGGTAGTAGGGGGTCGGTCTTTAGCTAAATTTAAAGAATATTCGTCTATCTCATTATTCCTGAATCTTCTGTATAAAGCGCTTAAAAATTCCAATTTGCAAAGGTCTAATACAAACTAATACAAAAATTTTATTGTTTTCTGATGTTATAAGTTGTGTAACTTTTTCCGAACCGTCTTCTTCGTGAAAAAATTTTACAAGTGCCGATGTGTCAAAGAATAAAATCATATCCTTTCTTCTCTGAGTAATGCGATATCCTTTCCAAGCGAGCCTTTTATGCTTTCAAGCGCCTTTCGCGCTTTTATATAAGATAAACCGCTCTTTTTAACCGGTTTTATCTGCACAGATTTTAATGCAATAACCATATCGTAAACTTTTATAATTTCGGACGGTTCTAAATATTCTAATTCCTTTATGGTTTGGTCTTTTAGTTTCATATTAATGCCTCTAATTATTAATTTATATATTAAATATATTATTACATATAACAATTAAAGTAAAGTCAATTTCTCCAAGCCCTTATTTAATCAAAAATCAATAGATAATCTAATATTAGATATAGCCGTCCCCGTAAAAAGGGTAACAACAAAATGAACATACGATTTTTTATTATAGCTTAATTTTTATAAAAAATCCTTTATTATTTTAAATAACGGCGGTATAATTTAAGAAAAGGATTAATTTAATCGGGGGTATTATGATAGGTTATATAAATTTAGGCATACTTTTAATTACGCTTGGATTTGTCATTGGGGTTTATGTCCATACGGACAGAAAGATTAATGAATTAAATAAAAATCTTTCCGATAAAATTACAGAAGTCGATAATAAATTATCCACGTTTGTTTTATATTTTCTTTAAAAGAGTTCTGTTCTAAACCGGTTTCCACGATTAATTATATGTCAACTATTAGTGTTTATTAATTAATATATTAATATGTCGGAAAAAATAAATAACATTTTTACCTCTATCGCAGAAGTGTATGATTTCTGGGGACATGTATTCAGTTTTGGAATCGACGGACTTTGGCGGCTCGAAGTAGCAAAAGAAGCTGTTTCCTCGGATACCGATAATTTAGGCGAATACAGAATTCTCGACGTCGCTACCGGAACGGGTTCTATAGCCATAGATATATCCAGAAAAGCAAAAGCCGCTAATAAGAATGTCGAAATAGTCGGTGTAGATTTTAATGTAAATATGGTTAATATCGCCGAAAATAAAATAAAAAAGAAAAAAATAAACAATATTTGCTTTAAAGTAGAGAATGCCATGGACCTCATTGAACCGGGATGCGCCTATGACGTAGTTACCGCAGGTTTTTTGCTTAGGAATGTGGACGACGTAGAAACTTTTTCCGACGAACTGAGAAGAGTTTTAAAAAAAGGAGGCAAATTCATTATATTAGAAATGGGCAGGCCGGAGAATAAATTTTTTAATATTTTTTTTAAAATATATTTTATTTTTATAAGATTAATAGGTTCTTTTATCGATAAAAAAGCATATGAATGGCTTACATACAGCATACTTGCATTCGACAGAAAAAAAATGCTTAAAATACTGGGTGAAAAAGGTTTTAAAGACTTAAAGATTAAAAATCTTCCTTTCCATATCGGTTTTATAATTACCGGAATAAAAAGCTGACAATTTTATATAATTAATTTTTCATAATAAGCCGCAATAATTATGAAAAAATAAAATAACATGCAGTATAAAAAATATTGACTTATGACTATTAAGTCATTATAATAAAAATATATGATAAAATATATGATAAAAAATGGCAAAAAAATAAATACCGTCTAAAATAAAAACTAATAATGCATTATAAGTTAAGTAAATAAGTAAATAAAATCATGAAAATTAAAAGATGTGTTAAAAATACCGGTAGAAATAAATATTTGATTAAAATCATACTTCTTATTTTCGTATTTGCCGCCGTCTATGCTATTACGGCTTCGTTTTTATCTCCTTTTGCTCCCAAAGACGTATATGCCTTTTATATTAAACCCGTAAAGCATTCCGGCAGGCTTATTACTTTAAATCAGGCTTATATGCTTGCAGTTAACCGCAACTACACTATAAAAGCGGCAAAAGAAAGCTATTATCAGTCGTCTCTTTTAAAATGGTCCGCCGTAGGTATGGTTCTGCCGGATATTTCCCTTCAATATACGGATGAGAGAATGCATCAAAATTCTGCTCCGACACCGCCGCAATATGCACCGCTTATGGGCAATATATTTTTGTTCTTTTTTCCTAATTACAAGTATAGTTTTACTTTAAACGAACCTTTGTTTAATATTAGCGCTATTCCTGCTTATATGGCAGCGGAAAATACGGAAAAGTCTTCCAGATTATCTCTTAATAACGTTTCGGCAGGCACGCTTTACAATGTTGCAGCAGATTATTATACCGTCTTAAACGATATAAGCTTAATAAAAGCCGACCGTAAAACTTTTATCGAAGCAAAAGCCCATCTTGAACTGACAACGGCAAAACTAAATGCAGGGCTTGCTATTATAACAGATCTTCTTCAGGCAAAATCTCAGTTTTATGCGGCGAAGCAGGAGCTTATAAGCGCTAAAAATAAGTTAAAATCGGATAAGGCGGCGCTTGCTTCCCTGCTAGGAGTAAGCCGCAATTTTGCAGTAGCTAAACCTAAACAGCCTTTGTTTAAAAAAACCGGACTGCGCAAACTAATAGTTCTTGCATATCATAATAACCCTGCCTTAAAGTCCCTGAAATTTGCCCAAAAATCGGCATCCGACCAGACTGCGTATTATGAATCACAGTATATTCCAAAAATATCTTTTTCGGCTTCCTACAACGCTTTGTCGAACGACCACTTTATACCGGAGGGTTCTAATAATTTTTGGACGGCGGGCGCTACCTTGACTATGCCAATATTTCAGGGTGCGAACAGGATTATTTCTATTGAAAAAACGCGTTCCGAAGCAAACCAGGCTATGTACGATAAGCTTCAGGCAAAGAGAAATCTTAAAGCTCAGGTAATATCTATGTTCTATAACGTAAAAAGTTTAAAATCGCAGGTCGGGACTCTTAGGCATGAAGAAAAATTTGCTTCTAAAAATTTTACTCTCGTAGAAGAAGAATTTAAAGCCGGAGTCGCTACAAGCGTCGATGTAGTTACGGCGCTTGCGGAACTTACGAGGGCGAGGCATAATCTTCTCTCGGCGAAACTGGATTATTACGAATCGGTTTTGGATTTAAAAAGACTTATCGGTTCTTTCAAAAGAAAACTTATAGATATGAAGATAGATAAATTTAACTAAGTTTAAGATATTTTATATATAATATTATATATATTTTATAGGAATTAATCATAATAATAATTTTCAATTTTCAATATTGAATATTGAAAATAATCAAATAATTTATTAAATAAATAACGAATAAATAATTAATCGGGTGGTTTGTAATGAACGGAGAAAACGAAAAAACAGAAACGGCGCAAAACGCCTCTTTAAAAGAAGCTGACAGCAAATTTACCAAAAAAAATATTATTACCGCTTCCATTATACTTTTAATTGCAATTATAGGCGGTATTTTCGTACTCAGATGGTATATTTTCGGACTTACCCACGTATATACCGAAGACGCGGAAGTGGACGGACATATAGTATCCATAAGTACTATGGTTCCGGGTAATATCAAAGCAGTTTACGTACATAAAAACGAGATAGTCAAAAAAGGAGAGCTGATCGCCAGAATTAACGATTCGACGTACTATCCAGAAATGCTTCAGGCAAAAGAAAATTACAAACTTGCAAAAGCAAAACTATTTAGCGCCGGCGGTGCGGTAGCGCAATTTATAGGTAATTCCTATAATTCGTTCTATATTAACAGGCTTTCTTATACTACCGCTTTGGCAAATCTCCATAAAGCCAAATTGTCGTATATACTTGCCAAGAAAAATTACCTTAGGGGACTTGCCCTTTTAAATAAACAGTTTATAACTAAAGAACAGTTCGATACCCTAAATACCCAGTATCTAATTTCGAGACAGGCGCTTATATCCGCCGAGTCCGCACTAGGAACAGCAAGAAGAAATTACGTAGAATCAAGATATGTAAAGAGCGTGTCTTATGCAAACAAGCTGACGACGCTTATTCCTTTAAGAAAGGCGGTTAAGGTAGCCGAAGCGGCTTATAAAGTAGCTCTCGCAAACTACAAAAATACTTTTATCTATTCTCCTATAAGCGGATTAGTTACGGAAAAAATGTCTTATGCCGGCGAATACGTTACGCCCGGTACGCCGATAGTTATGGAAAATAATTTGAGGCGCGTATGGGTTACCGCAAACGTAAAAGAAACAGTTATAGGAAACGTTAAAAAAGGCGATCCTGTTTCGATTACCGTAGATTCTTTTCCCGGAAAAGTTTTTAAAGGCGCGGTTAAATTCGTAGGTTCGGTTACGACGTCTAAATTTGCTTTAATTCCTACGAATAACCCTTCCGGAACTTTTACCAAAGTAACTCACAGGCTTCCCGTAAGAATTCAGATATTAAACGATAAAAATCATCTTTTAAAGCCGGGTATGATGGTAGAAGTAACAATTAATACCGCTAAAAGATACGGAAAATAAATATTTTAGGAGATATACACGATGAATATTAAAACTATTAAAACTGTTGGAATTGTTAAAAAAAATAAATCAATATTTAATTTTGCTCCGTATATATTTATAGTTTTTGCGTGCCTGTTTTTTTTAAGCCCGATTTTATTTATGCCCAAAGCAGCATACTCATATAATAATTCGCAGGGCAAATATCTTTTTCATTATTATAACTGCGACGATTGCCATTCCGTTAACGGAGTCGGCGGCAGCCTTGGACCGTCGCTTTCTAATTACGGGAATACGGTACCGGATTTTAACTGGACGGTACAGCAGATTAAACATCCTAATTCTCACTTTAAGAGAGGCGATAAAATAAGTATTCAAGGTAAAACTTATTACGTTATTATGCCGTCTTATAACTATATACCTCAATATGAAGTAAACGAATTGGCTTCTTATCTGGAATCTTTAAAGAAATAATAAAAATTAATTTTTCGGCGTCTGAGCCGTGCTATTAATATTAATATTTTTATTGTTTCCGCCTGCGCCGCTATTGCTATTGCTATTGCTAATCATGTTAATCATATCTGCATTCTCAATCTGCAGACCGTTTTTAAATACGAGGTTGGTCCACGGATAAGTTAAATCTATATCATATTCCGCAAATTTTTTAGCTATTTCAAAATTTATGTCGCTTATGACGTAATGCCTTCTTATAGGGGACTGTATCCAGACTATAAGCTGAAGATCGAACGAAGACGCGCCGAAACCGACAAACCACACGGAAGGTTTAGGTTCTCTCAAAACTTCAACATTTTCATCGGCTATTTCAAGCAAAACTTTTTTTGCAAGATCTAATTTTGATGCGGTTTCTTCTATCCCCAGCGGTATATGCAGCCTTATTTTAGGGTCTTTGTGCGACCAGTTTATGACGTTGGATGTTATAAAATTAGAATTAGGAACTATTATAGATATATTATCCCTGGTAGTAATAGTCGTGCTTCTTGCCCTTATGTCGCTTACTATGCCGTCGTATCCCGCAACTTCGACGTATTCACCCTCTTTTATCGGCTTTTCGAATAAAATAATTATTCCGGAAATGAAATTGCTAATAATATTCTGCATTCCGAAACCTATACCAAGTCCGATTACGCCTGCAAGAAAAGCCAGTGAACTTAAATTTATGCCTAAAACCTGAAATGCTATAAAAAAGCCTAATATTAAAATTATATATTTAATGAATCTGACTACAGTTTTGACGAAAGATTTATTTAATGTCCTGTTTTTTTTGAACTCTTTTTTTATAATATAGGCAAATAAAAACGATATTAAATATGAAACTATTATTATTATTAACGACAAAATTATAGATAGTAGTCTAATTTTATTGCCGTCTATTGTATATACTTTATCTCTTAAAAATTCAAACATATTATAAATACTTAATTATTCCTTTTTATCTGTGAATTTTTGTTTATAAATTATAGTTATTTTTTCTGCATGATATATTATAATATATAAAATAAAATTTAAAAACGTTAAAATAAACCTTAATCCTGCAATAGAAAATATTCATATTTTTTGCTTGATTAAATTAAGGAAATATATTCTCTTAAAAGGTATCAGATTTTATTTTTTGCATGTGAAACAGTGCAATTAACAATAAAATATCTGCAAAAAAATTAATCTGATACCTCTTTTAAGAGCAAATAACTTTCTATTGCAGGATTAAAGATAAATAATAGAGTAGAATAATTGATAAAAAGAAGACTAACGCGGACTATAAAAATAGGCGGTATATCGGTCGGCTCTGATGCCCAGATTAGTGTGCAATCTATGACCAATACACTTACAGAGGATGCCGAAGCTACTATAAAACAGATAAAAAATTTAGAAAGTTATAATTGCGAAATAGTAAGAGTATCGGTCAATACCGATTTAGCCGCGGAATCTTTAAAAGAAATAATAAAGAACGTAAAAGTCCCTATAGTAGCCGATATTCATTTCGACCACAGACTCGCGCTTGCCTCGCTTGAAGCCGGCGCCGCCGGTTTAAGAATAAATCCGGGAAATATAGGCGGCAGGCAAAAAGTGAAAGAAGTCGTAAGCGCCTGCAAAGACAAAAACGTGCCGATAAGAATAGGCGTTAATTCAGGGTCTTTAGAAAAAGGCGTTCTGGATAAAAACGGAGGAGATTTTGCCGCCTCAATGGTCGAAAGCGGCTTGAGGCACATTAAAATATTGGAAGGCGAATCGTTTTACGATATCAAAATTTCTTTAAAATCGACGGATGTTTTAACTACGGTAAGAGGGTATAAGCTTTTAGCCGAAAAAGTGGATTATCCTTTTCATATAGGCATAACCGAAGCGGGAACGGTATTCTCCGGAGCCATAAAATCCGGAGTAGGACTCGGCATACTGCTTTATGAAGGGTTAGGAGATACGATAAGGGTTTCGCTCAGCGACGACCCCGTTATGGAGGTTATAGCCGGATATAATATACTAAGGGATTTGGGTTTGAGGCAGGGCGGAGTCCAGCTGATATCATGTCCTACGTGTGCCAGAACGGAAATTGACATAGTGAATATGGCTAAAAAATTCGAGAAGATTTCGGCTAAAATAAAATCCGGCATAAAGGTAGCGATAATGGGTTGCGTGGTAAATGGACCAGGAGAATCCAAGCATGCCGACGTCGGCATTGCCGGAGGCAGAGAGAAATCCGTTTTGTTTTCTAAAGGAAAGGTTATAGGAAAATTCGATAATAAAGATATATTAAATGCATTAATAAGCCAGATAGAAAGTATAACCGGCGAAAAAATAGATTATAACGACGACGAAGATTAGTAAATTACAAAGAAAACGTTAATAATTTATAAAATCAAATAATTTTAAATATAAAGGAGTCCATAGTGCGATATTCAAATTTTTTTATTCCTTCTTTAAAAGAAGATCCTAAGGAAGCCGTTCTTAAAAGCCATAAACTGCTGTTAAGGGCGGGTTACGTAAGACAGTTGTCCGGCGGAATATATACATACCTTCCTCTCGGCTTAAAGAGCCTCCGCAAGTTAGAAGAAATAATAAGGCAGGAGATGAATTCGGCGGGCGCAGTAGAACTTTCCATGCCTTTCGTTCAGCCGCTGGAAATCTGGAAAGAGTCCGGAAGGGACGAAGACTACGGGAAAGAACTTCTTCGTTTTAAAGACAGGCAGGATAGAGACTTTTGCTTAGCTCCTACCTACGAAGAGGTTATTACGGATCTGGTTAAGAAAAATGTAAGGTCATACAAGGAACTCCCTTTAACTCTTTATCAGATTCATCTTAAATTCAGGGACGAGATGCGTCCGAGATTCGGTTTAATGCGCGCAAAAGAGTTTATTATGAAGGACGCTTACAGTTTCGATACCGACGAAAAAGGATTGGACGAAAGCTATAAAAAAATGAAGCATGCGTATGAAAATATATTTAAAAGATTAGGGTTCGATTTTAAATTTATTAAAGCGGAGGCCGGTGAAATCGGAGGAAATTATTCCGAAGAGCTTATGGTTTTTTCCGAATACGGGGAAGACAAAATAGTAATATGCAATAACTGCGGCTATGCGGCTTCAATCGACGAAGCCGAATCCGTTACCGATTATAACGGACCGCTTGATTCGTGCAGACAGCCGAGAATGACCAAGCTTTCTACGCCTGATAAAAAATCGGTGGAAGAGGTAGCGGAATACCTTAAAGTTGACAAAACCTGTTTTGCAAAAACAATAATATATGAATCGGAAATAGGTTTTATTGCGGCTTTAGTAAGGGGCGACAGGGAAATAAACGAACGCAAGTTAAAAAAAGCGGTAAAAATTAAAAATCTGTTTCTTGCAAAAGAGCAGGACGTAGAAAAAATAACCGGAGCGCCTTGCGGCTTTGCCGGTCCTTTCGGTTTAAAAAAGCAAAACGGCAATACGAACAATATAGGCAATATAGGCAATAACGGCGCAGATGAAAATGTGGGCGCAGATAATATAAAAGCCGATGCTGCCCGTAATATATTGATAGTAATAGACGAGGAGATTAACAATTCGGAATACTGGATTACCGGCGCCAACGAAAAAGACTGGCATATGGCAAACGTTAAACCCGGACGCGATTTTAATTTCGATATAGCTGCGGATATAAGAAGCGTGCAGTCCGGCGATAAATGCGTAAAATGCCAGGGGGTATTAGACGTAAAAAATGCCATCGAACTCGGTCATATATTTAAACTCGGAGAAAAATATTCAAAAGCTTTAAGCGCAAAATTTCTCGACGAGAAAGGCGAATCTAAATATTTCGTCATGGGCTGTTACGGAATAGGCGTCGGCAGAACTTTACAGACTCTCGTCGAAGTATTCTCCGATGAAAACGGTATCAATCTTCCTGTTTCGGTAAGTCCTTTTGCGTTAGCCGTCGTCAATCTTAACGTAAACGACGAAAAAATTAACGAAATTTCCGAAAAGATTTACAAGGATTTAATCTCTATGGGGGCAGACGTACTTTACGACGACAGAAAACTGTCCGCCGGTATTAAACTTAAAGATATTGACCTTATCGGAATTCCTTTTAAGATAGTCATAGGAAACAGAACCGTTAAAGAAAACAAATACGAGCTCGAAATAAAAAAAGACTCCTCCAAAGAAACCTTCGAGAATTTCGACGCTTTATACTCAAGAATTAAGGAACTTATTTTTTAAAAAAAACCTAAAAAGAGCTGAAAATATTGTCTTTTTAGGCTTAAATATATTAATTTTTTTTCAATTCAGGCAAACTGCCCGTTTTATGCTCAGCCGAAACCGCTGCTGTATCCGCCGCTTCCGCACGAACTGCCGGACGATCCGTAGCCGGAATCGTATCCGCTGCCGCAGCTGCTGAATGAGCTGACTCTTTTTGCCGGCTTTTCCGCGCCGCATACCGGACATTTTATATCTTCAGGTTTATCGCTCAGTCTTTGGTAAATTTCAAATATTTTTCCGCATTTTTTACATTCGTATTCGTATATAGGCATATTAACAATTTCCCTCCTTTTATAGCTTTTTAATTCGCCGTTCTTTTATTTTATTTCAATGAATCATGTTAATATTATACCATATTTATAGGAAAAAGTGTCAGATTAATTTTTTTGCAAAATCTCTTGATTTTATCGAGCTTTACAATTTTATATCGGCAATTTTGAGTAAATGCTTTCTATTATGCTAATTATGCTGCATATTTTAAAGCGTTCCTGTGACGAGTTTTATATAATATTTATCGGTATTGAGTTTGAATAACGTATTTAGATAATTCAATTTAGCGGCTTTATATTCGTTGAGCGTCCTGTCTAAATTAATTAAGGTCGTCATGCCTGCTTTGTACCTGTTAGTCGTAATTCTAAGCGTCTGCTTGGCATTTAATGCGGCAAGCTTTGCGACGCCGGTATTAATCAAATCTGTTTTATACTGCAAATATGCTTTTCTGACCTGCATTTTAATTTTATCCTTTAATAGCCCTTGATATTCAAGCATTGTGTTGTAAGAAGTTTTAGATTTCTGTAAATTATTATAGTCGTAAAGACCGGAAAAAATATTAAAATGAAGCATTACGGTGAAAGTATAGCTGTAGGAATCGTCGGGATGTATAGCCGGTCCGTTACTGAAATAATCGTATCCGGCGACTAATTTCGGCAAAAATTTACCGTAAGCCGATTTAACTCCAAATTCCATATTTTTTTTGTTAAGCAGAAGCGCCGTATAATCAGGTCTTTTTCTGAATGCCGTTTTTTGCATAGACGCTATACTTAGATTTTTTCTTATCGGACTGTTTTTCAGCTTGCTTGTAATAACGTAGTTGGAATTTATAGGAAGTCCTATAGTTATATTTAAAAAATATTTTGCCAGCCTGTAATTTTTTTCGGCGGACGCGAGCTTTTCTTTCATTTTTGCAACTTCTACCTTTGCCCTTAATACGTCGGAAGATACAACCTGTCCGGATTTAAATAAATTTTCGGAAAGAGTTTTATAATTTTCTGCCGTTTTCAGCATGCTTTTCATCAGTCCGACGTATTTTTTAGCCAGTATAACCGAATAATAAGCTTTTGCTACGCCGTATAAAACTTTCTGCTTAGCTTCGCTTAAGTCTTTTTTAACGGACTGCATATGAAGCTGAGCCCTTTTATATCCAAAGTATATTTTTCCGCCCATAAATATAGGCTGTTCTATGGAAAACTCCGATTCGTAATTATGTATCATACCAGGATTATTTAAAAAGCCTGGACTGAAATATGATTGAACATTCTGATTTGTCAATATTCTCTGATTCAGAACGTTTCCGAAAGCATATAAAGGGTTATCGGTGTTCATATAAATTTCGTCAAAATTAATTTTTGGAAAAAAACCGCTCATAGATTCATTTTTTTCGTATCCTGCGCCGTTAAGTTTAAGTTTTTCCAATCTTAGCATTTTGTTGTATTTTAAAGCATAAATAAATGCCTGATTTATCGATATATCAGGTTCTATAGCAGCTTTAAAGGCAAACGCGCTTTTTGAAAATTTTGACGGCATTAAAGGCATAAGCAGTAAAACCGACAAAAATGCAGTAAAAATAACCTTTTTGTTTTTATATATTTTATTCATATTCATATATATTAATAATTATATATTTGTTGCATTAAACAACCGAAAATTATATTAATTTAATTTTTATTTATTTTTTTTATTTCTATTTAGGTAAATTTAATAATATAGATTTTTCTTTTTTTGGAATGTTTTTTTCGTGATTACCAAATTCTTTCAGGTCTTTAAAAATTTTTTCGATTCTTTTGTCGTTAAGTTCGTAGCACATCATAACACCGTCTCTTTTGCAGCTTACTATGCCTTTATTTTTAAGGGATATAAGGTGCTGAGAAACCGTAGCCTGAGAAATTCCCAAAGATTCCCAGATATTTTTAACGCAGGATTTATTGCTTACCAGAACCTCTATTATTTTAAGCCTTATAGGGTGTCCGAGTGTTTTTAGAAGTTCGGCTTCGGTTTTATATTCTTCCCCGATATTAATTTCATTCATAATAGTTTTGCGCTGATACCCTTAAAATTAATTGCATAGAAATATTTATATATACATATATACAATATATTTATTTATTATAATTAATTGAACCGATTTTGTCAATAAAAATTGACAAATAGAGGCTCCCGCGTAATTTCGGGAGCCTTAAAATTTTACGGTTTGACTTTGGGCTTTTGATTATATTTTCTGCTGTTTAAAAATTAAAATGCAAGATGGATTTGAGAATTAGCGGCATATTCCATAAAAGTAGCAGCGCCAGCGTATTCTACGCCGTCAATCATATCTTCCTTTTTGAAACCGAACAGATCCATAGTCATCTGGCATGCTATAAGCCTTACGCCGGTTTCCTGACATAAAGATATAAGTTCCGGAACAGATGCTACGCCGTTTTTCTTAATCATCGATTTCATCATAGATGTAGCCATTGCGGTCATTCCCGGCAGAGTGCCGATAATATTCGGAACAGGCATAGGCATTGCGGGGTTTGCAATAGGAGCGACTTTTAGAGTATCTCCCGCATCTTTTTTAAGTATCTGCAATCCGTAAAAGGTAAAAAATATCGCAGTTTCGATATCCAGCGTAGCCGCGGTTGATGCCAGAATTAACGGGGGATATGCCATATCCAGCGTTCCGTGAATAGAAATGATAGCCATTTTTGTTTGATCAGCCATTTTTTTTCTCTCCTTAAATTAAATAAACGTTAAAATTGATTTTACATTCTAAAACATAATTAAATAATGCAAGCGTTCATAAACTATATAAATAAAAAGGCCGATATTTTTAAATTTACCATTTTTTTAAATAAATGGCAAGAAAAAATCTTTTTTACGTTAACATAAAAAAAATTATTTTTTATGGATTATTTTAGTAAAAACGGCGGTTTTAGAGATAAAAAGAGGAAAAAATAGCTAAATTTGACTTTTATATTTCATTTATGGTATATTTTTAATATTAAATAGTTTAAAACTATTTATTTATGCATAAAATATGTATTATTTAGATTAATTTTATTGATTTTGGAGTAAATTTTGAAAAAAATTATAAAATTATTTTTGAAATTAAAAAACAGCTTAAGAAATTTAATAGCCGAAATAAAATTTAAATATTTTTTGCCCTATTTTTTGCTTCTTTCGGTTCTTATTTCCGCGGCTTTTTTATCTTATTTTTATGTTATGCCCATGTATTACGGCTACATAAAAGAACGGCAGGACGTGAAGTTTCTTAAGCAAAAAATACGCATCGATTACGAAAAAATAAGGGTTTTTAAGATTATTAAATCGTTTAATTCCGGACTGCCGGTATCCGAAGAAAAGAAGGTTTCAAACCTTATTTTTAATTTAGGCGAAAAATATAAAATAAATCCGGCTCTTATTTTGGCGGTCATCAGAGTCGAAAGTTCTTTTAATAATTTTTCCTATTCAGACGTCGGCGCCGTCGGCCTAATGCAGATTAAGCCGATAACCGGACTTTATTTAATTAAAAAATACGGAATAAAATCTAAAAAGTATAATTATAATACTAAATATATAGAATATCTTCCCGTAAACTACCTCTACAATCCTTCTTTGAATATTAAAATAGGCGCTAGATATTTATTGAGTTTGTTATACGAGTTTAAAAATTTAAAACTTGCCCTTTTTGCTTACAATGTCGGTCCTACTTTAGCTTACCGGACTTTAAGCTTCACGAAAACAGAAAACGGAAAAGTTAAATTTAAACTTAATGCAAATGAAAGCACCAACCGCCTGTTTTCAGATTTCTATTACGGTTATTATAAGAGAGTTAAAAAGTATTTTGCGATTTATAATAAAGATATTTTCAAAAGCAAAAAAATAAATATAAAAGATTAATTATTTATTTGATTAAATTAATCAAATAAATTGAGAGCCGTTATTTTTTACGTATCTCAATGATTTAACAAAAGATATCGTAAGTATAAATAAAATTATAAAAATAACCAAAAAGAATCCTACTCCGAGATTATGAAGGTTGTGAACTTTTATCGGCGTTATAAAACCCCACTGTATAAGTTTCGGAAAAGTTAATTCCATTATAGCCGCAATAACGAATGCCAATCCGCCCCAGAAAAGAGTCATGCCGGACGTTCTCCTCGCGATGTACCGAATTCCTTTTTTTGGGATTTTAAGTTTTTCCATAAATCTTCCTGCAAACATGCCTATTACTATCTGCGTAGCCATAGTTCCGAGACCGAACAGAAGTCCCGGCAGAAAGCCCGTATATTCGTTGGGCATTTTAGGAGCGAGAACGGTATAAACTATTATAGCAAATGCACCGGTTCCCCATCCGGCGATAAATCCGTGCAAAAGAACCATATATATTGGGATGGGTTTTGATTTCCCGTCAGGGTTATCGGAACTCTCTTCCGAATGTTCATCTTTTAATGTTTTAATTTTTAAAAACCGTATTAATATTTTTTCCAATTTTTCGAACAGTTCGAAATTTTCGCCGAGTCCGATTACATAAGCGCCGGCAAACGACATAACTATTCCAACGAATATATATACTACTGGAATTACGTCCGGTTTGGTTAAAATTTTTCCAAGAGCAAAATATGCAAGTTCGGAAGCGACTGCCCTCTGAAAGGTGAAGGCAAGCGAGAAAAGAAGTCCGGTTTTGAATCCTCCTTTAGTGCTGTAACTGCCTATCGAATAACTGAAAGTAATAGGCCATGTATGCTCGTCGGGGGTAAATCCATGTACTATCCCGAGAAGAAAAGCGGTAAGTAAAATAGAGAATAAAGACGTAAAGTTTTGCGGATTATAAAGATTTATCATGTTAAATATTTTATATTTTTATATTATATTTGTAAAGATAGGGCTAACCAAAAATTACCGGTAGAAAATTGTAATGTTCGATAAAATAAGGCGATGATTAAAGAAAATTAATCTGACTACTTTTCCTAAATCATAAATGTAATTTGCGGCAGGTTATTTTATCTGATATAATCGTTATTAATTATTTATGTGTCATTTAACGGGAATCAATAAAAAAAGCTAAAATATAAGATGATCAATATATATGGCAAAAAAGTTAAAATAGTAGCTACGTTAGGGCCTGCCAGCGACGAAAAGAAGATGATAGAAAAGCTCATAAAAAACGGAGCTGACGTAATAAGGCTTAATTTTTCACACGGAAACGAAGATTACTTTGCCGAAGCGATTAAAAAAATAAGGTCGGTATCCGAAAATACGGCAATCTTAGTCGATTTGCCGGGACCGAAAATAAGAACCGGAAAATTAAATAAAGATTCAATCAATCTGCAAAAAGGCGATGCCGTAATTTTAACGAATAAATATACGCTTTCCGACGAACGAAAAATCTATATAGATTATCCTTATCTCTGCGACGATATAAAACCTAAAAATTTAGTGTATATAGACGACGGCAAAATAAAGCTGAAAATTATAAAAAAGATAAACGGGAACGAACTTGAAGCCGAAATACTCACTAAAGGCGTTCTAAAAGCTGAAAAGGGAATAAATTTTCCTAATTCGAGGCTTAGCATTCCATCCGTTACGGAAAACGATAAAAAATTTTTAAAATTCGGAGCCGAATACGGCGCAGATATGTTTGCCGTCTCTTTCGTAAGAAATTCCGAAGATATAATTTCCGTAAAAAATTTGCTTCAAACCGAATATCCGTCTAAAAAATTTTTAATAGTAGCAAAGATAGAAAAAATAGAAGCCGTTAAAAATATAGAGAAAATAGCTGCCGCCGCAGATGCTTTAATGGTGGCGAGGGGAGATCTTGGAGTAGAAGCTCCGGTAGAAAATATACCAATAGAACAAAAGAGAATTATATATGTCGCAAACCGCTATAAAAAACCGGTTATAACTGCTACGCAGATGCTTCTGTCGATGGTTGAAAACGAATCGCCTACGAGAGCCGAGGTTACCGATATTTCAAATGCTATTTTTGACGGAACAGACGCCGTAATGCTTTCCGAAGAAACGGCTATAGGAAAATATCCGGACGAAGCAGTTGCTTATATGTCGAAGATTATAAAAGCTACAGAGAAAAGTCCTATGTTTTCGGGAGGCGGTTATAAATCGCGGCAGGCTTCCGGAAATTACGGCGGCATCGGCATCGGATATTTAGAACGCCGCAGTATAGAGTCCGGCGGTACGGTTAAAATTAAAAAAAACGCCGGCGGTATTTCCGATATAATTGCCGAAACGGCATCCGACGCATCCGAATTGTTAAATAATTGCATTATAGCGGCAATAACCAGGTCAGGTTACACCGCCAATTTAATATCGTCGTTTAAACCTCCGGTTCCCGTCGTGGCGGTAGTGCCGGATGACTCCGCAAAAAGAAGACTGTCATTGAACTATGGCGTTTCCTGCATAACTATGAAAAATATAACCGATAAAAATATCGATTTGCAGGATGTAATAGATTTAATTAAATATGAAATTAAAAAATCGGGACATAAATGTCCCGATTACGCCGTGCTTACCGGCGGCGTTCCTATAGGCGAGCCTGGTTCTACCGATTTCGTCAAAATAGTTAAGCTGAGCCGCTAATTTCTATAAAATCTTATATAGTCGCATTACCACTTGAATAAAAAACTCTATAATGTTATATTATTTATTATTCTGATTAATTTTCAAGGAGAGATGGCCGAGTAGGTCGAAGGCGTTCGCCTGCTAAGCGAATGTATGTCCTAAAAGATGTACCGAGGGTTCGAATCCCTCTCTCTCCGCCATTTAACGACGATATTACTTAAACAGCTTTAAACTCTT
>JBMFVW010000031.1:0-18824 GCA_049965795.1 Candidatus Acidulodesulfobacterium sp.
TACGGCTCATATCCGTAGTGTCAGAGGTTCAAGTCCTCTCACCGCCACCACTCAAAATTAAAAATCTTCATTTAAGTACTCTCCCGTATTTTCTGACGTAAATGAATCTTTTATTAAAAGGCGAAACCGGATAGCCGTCCTTATCGGTTTTAATATTTTTGATATAACCTTTTCTAACTAAAACGGAAAGATTTTGAGGAAATTTTTTATATTTTATTCTGTATGAAATCAATGCAAGATTTAATTCATGGATTTCTTGGGCGAATTCTGTTTTTTTTGCTAATTTGACATAACCGTCATATCTGTTTATTATTACAACCGCAAGAACGAAAATAAATATTAAAACTATTATATTTTCAAGAGTGGTTTCCGAATGTTTATTTAATTTTGTCATAAAGGTAAAAGAATAAAAATTTTCTTTTTTAAAGCTTAAACGGTAAGACAAAAAAATAAATTGTAATAATTTAGAAAAAAATATAAAATTTGATAAGTGCCTTTAAGCTAATTTAAGGTTTATAAAAAATAATTAAAAATATTATGGATAAAAGACGATATTATTATGTTATAATTTCGCTTATTTTTTTACAGGTTATATCGGCCGCAATAGTTTTAATTATTAATTTTATAAATATATCGGCTAATAATTCAAGTATTATTTTCTACGCAGAATCGTTTATATTTATTTTAACTTTAGTATCATTTGCCGCTGTAATAAAGTTTAAGAAAAAAATATTCGATCAAGACCTTGAAAATATGGCTTTGACCGATGGGCTTACAGGCCTTTATAATAGAAGATATTTTGATATGTTTTATGAAAATATCTTTAATCAAAGTTCGAGATACGGTATTCCGCTGACGTTAATTATGTGCGATATAGACCATTTTAAAAAAATAAACGACACATACGGGCACGATAAAGGGGACGTAGTTCTAAAAGAGATTGCAGATATATTAAAATCGAATACCAGAAAAACAGACATTGCTGCAAGATTTGGAGGGGAAGAGTTCATGCTTTGCCTTCCTTCTACCGAAATAACAAGCGCATTGGATGTGGCGAGAAAAATTAAGCAGATGGTTTTAAACGTTAAAACTAAAGATATAAAAAAAGTAACTATCAGCATGGGGGTTACATTTTACAGAAAAGAGTTTGAGAGCAATCCTAAAGGACTTTTGAAGCGTTTAGACGATCTTCTTTATGAAGCAAAAAAAAGAGGAAGAAACAGAATAATTTCAGAAGATCATACGGGCGACATTATAGAAGTCGAAGAAAATCCGTGGTTAGACGAATGAAATAAAATTAATATCATAATGTCGATATTTATATAAAATAATTAATTTTTTTTGTTATAAGGAGAAAGATTATGGCAACAAATATGATAAATCCCGGCCACGATATTTTAGAAGTAGGTCAAAACAGAATGGAACTGGTAGATTTCAGGCTGTTTCGCATAGACGAAGAAGGCGAGGAAAGAGAAGGTATTTACGGGATAAACGTTGCAAAAGTTATAGAAATTATTAAAATGCCGGAAGATATATCCGAAGCGCCTAATACTTCGGAGTTTGTAGAGGGTATGTTTAATTTGAGGGGCAGCGTCGTTCCTTTAGTCAATCTCCCTAAATGGATGGGCATTATAGAACCCGAGGAATTAAACAGAAAGAATTTCAAGGTTATCATAACTGAATTCAATAGGATAAAAGTAGGATTTATAGTGCATGAAACCACAAAAATAAGGCGCGTTTCATGGGACGATATCAGCGCTCCCGAATTGTCGTCCGTAAGTTCTGTTGATTCTAAGGTAACAGGAATTATTAAGGTCGAAAACGACGAACTGCTGCTTTTGCTGGACTTTGAATCGATAGTTGACGAGCTCGGTTTTTACAATAGGGAAAATATGGAAATAGAAACTGAAAAAAATGAATTCGGCGGCAATAAAACGATACTTATCGTGGACGACTCGTCTGCGGCGAGAAAAATAATAAATAATGCATTAACCAAGGAAGGATTTAAAACAGTGCTTGCGGAAAACGGAAAAGACGCTCTTGATGTGGTTTATCAAGATAAATATAATTTTAGCGTGATAATTTGCGATGTCGAGATGCCGGTTATGGACGGGTATACTTTTACCAAGACGTTGAAGTCCGACGATAAATATAAAAATATTCCGATCATAATGCATTCTTCTTTGAGCGGAGCAGAAAATTCAGATAAAGGAACGCGTGCCGGTGCAGATTTCTATGTGGTAAAATTTGATCCGGTAGAATTTATAAGCACTATAAAAAAGGTGCTGTAAATTGCGGCGGGGACAGAATTCAATTCTGTTCCAGTATCTGATTTACTCAAAGCTGCCGATAGAAAATTGTATTAATCTGACACCTTTTCTTAACGGTAAATTTGGGGTAATAAATTTAAGTTGCAATTAATAATTAAAAATGATAAAAATATTAATTACATTTTTTTAATAAGGAGGTGAAATTAATTGAAAAAAGTATTATTGTCGATTTTATTCTTATCTTTGATAGCAATACCTTCCAGCTCTTTTGCGGCAGTTAAACCGGTAAAAAAAGCAGTTGCTAAAAAAGTTGCAGCGAAAAAAGTAGTTGCAAAGAAAACGGTTAAAACAGTATCTTCCGCTACGGTAAAGGCTGTTCAGCAGGCTCTTGCTAAAGACGGATTGTTTAAAGGCAAGGTTGACGGAATGATCGGACCTGTTACTACTAATGCCGTTAAAGCTTTTCAGAAAAAAAACGGACTTAAGGCTGACGGTATTATAGGCCCAATGACGCTTAAAAAATTGGGCGTAAAGTAATCCTTTTATAAACCCTAATTTTATTAGAAAAAAGGCGGCAGATTAATCTTCTGCCGCCTTTTTGTTTTTAAATGTATAGATATAGCGTTAATATCTATTTTATTTTTTTATTTATTACATATTTATATTTAATTTGCTTAATATGGACGAGAAAATATTTTTTATAACGGGAATAGATACCGGCATAGGGAAAACATTTTGCAGCTCTCTGATGCTGTCCGCTATAAAACAGAAAGGTCTTAATGCCGGATATATGAAGCCTATAGAAACGGGCGTTAAAATCGGCGAAGACGGTTTAAAAAAATATATAGACGGTCTTTACGTTAAAACATACTGCGATTTAAAAGAAAATCTTGACGTTATAACGCCCTACACTTTCCGGCTGCCTTTGTCGCCTTATGCGGCGCTTAAAAAAGAAGGCGGCGAATTATGCATTAAGGAGATTCTTTTTAAATTTTACGAACTTAATAAAATTCACGATTATATGATAGTGGAAGGTGCCGGCGGAATGCTTGTTCCGTTAAAACGCGGTCATTTTATGATAGATATAGCAAAATATTTAGACGCAGGAGTTGTTTTAGTTACTAAAGCAGGTTTAGGCATGATAAACCAGACGCTTTTAAGTATAGAATATGCGTTAAGTAAAGGAATTAAAATGTCCGGCATAATTATCAACAATGTTTTAAATGAAAACGATGAAAGCGTATCTTCCAATAAAGAAATTTTATGCGAATTTACCGATGTTCCTATTATCGGCGAAATTCCCAATATTTCTAAAGAAAAACAATACGGGGAAATAAAAGCCCATAAAGACTTTGCTTTAAAATATATAGACTTAGGGAAAATTTTATTATAAAATATTTATAAAATATTAATCAAATTAAATTATCTCTCAAGGAGGATTCCTATTCATGCGCTTTAATCAGTCGGATAGACTTAAACAACTCCCTGTGTATCTTTTTGCAGAAATAGATAAACTGAAGTCCCAAGTAAAAGCAAGGGGAGTCGATATAATAAGTTTTGGAATCGGCGATCCGGACTTGCCGACTCCAAAAGCAATAGTCGATGTTTTAAAGAAAGAAAGCGAAATAGACGCTAATCAAAAATATCCTTCATATGAAGGTCTTTTGAAATTTAGGGAATCGGTTTCCGGCTGGTATAAAAAAAGGTTTAATATAGCGCTTGACCCCGACACCGAAGTTCTGTCTTTAATAGGTTCAAAAGAAGGAATAGGGCATTTGCCGCTTGCTTTTATAAATCCGGGAGACGTTGTTTTAATACCGGATCCAGGGTATCCTGTTTACAGGGCAGGTACTATTTTTGCCGGAGGTATTCCTTATATTATGCCTCTCAAAGAAGAAAACGATTTTTTACCTGATTTTTCAATTATACCGGACGATATTTTAAAAAAAGCAAAACTTATGTTTCTTAATTATCCAAATAATCCTACTTCTGCATCTGCTGACAGGCATTTTTTTAACGAGGCAGTAAAATTTGCAAAGAAAAATGAAATTATAATCGCTCACGATTTTGCATATTCCGAAGTTTATACCGGCGAAAAGGGAAACGATTCCTTTCTTGAAGCAAACGGAGCAAAAGAAATAGGAATAGAGTTTCATTCGCTTTCTAAAACATTTAATATGACCGGTTTCAGAATAGGATTTGCAGCAGGAAACGAAGAAATAATTAAGGGACTTGGAGCAGTTAAGACAAATCTCGATTCCGGTGTATTCCAAGCCATACAGCTTGCGGGTGCTTACGGATTAGACAATGAACTTAAAGCAGTCGAGGATAATAATGAAATATATAAAAAAAGGCGCGAACTTTTAGTGTCCGGTTTGGAAAAATTGGGTTATAAAGTATATAAATCCGATGCTACGTTTTACGTCTGGGCGCATGTTCCTAAAACAGGCATGACTTCTAAGGATTTTGCCGTATCGCTCTTAAACGAAACGGGAATCATAATTACGCCAGGATCAGGCTTCGGCGAAAACGGCGAAGGCTTTGTCCGTTTTTCATTGACTATAAGCGAAAACCGTATAAAAGAAGCTTTAGTCAGAATGGGAGCATGAATTTAGCAAACGCTAAGTTTGACGGTGAAGACT
This sequence comes from Candidatus Acidulodesulfobacterium sp., assembly GCA_049965795.1. Taxonomy (GTDB): domain Bacteria; phylum SZUA-79; class SZUA-79; order Acidulodesulfobacterales; family Acidulodesulfobacteraceae; genus Acidulodesulfobacterium_A. The sequence goes on from JBMFVW010000031.1 coordinate 4,913, forward strand.
TTATCGTATGTTTAGGATTGGGCAGCAATGTCGGCAATAAAGAGTCTAACTTATTAAAAGCCATGGATTTTATTAAAAACAGGGCAAATATTTTAAGCGTTTCATCTATATATTTAACTTCTCCGGTCGGAAACGAAAATCAGCCTTTTTTTTTAAATTGCGCCGTCATTATTAGTATTCCGTCGAAATCGAATAATAATACCGACGGCTTATCGAGTTTTTTTCATGAACTGCTGTCGTTTCTAAAAAATATTGAAAAAATTATGGGCAGGAAAGAATATTCCGTAAGATATATGCCTCGTGTTATAGATATAGATATTCTTTTTGCTTATAGCGTCGGTTTAAAAAAATATATTCTTATAGATTCGCCGGATTTAAAAATTCCCCACAAAGAGATATTTAACCGCCTGTTCGTCATGCTTCCCTTATTAGACTTCGCAAATGTCTCAAGCGGATTTATTTTTAATAAGCCGTTCGATAAAGAAAGCATAAAAAAAGCCCTTGCAGAGTTGAAAAAAACCGATGCAGGGGCTTCCCAGAAAATATCTTATTATGCCAAATTCTACGAAAATTTAAGAGGAATTGCACGCTAACGGGCGACTAGCTTCTCCTCGCACAGTACTTTATGAGGAAGCTCTTCGTTGTAAATAGATATAAGACCTCTTTTTATTTCCATAATTTGCGGCTCTAAAGAACCGAATCTTTCTACTAAAAATTCGGCGGCCTCCTGAGGTTTAATTATGTCGCCGCAAGTAAAAATATCTACGGCGGCATAGTCGTATTCCGGCCATGTATGAATAGAAAGATGAGATTCGGCAATAATAACCATTCCGCTTATTCCAAACGGATTAAATTCATGAAACTTATGCTCTACTATTGTAGCTTTTGCTTCAGACGCCGCATCCAGCATTGCAGTTTCTACAAACTCTAGATCGGCCAAGATATTTTTTCTGCATTTTTTTAATTCTAAAAGCAAATGCGTTCCTAATGAATTCATTTTACATACCTCCTTCGGAGAACTAAAATCCCCAGCTAAATTTTAATAAATAAACAAAATTTTTACACGATTTTTTATTATATGTTATTTGCCGAAAAATGCAAGAAAAAAATATATAAAAATACAGATAAAAATCTTGACTTAATTTTTTTTTTATTATAATATTTGTAAATAAGAATTAAAACATTAATAATTTATTTAATTTTAAAGGGGGTAGAATTATTATGAAAATGAAAAAAGTAATTTCGTCTTTATTAATCGCTTCTGCTTTAACTTTTAGCGCTACTACAGTTTTTGCTTCCACCGGTTCTTCTCTTTTCAGCTCCGAAGGATGCATAGCCTGCCACACTATTAACGGACAGGGCGGTTCGGTAGGTCCAGACCTTTCTCATGTCGGCAGCAAAAGAAGCCTTTCTTGGATTAAAACACAAATTACAAATCCTTCCGCTCATTTTGCGTCAGGCAGTTCGGTAACGATTAACGGACAATCTTATACGGCTATTATGCCTGCGCACAAGCATATGCCTGCTTCAAAACTTAACGCTCTTGCCAATTATCTTGAATCCTTAAAATAATTTTATGTATTTATGTTTGCCCGAAGAACCGTTAAAAAACGGCTCTTCGGGCAAACTAAATTTAAAATTTATTATTTAAAAATACCGAATAAATCTGTACACAATAATCATAATTTAAGCTTAGCATTTTTTTTTAAATTTTATTTTTTTTGCGCTTTAGCTTTTTATTGATTATTGTTATCGTTAAAATATTATTGATATATAATAATACTTATTAAAAAAAGGAGGTGAATTACTATGTTTTCAAAAATGGGTAAATTAGTTGCTGCCGTTGTAGTATTTGCAGGAGTATCGTCCTTTGCCGTTTCGGCTTTTGCCGCTTCAGGACCTTCATTATTCAGGTCGCAGGGATGTATAGCCTGCCACACTATAGACGGACACGGCGGGCATGTAGGACCGAATCTTTCCCATATAGGTTCCCAGAGGAGCCTTTCATGGATTAAAACGCAGATAGTAACCCCGGGAGCGCATTTTGCTTCAGGAAGTCAGGTTACTATCAATGGAAAGACATTTATGGCTATTATGCCTAATCATAAAAGCATGCCTGCTTCGGACGTTAGCACTATCGCAAAATATCTTGAGTCTTTAAAGTAATTGACTAAAGAAAATTAAGGATAACGCAAAAATTACTTAAACCTCCAATCGTTAAAATTTAATACGATCGGAGGTTTTTCTTTTTTCTTGACGGTTATTCGGCTAAACTGTTATAATCTATATTGATAAAATTATTAATTATATTTTGCCGAATTTAAAATCTATGGAACTTGAACTTACAGACAGAAAAATATTAAATATTCTTCAAACCGATTTTCCTATCGCTAAACGTCCTTTTTTAAAAATTGCTAATATTATAGGCATTAAAGAAGATGAAGTTATAAACAGAATAATGCGCATGAAGAGCAGTAAAATTATCAGGCAGATAAGCGCGATATTTGATTCGCACAATATAGGCTATAAAAGCACTCTTGCGGCTTTTAAGGTAGCGGATAAATCTGCCGATTCGGCCGCCGAAATAATAAATTCCCATAGCGGAGTGAGCCATAATTATCTAAGAAACCACAAATATAATATATGGTTTACTATAACTCTGCCGTCAGAATACTCGCTTGAAGAGGAAATAAAAATGCTGTCCGAAAAAGCTGGAGCGGAGGACTATCTCATACTGCCTACCCTGAAACTTTATAAAATAGGCGTTAATTTTGATATGACTGGCACAGATGATAATTCTTCGTTTAAGTTCTTTTCCCACGATGATTTTAAAAAAGATTCAGAAATAAAAATTTCTGAATTTGAAAAAGCATGCATAAAAGAGCTTCAAAAAGACATAGAAATTACCGATGAACCTTTCAAGAATATGTCCGAAGTTTTAGGCATTTCTCAGGAAAAATTGCTTGAAACCGTAAAAAATTTTATAAGCGAAAGAAAAATGAGAAGATTTGCCTGCGTTTTATATCATCAAAAAGCCGGATTCAGTTACAATCTTATGGGAATATGGAAATCAAACAATGAAGAAGCCGATAAAAACGGCGAAATTATGTCTTCTGTAAAAGAAGTGTCGCACTGTTATCTGAGGCCGGTTTATCCAGGAAGATGGGAATACAATATATTTACCATGATACATGCAAAATCAAAAGACGAAGCATGGAACATTATGGATAAAATTTCTTCGCTGACCGGGCTTAAAGATTTCGACGCTCTCGAAAGCACAAAAGAATTTAAAAAGGTGAGGGTGAAGTATTATGTTTAATCAAAGTGAACTGCTTACGGAATTTTTTTTATATCCCTTGATACTGTGTTCGGTTATTGCACTTGCAATCATAATAGAACGTTTTTACAGTCTTAGAAAATCCAAGATTTTTCCTGAAGATTTTCTTGCCAATATAGAGAAATCTCTAAAAAACGGAGACATAGAAAAGGCTAAGGGTATGTGCATGACGGCAAAAACGCCTATAGCTAAAATTTATCTTTCTATTATAGACAACTATAAAAATCCCATAGATACTATTAAATTAGAAGTCGAGGAATCAGGCAGGAGGGCATACTTAGACCTTGAGAAAAATTTAGAAGGACTCAGCGCCATTACAACTATATCTCCGTTATTGGGACTGCTCGGTACCGTAGTCGGCATGATAAAAGCTTTAAGCGCCGTATCATACAGAAACGGCATAGCGAATCCCCATCTTCTCGCTCTCGGCATTTCCGAGGCATTATATTCAACGGCTATCGGACTTATAATAGCCATCGTGTCTTTTTTGTTTTTTAAATATTTTGCTTCTAAAGCGTTTAACTTTGGAGCGGTTATGGAAGATACGGCGTCAAGAGTTATATCTTTTATTAAAACCGATTAAAGATAAAAGGTAAAGGTGTCTCTGTCATTGCAAGCAGCAAAGCGACGAAGCGGTCAGTTTATTGCGGAAAATTAATCTGCCGCCTTTACCATAATTTATATTTACATTATATAAGATAAGCGAAATGAAATTTACGTCTAAAAGAAAGCCTGACCCTATAATTAACGTTATTAACATGGTTGACGTATTTTTAACCCTGTTAATATTTTTCATGATGACTACGACTTTCACTTCAAATTACGGCATAAAAATTCATCTGCCTAAATCAGGCGCAAAATCATTCGCTTCTTCAAAAAAACCTGTAACGCTTTATATCACCAAGTCAGGCAAAATATATTACGAAAATAAAGAATTGTCGCTTAAAGAATTATCTTTATTTTTAAAAGACGTTAAAAAGTCCAGTGGAAACGCCACTATAATTATAAAAGCGGATAAAAAATCGACTGCCGCAAGCATAGTAAACGTAATGGGTTTAAGCATAGAGCATGGATTATATAAAATAGCTATCGCGACGAAAAAATAGACTAAACTGCAAAGATTAAGCCGGGTATGGCCCGACTATTATTCAAATTATATAAACTATAAAAGCAATCAGGAGGCTTAAATTTGATAGAAAGATATTCTCTTCCGGAAATAGCTAAGGCATGGTCGCTTGAAAATAAATACAGGACTTGGCTAAAGGTTGAACTTGCCGTATGTACGGCTTACAATAAAATAGGAAAAATTCCTAATTCTTCTTATGAAAATATAATAAATAAAGCTAAATTTAACGTTAATGAAATACTGGAGATAGAAAACGTTACAAAGCACGACGTAATAGCTTTTTTAACAAACGTTGCAAAATATGTAGGCGAAGATTCCAGATTTATCCATCTCGGACTTACTTCTTCGGATGTCGGAGATACGTCATTTTCTCTGCTGCTAAAAGAATCGCTTGAATTAATACTTAAAAAAACCGAATTTTTAAGAGAATCTTTAAGAAATCAGGCTGTAAGATATAAACATACGCCGGTAATGGGAAGGACTCACGGAATACATGCAGAGCCTGTAACGTTCGGATTTAAACTTCTTATATTTTATGAAGAAATTAAAAGAGCCGAGGGGAGAATAAAGACTGCTATAAAATCGGTTTCTTTCGGCAAGCTGTCCGGTGCGGTTGGGAATTATGCAAATATTCCACCTGAAGTAGAACAAACGGCGCTTGATATTCTAGGGCTTAAACATATATTATCCAATCAGGTTATACAGAGGGACGTTTATGCGGATGCTTTTTATTCACTTGCTTCTGTTGCCGCGTCATGCGAAAAGATAGCTTTAGAAATCAGGCATCTGATGAGGACGGAAGTAGCCGAAGCTGAAGAGCCTTTTGCGCCCGGTCAGAAAGGTTCTTCAGCAATGCCGCATAAAAAAAATCCTATAGTATCCGAAAATATTTGCGGGCTTTCCCGCGTAGTCCGTTCCAATCTTATGGCGTCGCTTGAAAATATACCGTTATGGCACGAAAGAGACATTTCCCATTCGTCAGTCGAGAGAATAATTGCACCCGATTCAACGATTTTAGTATATTATATAGTTCACCAGCTGACTTATTTGATAGAAAATTTAGCAGTCAAAGAAGAAAATATGTTAAAGAATATAAATTTGACTAAAGGCGTTATTTTTTCTCAAAAAGTTTTGCTGGCTCTTATCGATAAAGGGATGCTAAGAGAAGACGCTTATAAAATAGTACAGGGTCTTGCCCACGAAAGCATCCGTTCGCAGATAGATTTCAGCGAACTGTTAAAAAAAGATGCATCGGTTTCCAAACATCTCACGGCTCAAGAAATAGACGAATTATTCGATATAAATTATTATTTTAAATATATTAACTATATTTTCGACAGATACAATGCGGAATAAAATAGTAACGGTAAACGGTAAACGAGGAAAAAATGAATAAAAAAGCGTTTATAAAAATTATGCTGAAAGACGAAGTATTAGATCCTCAGGGCAAAGCAGTTTTATCGGTTCTTAAATCTTCAGGTTACGATAACGTAAAAGACGTAAGAGTAGGCAAGTATATCGAAGTCGATTTTGCCGGAGAAGTAAAAGACGGTCATGCATCGCTAAAGGAAGAGGTAGAACAGATTTCCGAAAAGATTTTGTCAAATCCGTTAATTGAAGAATTTATTATAGAAATTAAATAAAATAAAATTAAATATACCTTATGAACAATAAAAAAATAAAAGCCGGAATAACGGTTTTTCCCGGTTCGAACTGCGACGCCGACGTATATCGGGTTTTGAACGGCGTATTTGGTATCAGCGCTTCGTTTATATGGCATAAAGATAAAATTAAAGATCTCGGCGGATACGATTTCATAGTGATTCCCGGCGGATTTTCCTACGGCGATTATTTAAGGTCGGGCGCTCTTGCCGCCAGAAGTCCGGTAATGGAATACGTCAAAGATTATGCCTTTAAGGGCGGTATAGTTTTGGGAATCTGCAACGGTTTTCAGATACTTCTTGAAGCAGGTCTTTTAAGCGGCGTTATGCTTACTAACTATTCTTTAAAATTTGAATGTAAAGACGTTTATTTAAAAACCCTGAATACTGAAACGCCTTTTACATGCTCGTTAAAAAAAGATTCTTTGCTAAAAATGCCTATTGCCCATCACGACGGGAATTATTTTGCCGAAAAGAAAATAATCGAAAGCTTAAACGATAAAAATGCCGTGATTTTTAAATATTGCGACGAAAACGGCGGCATAACCGAATTTTCTAATCCCAACGGTTCTATATTTAATATTGCCGGCATTTCAAACGAAAACGCAAACGTAATGGGATTAATGCCCCACCCCGAAAGATCTTCCGAAAAAATTTTAGGAAGCGAAGACGGAGGATACATTTTTAAATCTATTATCAAATATATAAAAGAACGATAAAAATTAATACAAATAAAACCCAATCATAAAATAGCCTTAATACTGCTATAGAAAATATTTATGCATTTCTTTGACAGGCAAAGCAAAATATGAGTGAATAACTTTCTATTATAGGATTAAGGAATAAAAAGGAAATACGATTGAAATGGATAACGATAGCGCTAAAAAAAACGATATAAAAAAAACCGAAAAACTTTTCGGTTTGTCTGCGGAAGAATATAATAATATTTCGGAACTGCTCGGTCATGAGCCTGATGCTTTTGAACTCGGCATATTTTCGGCTATGTGGTCGGAACACTGTTCTTATAAAAGTTCCAAAGTTTATTTAAAAACTCTGCCGACGGAAGGAGGCAAAGTTCTTATAGGTCCGGGTGAAAACGCCGGAGTAGTGGATTTTGGAGACGACGACGTGCTTGTATTCAAGATGGAAAGTCATAATCATCCTTCTTTCATAGAGCCTTTTCAGGGTTCTGCAACCGGAGTAGGCGGCATTATGCGCGATATATTCACCATGGGGGCAAGGCCGGTTGCAAATTTAAATTCTTTAAGATTCGGAAGTTTTTCCCATCCAAGGACGCCTTACTATCTGTCGGAAGTCGTTAAGGGAATAGGTTTTTACGGAAACTGCATGGGCGTTCCTACCGTAGGCGGAGAAGTCGTATTCGACGAATGTTATAACGACAATATTCTTGTAAACGCTTTTACCATAGGTATTGCTAAAAAAGACGGAATATTCCTTTCTTCTAAATGCGAAGAGGGCAATATAGTTGTTTACGTCGGTTCTTCGACCGGAATGGACGGCATACACGGAGCCACTATGGCTTCTGAGGAATTCGATTTAAAAAAGAATAAGAAAAGAAGTACCGTTCAGGTGGGGGATCCCTTTACCGAAAAACTCCTTCTTGAAGCATGTCTTGAAGCAATGGAAAAAAAGCTTATAGTTTCTATCCAGGATATGGGTGCTGCCGGTTTAACCAGTTCGTCGTTTGAAATGGCGGACAAAAGCAGAAAGGGGATGATTATAAATTTAGACGCGGTTCCGTTAAGAACTCCCGAAATGACTCCGGTGGAAATGATGCTTTCCGAATCTCAGGAGAGAATGCTGCTTGCATGCGGCAGAGATAAATTTGACGAATTAAAAGCGGTTTTTGACAAATGGGGATTAAATTGCGTCGAAGTAGGCGAGGTTATTAAAGAAAAAGAAATTAGATTTTTTTATAAATCAAAACTATATAAAACGCTTGACGTAGATACTATAGTAAACGGACCCGAATATAAAAGACCCGTTAAAAAACCGGAATACTTAAGCAGCGTAAAACCGCTAAAGATAGACGGCTATAATGTTCCTGAAAATCTTAACGATACAGCCGTTAAAATTATAACGCATCCTAATATAGCGTCTAAAAAAAGCGTTTTTACGCAGTACGACTATACGATAGGGACGGCTACCGTCGTTCCTCCCGGTTTTTCCGCTGCTGTTTTAAGGGTTAACGGAAGCGGAGCCGGTAAAAAAGGCTTTTTGTTAAACGCAAGCGGAAACTCAAAATATACCTATTTAGATCCGTTTACCGGAGGAGCGCTTGCAGTAACCGAATGCGCCAGAAATATAACCGCGTGCGGCGGATATCCGGCGGCTATTACCGACTGCCTTAATTTTGCAAGCCCTGAAGACCCCGAAGTTATGTGGCAGTTTGCAAATGCCGTAGAAGGCATAAAATCTGCGGCAGTAAAACTGAATACTCCGGTTATAAGCGGAAACGTTAGTTTTTATAACGAAACAGCAAAAAAAGAAGGCGATAAAACTGCGATACATAAGATTTATCCTACGCCCGTTATAGGCATGCTCGGTTTTATAGACGATGTAGAAAATGCGGTAACCCCATATTTTAAAAACGAAGGCGATGAAATTTATATTTTGGGCAGGCTATCCGGCAATCTAGGCGGCAGCCTTTATATGGATTTGGAATACGGAAATTTTATGCAAAAACCTTCGGAAATCGATTTAGATTACGAAATCAGTCTTCAAAACTGCCTGAGGTCGTTAATAAATAAAGGATTTTTAAAAAGCGCGTCCGACGTAAGCGAAGGCGGAATTTTTGTTTCTTTGGCGGAGAGCGCTATAACATGTCCAAATCAAACACTTGGTTTTGCAGTAAATTACGACACCGAAAAAAGCGGTATTAGAATCGATTCTTTTTTGTTTTCTGAATTCGAACAGGCTTTTGTAATAAGCGTAGATAAACAATTAAGCGGACGGCAAAAAGCGGCTGTTTCTGAAATTTGCGCCGAATACGGAATAAAATTGGAAAAAATAGGCGAAGTAAAAAAAGGCGTAATGAAAATTAACGACAAAATAGACTTGAAAAGTGATAAAATAAAAGAAGGATATTTTTCGGTTATTTAATTTATTTAAATTTACGTAATCTTTAATTATGGAAGAAATAAAAGATGAATGCGGCGTATTCGGCATATACAATAACGAAGAAGCCGCTAAAATAACTTATTTGGGACTTTATGCGCTTCAGCACAGAGGGCAGGAGTCTTGCGGAATAGCGTCGTCCGATATGACCGGTTTATATTTTCACAAAAGTCTCGGTCTCGTAAACGACGTATTTAAAGAAAACACTCTTTTGCAGCTTAAGGGAAAAAACGCCATAGGACATGTAAGATATTCTACGGCAGGAGAAACGCTTCTTAAAAATGCCCAGCCGCTTGTAGCGGATTATTATTTCGGCTCTATAGCGGTGGCTCACAACGGAAATATTACAAACGCGCATATAATAAAAGATGAACTTGAAGAAAACGGTTCTATTTTTTCGTCAACTTCCGATACTGAAGTCGTTATACATCTGACGGCATCATCTAAGGAAAATCTTCTTATCGACAGAATAGTCGGTTCGTTAAAAAAACTTAAAGGCGCTTATTCTTTTCTTTTTCTTTCGGAAAAAGAGATGATAGCTGCAAGGGATCCTTTCGGTTTCAGGCCTCTCGTTATGGGAAGGCTTAACGGTTCTATTGTTTTTGCCTCGGAAACATGCGCTTTAGATCTTATAAACGCGGAATATATAAGAGACGTAAGACCCGGTGAAGTAATACTCGTCAACGGCGATGGTATCAGAAGCATATTTCCGTTCAGGATAGAAAGAAATTCGGCCTGCGTATTTGAGCTTATTTATTTTTCAAGGCCAGACAGCATTTTTAACGGCAAATCCATTTACAGCCTGCGTATTCAAATGGGAAAAGAGCTTGCGAAAGAGTCTGCTCCCGATGCCGATATAGTTATACCGGTTCCGGATTCAGGAGTGCCTGCTGCATTAGGTTTTTCAAAAGGTTCAGGTATAGATTTCGAAATGGGTTTTACAAGAAACCACTATGTAGGAAGAACTTTTATAGAACCTAAAAAATCAATAAGGCATTTCGGCGTTAAGGTAAAACTAAATCCGGTTCCGGATGTAATAAGAGGAAAAAAAGTCGTCGTCGTGGACGACTCGGTAGTAAGGGGGACGACTTCCAAAAAAATAGTCGATATGCTGAAACTTGCCGGCGCAAAAGAGATTCACCTGCGGTTAAGCTCTCCTATGGTTATTGCTCCATGCTTTTACGGTATAGACACCCCTGTAAAGGAAGACCTTATGGCAGCCAAATACAGCGAGAAAGAGATAAACGCCAAACTCGGCGCTACTACTACAAGATTTCTTTCGATAGAAGGTTTAAGCAGGGCGGTAGGAAACGGTGTTAATTTTTGCGAAGCCTGTTTTTCAAATGTTTATCCTCAGGAAACTTTCGACGAATCGGAATATGAAAATCAAGTACAGTTAAAACTGTTTAGTAAGGAAGTTTTTTAAAGATTATCCTTAATCCTGCAATAGAAAATATTTATGCATTTTTTGACTCGGTTAAGGAAAATAAGGAAGGATTCTATTTATTATTTAATTATTTATAAGGTATAATAATGATAAATAACGATTTAAACAATACCGGCGAAAAACTTAAAATGTCCGTATTGGATGCCGTAAAAACTTTATGCTACGAAAAAAAAGAATTCGTTCTTGCCTCCGGTAAATCAAGCGACTTTTATATAGATTTACGCAGAATTTCTTTCGACGGCGAATATTTATATCTTCTCGGCAGACTGCTTTACGAAGAGATTAAAAAAATTAAAGATTTAAAATTTTCGGTCATTGCCGGCGTTCCGGTGGGCGGCATTCCTTTAATTTCGTCAATTCTAACCGCAAGTTTTTTGGATAAAAATCCATTAAAATCAGTTGTTATCAGAAAAGAAAAAAAAGAATACGGAAAAGGAAATCTTATAGAGCCGGTCCAGTTTTTATTAAAAGGAGCAAAGATTTTGATAATAGAAGACGTCGTTACGACCGGCGGTTCAATTTTAAAAGCCGTAAAAAACGCGCGTGAAGAAGATTATAAAATAACCGATGCGGTCTGCGTAGTCGACAGACAGGAAGGCGGAGCCGAATTTCTTAAAGAAAACGGTATTGTCCTTCATTCCGTTTTTACGAAAAGCGATATAACGGGATAATATTCAATAGTCTTGTCATTGAAGGAGATTAGCGATGAAGCAATTTTCGGATATAACGGCATAATATCAATCGGCACTACTTCTTTTTTAAGATATATTTTTCTGCATGTTCTGAAAAAACATGTTTTTTCAGCAGAAGAAAATATGGCATGTCTTTTCCTGCAGAAAAATATGGGTGTCAGGCGTCAGCCTGACTGGGCGGTTCTGACGGAGGCATATTTATTTATGAAAAAAACAGTTTTTTTAATTATTTTACTTTTTGCATTTACTATACCTCTTTTTTTGCTGTCAGGTTGTTCGGTATTTAGTTCGCTCGGTTTAAATCAGCCGTTTCAGCCGAACGGCGAATATATTTCGGCTTTGGGTAAAGCGACCCGCAAAGCTGATATATACAATAATCTTAATACGGTAATGTATTTAAGGGCTGTTTATTTCGATAAGCCTTTTACCCGTTCATATGAAGATAAATATTATGATTATTATATGCAGCGGCAGAAAAATCTAATAAAAAAAATCGAAAAAAATATCGTATTTTTAGTTTCGGTTTACACCCCCAGCAAATCTTACAACGACTTAGATTCAAAACGGTCAATATGGATGGTGTATTTAACGAATAACGAAGGCGAAAGTCTTATGCCGCTCAGTATTAAGCCCTCGCAGCAAAAAAAAGTTTTTTTAAAAAAATTCTTTCCTTTCGTTACGGATTGGTCAAAACAGTATATTATAAAATTTCCAAAATATTATGATAAAAAAGAACGCAAATTATTTTTAAACTCCGGTGTTAAATGGATCAAGCTTATAATTACCGGAGTAAACGGAAAAGCTGTTTTAAAATGGAATTTAAATAGCGGCGCAAATAAACATTAATTTATTATTTTATGCATTTTAACGTTCTAGTCATAGGTTCGGGCATAGCGGGTCTTTCGCTTGCCGTCAGGTTCGACGAATCTGTTTCGGTAGGAATTTTTACTAAAAAACAAGAAGCGGAATCAAATACAAACTACGCTCAGGGCGGACTTGCCGCCGTCATGAATCTCAATAAAGATTCATACGAAAAACATATCCGCGATACGCTCACCGCCGGTGACGGACTTTGCGACGAAAATATAGTAAGAATGGTGGTAGAAGAAGGTCCATGCGTAGTGCAGGATCTTTTAAGCTGGGGCGTAAAATTTGCCAAACACTCGGAAGACAATAAAGAGTTCGATCTCGGCAGGGAAGGCGGACATTCCGAAAGAAGGGTTTTGCATGCAGGGGATATAACCGGCAGAGAAATCGAAAGAGCATTAGTCGATACTTCAAGAGAAAAATCTAACATAAAAATATTTGAAAATCACATAGGCATAGATTTAATAACCACCAGAAAGCTAAAAATAGAAAAAGAAAGGGAAAACAGGGTTTTAGGGGCATACTTCCTTAATAAAAATACCGGCGAAGCGATAACCGTGAGCGCGGATATAGTAGTGCTTGCTACGGGCGGAGCCGGAAAAGTCTTTTTATACACTTCAAATCCGGATATATCTACTGGCGACGGAATAGCTATGGCGCACAGGGCAGGCGCTAAAATAGCAAATATGGAATTTTACCAGTTTCATCCTACGATACTTTACCATCCCGAAGCTAAGTCTTTTTTAATATCCGAAGCACTAAGGGGAGAGGGCGGCACTTTAAGATTAAAAGACGGAACGCCGTTTATGGATAACGTTCATCCGCTGAAAAGTCTTGCTCCACGCGACATAGTAGCAAGAACTATCGACTTCGAACTTAAAAGAACGGGCGACGAATGCGTATATCTCGATATGACTCACAAAAGCAGAGAGTTTTTGGAAAAGAGATTTCCGGATATTTTTAAAACTACTTTGAGTTTCGGCATAGATATGTCTAAAAAATGGATTCCCGTTGTTCCTGCAGCTCATTATCTATGCGGAGGCATACTTACCGACGAAAACGGTTTGACATCCGTCGGAGGACTTTATGCCATCGGCGAGGTAGCCTGCACCGGACTTCACGGGGCAAACAGGCTTGCAAGCAATTCTCTGCTCGAAGGATGCGTTTTTGCTAAAAAAGCTTACGAAGCGTCGCATCGGTTTTTAGCTGCAAATACCTCTAATTCAGAAACCGTCAAAAATGAAAACCATCCGTTGCCGGAATGGAAAGATTTTGGTTTAATCGGAGGCGATGAAATGATAGTCGTTTCCCATAACTGGGATGAACTCAGGCGGACTATGTGGAACTATGTCGGCATCGTCAGATCGGACAAGCGCTTAGAAAGGGCAAAAAGACGGATAGACAACCTCCTTTACGAAATAAAAGAATACTACTGGAATTTTAAAATAACTACCGACCTCTTAGAACTTAGGAATATAGCCGAAGTAGCAAACCTCATCATAACTTCCGCCATGTTAAGAAAAGAATCTCGCGGCACGCATTACAATATAGATTATCCCGAAAAAGACGATAAGAACTTCAAGCATCCTACGGTATTGTAGCGGAAATAATTAAATAGCGCTTTCACAACCATTCAAATTAAGG
>JBMFVW010000032.1:0-15652 GCA_049965795.1 Candidatus Acidulodesulfobacterium sp.
CGTGGATATGAAATCGGTCTTCATCATATCGACTTCTTTTTCCTTTGTGATGTCCCTTACGGTAACGACGACTCCCGCGAAAGCATCGGCGGAATAATCGTCTTTCGACAGGCTGTTTTCGATGTCTAAGTACATCGACGTCGCCGTAGCTTTACAGGTTCTGTTTCCGCTGAGGCTGATTTCATCCGTATAAATATTTTTTTTATTTATATCCCTGTTTGAAAATACTTTATCTATTAAGGCATTCATTTTTTGGTCAAAAAGGCGGGATAAATCGTCTCCTATATTTTTTTCGTTAAAACCGAACATAGATAAAAAGGCAAAATTGTAAGACGTTATTTTTTTGAAACCATTCACGACGAACAGGGCATCGGCTAAACTTGAAATAATAACCGAAGACCGGCTTTCCTGCCTTTTTTTTTCGTCTATGTCCTGAAATATCCAGACGGAATCGGCGTTATCCGCCTCGTCGGAACTTATCTTTTTCCCTGACAGCAGGCACCAGAATTCGGAACCGTCTTTCCTTTTTGCTATATACTCCACTTTATATTCCAGGCCTGCTTTTACGGTTGAGTATGCGCTTCTGCCAATTTCTTCGAAATCGCGGTCGGAACGGTAGCATATCCTCGATAATTTTCCTATCAATTCGTCAGGCGAACCGTATCCGAACATTTCCGCCATTTTATTGTTTACTAAAACAAAACGCCTTTCCCGCACAAGAGTAATGCCGACCGAAGAATTATTCAGCATGGCGCTGTATATTTTCTGCGAATGCGACAGCGTATTCTCCGCTTCCGCGAGACTGCGAACGTAATCTTCGGTTCTTATTAAAGAATTCCTGTATTCGGAGGCAAGCGACATAATAGATTCGGCAAGTTCGGAGTTTATTAAACCGGAAATTTCGGGCAGAGAGTCGAATTCGTGGTTTAAGACCTTTTTTACATAAGAGGTAATGCCGGCCGACCATGTTTCTACATTATTTTTATTATTTTCCATAATTTTTACCGGTAAGGTTCATATTCCCAGCCTAATCATCTTTTTTCTTAAGCCTTCCCTTGTTATTCCGAGTATTTTCGCCGCGGCGGATTTATTCCAGCGCGATCTTTCAAGTGCTCTTTTAATTAAAATAGTTTCGTTCTCCCCTATATTCACCGTTTGTTCCGTTTCCGTAGCGTTATCGTTAGATAAAGATAAGTTATATTTTCTGATATTGTCCGACAAATCTCCAAAAGCGACCCTGCCGGAAATATTTAACGCAACCGCCCTTTCTATTTCATTCTCAAGTTCCCTTATATTTCCCGGCCAGTCGTAATTTGTCAGCGCATCTATTGCATCCTGAGTAAACTGCATGCTCCGCCTTTCCAATTTTACGACATTATTTTTTAAAAAATAATTCGCAAGAACAGCTATGTCTTCCTTCCTGTCCCGCAGAGGCGGTATATCCAGATTTATTACGTTCAGCCTGTAAAATAAATCTTTCCTGAAATTTCCGCCCGCCATCTCCTTTTTTAAGTCTTTATTGGTTGCGGCTATTATCCTTACATCGAAAGGCACCGCTTTGGAGCTCCCCAACGGAACGACCTCCCTGTCCTGAATCATTTTTAATACCTTAGCCTGCCCCGACAGCGGCATATCTCCGATTTCGTCCAGAAAAAGGGTGCCATTGCCGGCATCCAGCACCCTGCCTCTGCGCTTATCGACGCCGGTAGCGACCCCTTTTTCGATGCCGAACAGTTCGCTTTCAAATATTGATTCAGGTATGGCCGAACAGTTAACGGCGATAAACGGTCTTTCCGCTCTTGCGCTGGAATAATGAATAGCTTTGGCCGCAAGCTCTTTGCCCGTCCCGCTTTCTCCGGTTATAAGAACGTTGGAAGATATATCGGCTATCTTATCTATTTTGTCTAACAAATTTTGAACCTGCCCGCTTATGCCGAGTATTTTTTTGGGAGAAAATTTCTGCCTTAAATTTTGTTTAAGGTTTATGTTCTCATTAGCAATAATCTCTTTTACTTCATTAAGTTCTTTATTTTTTTCCTGAAGTTTATCGGCGCGTTCTTTTTCGATATTATAAAGCCTTGTAATTTCTATAGAATTTGCGGCATAGGAAGCGATAGTAGATAAAATTTTAAAGTCCGAAGAAATATAATACGCCGCCTCTTTAAAAGAGCATACGTTTATAAGTCCGATATTTTTACCTTTTGTTTTTAAAGGAACGGACATAAAAGAATAAGCGTCTCCGCCGGAATTTATTTTAACTTTTTTTCTTCCGCCCCAGTCTTTTTCGATATTTTCGTTTATAATTTCGCCTCTGCCGCTCTTAAAAACCTTGGCGTTGATTTTTTCTATATTTTTTTTATAACCGGTGCCGTTGTAATCTTTGCCGTATGAAGAAAGAATATCAAAGGTTTTATCCGCCTTGTTAAAAATTATTATCGAGGCATATTCGAACCTTATAAGCCTCAAGAGTTCGTTTATAATAAAATCGGCCGTCTCTTCCGGTTTAGGGCATAGCGATATCAGGTCGTTAATGTTGTAGAGTAAATCGTGTTCTTTATATTTCTGGAGTATTTCTTCCGCAAGCGACCTCTGCACTAACCATGATTGTATAAAATGCGAGATAATAAATGCAGCGGCTTCACCTCCGGCTTTATGCCTGCAGGAAACTGCCCCGATATTTTCTTCTTCTATCTTTATAGGAAAAGAATGAGCTTCCCCGGACAGAGGCTTGCCGGCAGCCAGGCCGCCGTCATGGTCCAGAACGGAAACGGGCTCGGAGAAAAGGCCTGTAATGCCGTTAAGTAAAGCGGAATTTTCTTTTTTAGAAAAAAACTTTTTTAAGTTAAAATCTTTCAAGAATAAAGGCTCCTATTATCTAAAGGCGGATAAAGATATTCCTTGCTTATATTTTCCTTAAATATTTTGTTTCATTCAACGGCTAAAACTGTATCTGGACCTTCTTGGCTCCGGCGTCTTCCCTGACCCACATAAGCATTTTTTTAGACCTTGCGCACCAGTCTCTTACGTCGTTTTCAAAGGTAGAACAGTCCGCTGTAATCTCTATTATATCTCCGGCTTTCATTTTTATGGCGGCAGCCGTTATTTTTAAAATAGGCTGGGGGCATTTAAGCCCTCTTGCGTCGATAGTTTGAACAGGCATCTTGTATCCTCCTTCTTCAATAAACTAATTTAATTACATTTTAATTATAAGTAATTATAATACATAATTCAAACAATTTATTATAATTATTCTCATGAGCCATTTTATATACATCCCGCTATCACGTTAAAATTATAATTACGGTATTATCTTTTAATCCGACTTCCGAACGGAATATTCTTAGAAATTTCTTTTTCCGGATGAGCCTCCGGTATTTAGGCGGCTCATCCGGTCCTTATTATATATTGAAACAATTTTAATAGGTTATATACTGGTGATTTAAGGTTATATTTTTTTTAAATGACCTAACTTTTTAACCGCTTTTACCGTTTCGTCTATCACCGTTGCGAACTTATCTCCTTCGCCCGCCGATACGTAGTCGAAACGGCACCTTTCTTCTTCTATGCCGAACTGTTTCAGCATGCGGATTAACAGCCGGTGCCTCTGAACCGCTCTGTAGTTTCCTTCTTTATAGTGGCAGTCCCCCGGATGACAGGCAAGAATCATAACCCCGTCGGCTCCTTTTTCGAATGCTTTAAGAATAAACTGGGGGTCTATTCTGCCGCTGCACATAACTTTAATCACATTGACGTTGGGAGAGTAAAGTTTTTGGGCAGCGCCGGCTTTGTCGGCTCCCGCGTAGGAACACCAGTTGCATAGAAAACCTATAATTTTCGGTTCGAAATTTTCCTGTCCGGCAAAACCTTTCATATCAAGAATACTGCCGATTATATTTCCCGACTTGTCTTTACCCGCTTCAAAGCCGCAGGCAACCAAATTTTCCATGATTTTATTCTCCGATTTAACTATTTGCTTTCATCTTTATTATTGTTAATTAAATGATATTATATTTATATTTTTATTTTTATGCAAGCATAATCCCTATCTCTGCCAATATTTCTTCGTTTGTAAATTGATTGCCCTTTATAGCCGAAGACGGGCAGGCGGCAACACATGTTCCGCAGCCCTGACATAGCAGTTCGTTTACAAAAGACGCCTTTTTTTCTCCGTCGAAAGATACGGCTTTATAAGGGCAGACGCCGATGCATATTTCACAGCCGGAACACCTGCCCTGATTTACGACCGCAATTATCGGGTCGATAACGAGTTTTTTACCGGGCACAAGTCCGGACAGGACAAGTCCGGCGGAAGCCATGCCTTCGTTCATCGCCTCTTTCGTATCCATAGGGGAATGGCAGGTTCCCGCAAGATATACTCCTTTTATCTTGCTTCTGTTGGCATCCGTTCTTCCGTGCAGTTCCTCAAAAAATCCGTTTTTATCCCTGACGACTTCAAGAATATCTCCGAGAAAATCAGCGCCTTCTCCGGGAACCACGGCAGGACACAAAATCACCATGTCTGCGGATATTTTACTATTTTCACCGGAATTACCCGCAGCGAAAAAAACTTTTTTATTTCCTTCCTCCGTAATTTTCATGTTATTTATATCGGTTACGCGTATGAAAGACGTCCCTTTATCTTCCGTTATATGTCCATATAGGCTTGAACCTTCTTTGCCCGGTATAACTATTTCTTTGTATATATGATATATTTTAGCCTCCGGTATTTTACTTCTTATGATATGATTGAATTTAAAAGCATATTCGCAGCAAATACCCGAACAATAATCGTTATGCTCTTTATCTATGCTTCCAACGCAGTGAAATATAGCGACAGATTGCGGTTCTTCGCCGCCGTTCATTTTTATGATTCCTCCGGTAGGTCCGTTAGAAGCGGCTATTCTCTCGAACTCAAGACTGTTGTAAATATCGGATATTTTCCCGTAACCGAGCGAAGGAACTTTTTTGCAATCATATAACATGGAACCGGTCGCCAGTATAATACTTCCGGCGGTTCTTTCCAGAATTTCCTCTTTTTCGTCGAACTTAAAGACTTCTTCGCCTACCGGACAGGCATCTATACAGGCTCTGCATATGCCGCCTTTAAATCTCAGGCAAATTTCGTCATTTATAAAAGGAATATTCGGCAATGCGCCCGCAAATGAAAAATCTATAGCTTTTCTATCGTTCATATCGCAATTAAAATGGTTTTTGAACGACACCGGACACGGCGGGATGCATTCCGCGCATCCTATGCATTTTTCGGTATCCACGTAACGGGGTCTGCGCCTGATTTTAACCGTAAAATTTCCGTACGACCCGACAATGCCGCCTACTTCCGACAGCGTTAAAAATTCGATGCTATTAGACGCATCTCCGTGGAGGGCTTCGCCCATAATAGGCTCCAGCATACACGGCCCGCATTCCATGTTCGGAAATATTTCTTCGTATCTTACAGGAAGACCGCCTATCGTGGGCGACTTTTCTACGACGGTTACTTTTCTTCCCGCTTCCGCAATGCTTAAAGCGGCTTTCAGCCCTGCCGGTCCCGCCCCTATCACTACGGCGTCCGGACAGATATCTATTTCGCGTTTTTCTAAAGGCTCTTGAAGTTTAACTCTAGATATAGCGGCATTAATATAATTTATGGCCTTGGCGGCGGCTTTTTCTTTATCTTCCGTAACCCATGCCACCTGTTCCCTTATATTAACCATCTGCATCATATAAGGATTGACTCCCGCCGAAGCTAAAACATTCATAAAAGTTTTTTCATGGTCTCTGGGGGAACACGCCGGAATCACCACGGTATCTATACCGTTCTCCATAATGTCCTTTTTCATAAATTCTTTGCCGTCTTCGGAACATAGGAAACCAGCAATCCTGAAAAACACATCGCTGTTGCTTTTTTTCACCGCCTCTTCGACTGCACCGGGATTTATTTTATCGGATATATTGGTGCCGCAATTGCAAAAATACACAGCTGTTTTCATTATTTGCCCCCTGTTAAATGTTAATACCGGCAAAATCATATATTGTTATTATAATTGATATTAATTTAATAATAATTTTATTTCGTCTACTACTCTGCCAAGAGAAATTTCTACTTCTTTGGTAAGACCTTCGCCAAAGGTAACCGTATCTTCAGCCTCTATGGCAAATATAATGATTGTGGACGGCAAAGCAATACCAAGATATTTTCCCATTTCAAGCGCCATAGGCAAATCCATATCATGAGTAGAAACGGTATTTCTTGTATAAGGCATATTCGGATAAATAAATTTAAAAATAGTGCCCGCTTTATGCCTGCCCGTGACGATAGCGTCTATTATAACCGCCCTATTAAATCCCGCCATATATTCCATAAGATTAATACCGCCCGAAGATACCTCGATAAACTCCGTAAAATTAGAACGCCTGCCATTTTTGCTTTCTTCTTTAAACCCGCTTGTTTTACCGTTATTATTGCTTATTTCGCAAACGCCGCATGTTTCTTTTTTTGCGCCATACCCTGCTATATGCATTGATTTCAGCATATTAACGGCCTTTATACCGACGCTGTCGTCTGATAATATTGCATTGCCTATGCCTATAACTACGGTTTTTATATCCGATTGCCCTTTTTTCATAATTATTCTACCTTATCATTCCAGCATGTTTTTGTCTGCGGATTGTAAATACACGCCGTTTATGCAGGCAAAGATGCATAAATCCGATATTCATAAATAAATCATTCGGTGTATTCAATAATCTACATCCTACATCGGCAATTTTCCGATATCAATCCCACGAATTTCTTGTTATTGTTTTAAACGTCTCTCCATCTTTATTTTTTATATTGATTATAAGCGGCATCTTTCCCGGCAATGAATGTGTCGAACAGGACAAGCATGGGTCGTAAAGCCTGAAAGCCATTTCTATCTTATTTAACAGCCCCTCCTCCGCAACATTCCCTTTAATTATAAGCTTTTCGGCCGCCCTTTTTATCGACATGGTCATTGGAGCATAGTTGTTTGTCGTGCCGACTATCAGGTTTACTTTCTTAATTACGCCTTTTTCGTCAGAAACATAATGATGTGTCAGCGTGCCTCTCGGCGCTTCCACGGAACCTATGCCGACGGCTTCCGGCGAGCCGTTTACTCCTTCGGGGATATTCCTTACATGAGGCGAACCGGTTTCCGGATCGTTTGCAAGCTCCAGCATATGTTCGGCGGCGTACAAGAGTTCTATTAATCTCGCCCAGTGGGTCGTAAGCCTATGATGAATCGGTTTATATCTTCCGTTAGCGCCTTTGCTGCTCAGAGTATCGTACATTCGCTCGAAATTTTCATGCGCTAACGGAGTTGCCATTTTATCGGATACATTCAATCTCGACAGAGGGGTGGCGCAATAAACCCCGCTGTCAGCGCCGTCGACGAAGCCCTTCCAGCCTATTTTTTTTATATACGGATATTTAAGATATGTCCAAGGTTCGACTCTTTCTGCGATATGTTCCGCATAATCGGCGGAATCGTATTTCACGTATTCATTTCCTTCCGGGTCGACTATTCTGATTTTGCCGTCGTAAAAATTAACGCTGTTGTTTTCATCGACCGTTCCCATATAATATGTTTTATGAAGATAGACGTCGGACATGATAAGTTCCTTGTAAACAGGATTGTTCAGCACTATATCATCGAATACTTTAAGGCTGAAAAGCGCAAAATCTATGTTCTTTTTTGCCGTATCTTTAATCTCTTCTATCTCTTCTTTTGAAATCGATTTGCTCCAGCCGCCCGGCAATCCGCCGGTAAGGTGAACACCTCTCCCGCCGAGCATTTCTATTACATGATGATTTCTCGCCCTTGTGCCTATGACTTCTTTTCCTATATCAATACCGACTTTGCGTATAACGCCAAGAATATTTCTTTCCGACGGCGGCGCATCCGGCCCGACTATAAAATCAGGTCCGCCGAGAGCATAAAAGTGCGTAGTATGGTCGGTAACGAAAAAAGCCATGTACAGCAGTTCTCTTATTTTTTTGGCAGCCGGCGGAGGTTCAACCCCGAAAAGCTGGTCTAACGCCTTGACTGATGCCATATGATGCGCTTCGGGACAGACGCCGCATATTCTGTTCGTCAAAACAGGCATATCCTCGGCAAGCCTGCCGACGCAAAACTGCTCGAATCCTCTTAATTCCGGAACTATGAAATACGTGTTTTCAACGTTTCCTTCGCCGTCGAGAAATATGTCTATCCTGCCGTGCCCTTCCAGCCTTGTTACCGGGTCTATAGAAATCTTTCTCATCATGTTTATATCCTCCTCTTCAGAATAGAATCCGCAAGGCTGTACTTATAAAACAAGCCTGCCGGGTCCGGTATTGATTCTATCGCTTCGTTTATCTTATCCGTTATCTTTGCGTCGTCCAGCCCTTTAATTCTGTCCACGTCTATTATAGAACCGAGTGCGGAAACCATTTTAGCGCCCTGGTCCAGAACCCCCTCGGGGGGACCGTAGCATCCGGTACACGGCATATTAACCTTGGGACACAGAGCGCCGCAGCCGTCCCTTGTCGCTATACCCATACATATAAGACCCTGTTCCAAAAGACATTTTTCCTTTTCTGGAATTATTTCGTAATTTCTATAAAATCTTTTTATCTTCTTTTCTTCTTTTTTTCTGTCGCATTCGGCGCAGACGGAAGAAGTACCGGCGCCTATAACCGAACCTTTCGGCGGAAGCGGCGCACCCGAAAGGACAAGTTCTATAACATTCCATATCTGTTTCGATTCGGGCGGACACCCAGGTATGAAATAATCGACGGCGACTACCTGAGAAAGAGTCCTTAACGTGTCGCAAAAACGGGGAATTTCGATCTCTCCTTCAGGAACGGCCGATTTTGGAACAGGCAGAACATTTAAAGGATTATCGATAGTAAAATTATCGATATAAACGGTATTAAAAAGTTCAGTTTTAGAAGATAAATTTGCCAGAGCTGGTACGCAGCCTTCATAAGCGCATGACCCGAAAGCGATAAGGACTTTTGATTTTTTTCTCAATAGATGTGCCATTTCTTCGTTTTCTTCGGTTCTGATTCCGCCGTTAAAAAAAGTTATAAAAATACTTTCGTCCGGCAGCGCCTTCACATCGCTCTTTTTAGTATCCAATAAACACGGACAGAACATAAAATCAAAATTGGCGTCCAAGTCTATTATTTTTTCGTTTATGTTTACAAGCGCAATCTCGCATCCCCCGCAAGATGCCGCCCAGTACATGCTGATTTTAGGTTTTCCCGTCATAAATATACCTAACCTCTATTTTTCATTTTTAATTAAAAATTTAATTATATGACAATTTGACAAAAAAATATGACAATTTGTCCTATTTTTTATTTTTATTTTATAATTTATACAAATTTACTATTCCCGATGCCTTATCCATATCGTCAACCATCTGTATTACCGAATCGGTTATGCTTGACGTCGAGTCCGCTATATGTTTGGATTCCGTCGATATTTTTTTAGCGGACGTGCTGAGTTCCTGCATAGAAGCGTTCTGTTCCTCTATAGCCGAAGCGAGATTGTCGGTATAATCTTTTATCGAACCTGCTTCACTGTTTACGAAACTGTTGGAATCGACAAGCCTGTTTACGGTTTCGACACCGTATGAAACGGTGTTCTCGGTTTCCCTAATTAAAGTCTCTACGTCGCGGGTCGCTTTGGTTACCTTTTCCGCCAATTTTCTTACCTCGTCCGCAACCACGGCAAAACCTCTTCCCTGTTCTCCGGCTCGCGCCGCCTCTATAGCCGCGTTAAGCGAAAGAAGGTTCGTCTGGTCTGCTATTTCTCTTATTACCGTAATAATATTCGTAATTTTTTTTGTGCTTTCGTTGATTCTCTGAATGGAATCGTATAAATCCGAAACATGCCCTGCATTCGTATTCATCAGCCCTACTATGCCGTCCACTTTCTCTCTGGATTTTGCGCTTAATTCGGCTATACTGCTGATTGTTATCGTATTTTTTTCTATGGTCGAAACCGTCCGCGACAATTCTTCGGACTGGCCGGAACCTGCATTGTTAAGTTCGCTTATCTGGCTCAGCAGCGTTCCGAACTCGACCGATACATTTATTATTTCGTCCTTAGTTTCGACTATATCGTGCGCAACCGTTTTTATGGCTTCCGTTAATGCGGAATTAGATTCCGAATAAAGGTCTGCGGTTAATAAGGCTTTACCGCCGCCGTTCAGAGAGCCGGCTTTATTTATATCTTCAAAGTTTAAATTCCTGCTTGCCATCAATTTTGCGCATGAATTTAACGAACCGACGAATATATTTATTTCGCCGGATATTTTATATAATTTGTTTATAATTTCATTAATGCCGTTTTTTGTAAAAACGCCTATTTTTCCATGTTCGTTTAAAAAATTCCCTTTCTCGATATTTTCTACGATAATTTGAATAGATTCAAGTGGCTTAATCAAAAAATAATATATAAAAACGGCGGAGATTATTATGCCGGCTATGATTAAAGCGGATGCGGATTCTTTAGAAAAATAATGCGGAAAGATAAAAAACGGCACGGCAAATATAATTACCGTAAATAAATATACGGCGGCGAACTTTACCGCAATATCGTAAGAAACTTTCTTAAATGCCATGATTGCCTCCCCATTTTAAATATTTTTATAAATAAATATTTAGTTAGTATTGAATAATGCAATTATTATGCCACTAATATAAGATTAAATGAAGTATCGTATTTAATTTATAGTATTTTATTCATATTTTTAAGAGTTACCGTAATATATCGCCGTTTAGTAATCTTGCAAAGCAGGCATGCGGTAATTAAAATTGCGGACGGCATTTGTTTGCATTCTGCCAACCAAGTTGGCAACGGAAATAGTCATTAACGACTTTTTTTTTAAAAATATATCCCGCTTCCGAATTTATTTCTGAAGCGGGATGGGGGGTGAGAGAAAACATTAAGAACAATTTGAAAATCAGATCAGAAACTATACATGCCTATCATATAAAAAGAATTGGAATGGAACGAAGCGTCCGGGTCAACGGCATAAGAAGTTAAATTGTTATCCCATTCTAATCCTAACATAACCGATTTAGTAACATTCCAGCCTATATTTGCGAAAATAGAGCCGGATTCTCTGACCGGAGCAACATTATTACTGTCATTATATGCCGACCATGCGCTATAAGTATTGTTTAAGTTTAAACCAAGGGCATCGTTATAATTTGAAAACGATACCTTTGAGTAACCGCCGGCTATCGCTAATGGAGCGCCGAACTGTTCTAAGTTTATTTTGGCCTGTGCGTCCCACTGCACGGCTTTTGTAGCATTAACGTTATTGCCGTTTTCAGACCAGTATGATTCAGGCGTATAACTTCCTAAATTCTCCTGCCCCAATACGGTGTTTAAACCGGTCATGCCGCTCGTGTACTGTATGTCGCCCATGAAAGTTACGTAAGAAACCGGAATAGTTACTCCGCCGCTTGCGGCCCAGCCGAACTCCGACTTCTTAAGAGCATTATTTTTAGAAAAACCGTAAGAAACATTTATCTGTTGACCCTGAAAAGCCCCATAAAAAGATGCAGGCGCTCCTAAACCGGTTTTAAACGTTACCGGCAGTTTTACACCGAAACCGGGAACGCTGGGACTAATATCATAGACATCGGAATCGCCGGCATTGCTCATAAGCTCGGTATAATTATCGCTCCCAGATTCTCCCTGCAAATCTATAAGCCCTATTTGCGGATTAAACGTTGCATTTCCTGAAGCAAATTTTACTCCTGCCATAATTTGAGGCACCCATATCGGCACGCTGGCTTCGTCCCCTGCTAAACCTGCATTCTGGTATGCCGAAAACGAAAAACCTACCGGCTGGCCTAAAGTATAATCCTGCCCTATTTCAATCCATGGGCTGAGACCGTTTGCTTTAAAAGATTTTATTAAATACGCCCTTCTTAACCTTATGCCCTGAGTTAAACCCTGAACTCCGCCGCCGTTGAAATCTGCCGAAATATAGCCGGTAAGTCCTTCCGGTTTATTGTCTAAATTTAACCATAATCTGGTAAATGCCAGCGTGCCGCTAAAATTTGTAGAATTATTAGTTTGGGTATTGATTATACCCGGGTTGTTTGCCATTGAAGAGACTAAGTTTTGATTGCTTGATTCGCCGTAATAGCCGAGTATGAACCCGCCGATTGTAAGGTTAGTGTTACCTGCAATAGTTACCGTTCCCGCATTTGCGATAGACGCAAAGCCGAACCCTAAAACGGCTAATGCCGCCGTTAAATAAATAAACAGTTTTTTCATTAATGCCTCCGATAAGAATTAAACAGAAAAAATTTTACAATTTTTTAATTTAATACGGATAAAGCAATTCCCGTGCCATAATATTTTAAAAGACAGAAATAGCCCTTTTATAAACGCTACAAAAGGGTTAGCGCAGATACCGTATTATTAAAAACTAGGAATGACGGCGGGCTGAAAATTATATCTAAATGAATATCCGTTGGCATTTTGCCAACAAAATTGCTATTAATGCCAACGGGTTTGAACTCAAAGTATTGTACATCTTTTCAAAATTTTCCTGAGCAAGCGGCGCAGCCATTTTATCCGAAAAGTTAAGCCTGGATAAAGGGGTGCAGGAATAAACGCCGCTTTCCTGCCCATCTACTACAATAAAGATATTGATAGCATGACGGCTTTGGATGTGGTTTTTATTCTGCCAGTTTTTATTATTGACTTAAAATATTAAATTGTAGTATTATTGTTAACGTAAATTAATACCGTCTGCAATATATTATGTGTATTATGGGGCTGTAGCTCAGTTGGCAGAGCGCTTGCATGGCATGCAAGAGGTCGTCGCTTCGACCCCGATCAGCTCCACCAGTTAAAACCGCAGTAAATAAGCAGCTTGCCGGTATTCCTTAAAAACTTTAACTTGACAATAAATGCAAAAATATGCCAAAATATGACAAATGTTTGCTATCATATTGCTATTGAGTTGCTACCATAAAAAATAGCAGGTAGCAACTCAATAGCGACAAATTATACATAATAGCTATTAAATTATTTACGCTTAGAGGATATAATGCTCCCATTTTTAATATTAAATTATTTTAATTTTTAATAAATTAACAACAATTAAATTTTAACAGATTTTTTCAATTATGGAAGTTAGATTTTAGAAAACCTGTCTTGTTTTATGGGTTCATTATAATCTGCATCCATATATTTTTTTAAAAATTAAATCGTCATGGGATAATATAATATTCGCTTTTATAATTGCATTTCTTTTAGTAGATTTTCTTACCGGTTTTTAATATCTCTAAAGCAAACGGATAGGTTTCATTAAAATCATCTTTAAGAATAGGATGAGGTTCAATATAATTTGAATTTGCTATTTTCATAAGAAAAGACATAAAATCAATCGCATCGCCGATATTTTTACCGTCTCCGACAAATTTATTAACTACGACGGCCAAATCGATATCGCTCCAGTCGCTGGCCGTTCCTTTAGCATAAGAACCGAATAGATAAACCGAAACTAAATCGATATTATGTTTTTTTAACTCATTTATATAACTATCTATTATCTCATAAGGCGTTTTATCATTCTGCAAAGCAATTATTGCATTATTTTTTCTTTTAGCCATTTTCTAAATTCCTCTATTATTTCTATATTTTTTCCGGCATATTCTTTTGTGCATTTCTTATAAAAATTTAACTTTACATCGTTATATCTTGCCGCAATATTAAAAGTATTAATATCTTTTAATATATTCACCTGTTTTTTTGTTAACTTTAAACCGATATTATCGGCAAGTATAAGGAGATTATGAATTTTTGGTACATCTATAGCAACATTTTTTACGTAGAAGGCCTTTAAAAGTTTTTCAATAACAAGATGTCCCGTAAATAATGCGAAAGAATATCTTTCCGAATTATACAGGGCGACCATGTCTTTATAGTTTTCATCGGAAGATTCTATCCAAAATTTTATTATTTCATCCTTTGTCATTTGAAATTTTTATATTCGCAAAAAGTTTCTAAATTTAAATATTATGATTATTTTATCATATTTTATGAAGGATTTTATAAAATTTCATTTTTCGCCGTTAAACCCGCTATCTTGCCAACGCCGATTTAAAGTATTTGCAGTGGAATCGGTGTTCGACTAAAAATGGAATGTGCAAAAAATAATTCCTGCAATTTTTATTACATTACTACCCAAAATAGTTCTCTCCTGCTCCGCTATACGGAGCAGGAGATTTGATTTTAATAGCATTTTTTTACCGTAAGATATTAACCTCCATTCCCGCATTAATGTAACGAGTCGTTAAAAAAACACCCGCCGATATAAAGTTATATAGGATTTTTCTTGCTTTTTTCATCGTTACATATTATAATATATGTAACGATGTTTATTGCTAATACAGATAAACAATAAATCTATCTAAATTATTATTATCAAGGAGATGAGCCGTGGCAAAAGCTACCGTATATCAAACGAATAAAAAGACGGGTGTAACGTACGTATATGAGTCTGTATCTTTCTGGGATAAAGAAAAGAAACAGTCCAGAGCCCGTAGGAAGTTAATCGGCAAGCTTATTGATAACCGGATTGTGCCGACCAGAAAAAGAAAAAATACAAAAGATATTGCCGTATCTTCAAGGTATTTTTACGGCGCAGTTTATCTTTTTGATAAAATCGCTCACGGCACCGGACTTCTTCAAGATTTAAAGGTCTGTTTCGGCGAAGACTATAAACAGATTTTATCTACCGCCTACTATCTGATTCTCGAAGACAAAAACCCCCTAAGCAGGTTCGGCAAGTGGGCTATGCTGCATAAACACCCGTACGGTAAAACAATAGCGTCACAAAGAAGTTCGGAACTATTTGCTTCTATAACAGAAGATGCAAAGAACAGATTCTTTCGCCTGCAGGCAAAGCGCAGAGCGGAAGAAGAATACTGGGCATACGATACGACATCGATTTCGAGCTATTCTAAATGCTTAAAACAGGTCAAATACGGCATGAATAAAGAGCATGACATTCTTGCGCAAATTAATCTCGCCGTATTGTTTGGAGAAGAATCCAACCTCACACCGGAAGCTGTATGAAAAATACTTTGAAATATCAAGTACTCCCGTAAGAGGTTTAAAAATATTGCCGAAAGACGACGCAATTGCGGATGCGGTTAAAGATTTCGGATTCTTTGCGCTGATATCTAACGATATAAAAGATCCTATAAGCGCATTACAGATATACCGCAATAAGGATTTAGCAGAAAAAGCATTCGGAAACCTTAAGGAAAGGCTTAATTTAAGGAGGCTTTCCGTGTCGTCAGAGCAAAGCCTTGACGGCAAACTGTTTGTTGAATTTATCGCTCTGATAATTTTATCCTATATCAAAAAGAAAATGCAGGACAATAACCTGTTTAAAGATTATACGATGCAGGAGATGCTTGATGAATTAGATATAATAGAATGCTTTGAACTACCCGGTAAAAAAATGCAGTTAGGCGAAATGACTAAAAAACAGATGCAGTTATATGAGAAATTAGGAATAGAACCGCCGGCCTCGTTACAATAGTGCGGGGATTTAGGTTTCACGCTTACAGCGTAATAACTCCGGCGAAAAAAGAGCGCAG
>JBMFVW010000033.1:0-14423 GCA_049965795.1 Candidatus Acidulodesulfobacterium sp.
CTTTGTAATGAGGGGAATTAGTTTCTTGGCAAATGAGTTTATTTTCCCGTTTTCAGCTCCCCTCCTTTAAAAAAGGAGGGGTGTCGTCTGTCGTCCAAATGCCGACGGGGTGGTCTGCATTATTTAATATTCCAGCAGCTCTTTCCTCACTCTGTTTACGTCGGCGGCGTTAAGCTCAAAAGGAAAACTCCTGATATTTTTAGGAGAAGAGTCGCCGAAAGGTCTGTTGCAGGCGGAAATTTCGGTTCTGCCCGGACAGCCCGTAGTCTGGAAAACGGTGCCTCTTTCTACTATTTCCGCTACGTTTTTAAACGGTATTCCGAAATCTACTATTTTTCCGTTTTCGTCAAATTTCATATCTTCCGCTCTTCCAATATCGTAATCTATTATATGCCTTGCTACCTGAATTCTTCTGTATTGCCCGGCCGGACATTGAGGATGGTTTTCTAATTTAGAACCTTTTTCTTGATAAAAAGAAAAAAGATGCGATCTTGCGCCTTTATCCCTTACCGATTGCATTCTCTCAGCCATTTCTTTCTCCGTTTCTCCAAGACCTACTACGAGGTGGCAACCGACTTTATTTTTGCCGAAAACGAAAACGGAATATTCAAGTATATCGTTATATTTTTCCCATCTGTGCGGACCTCCTACTCCTCTGCCTCTGTATTCGTCGAACAGTTCAGGCGTTGCGGCGTCGAGCGCTACGGTCACCATATCGGCTCCGTATTCTTTAAATCTGTCTATATCTCCGTGTTTTAATATAGTAGGAGTCATAAGTATAGAAACTGGACAATGGAGTTCGCCGGAAAATCTTTTTAAAATAGTAAAAGTGTCGTCTTTAGCCTTTTCGTGCGTTATCATAGAAATACAAATCCTGTCCACTATTTTTTTCTTTTTCAAAGTCGATGCTATTATATCGTCGGTTTTATAGGCCGGCCAATCTACCCTTATAAAACTCTTGTCGTTATATCCGCCTTCCCGAGATTTTTGAAGTCCGCAATAAGCGCAATTTGCCCGGCATCCTTCTTCGTAAGTCAAAAGAACGTTTATGCAATGAAGACAGGCGTTACGATAAAAAATACCCGGCACGAAATCCATAGTCATCGCCGCCGCCAGACTCACCTTCAAATATTCGGGAGAACTTCCGTAAATATCCGCATTTTTTTTGCGCTCTATTTCTTTAAATATTTCGAAATCAAAATTTTTTGCCGACTCAGTCGCCGCATGTCCCGTTAGTCCGTTCATATTCTAACATCCTCCATTTTTATTTTTATTATAAGGAATTATTTTTAAAAATTTTAAATAAAACGCGCGCGCCGAGCGTAGTTTCTCCGTCAAATCCGCCGCCGTAAGCATCTTTTTCTTTTTTATACTTATAGCATAACGGAGAAGAAATATCTATTAAAAGAGCTTTTATGCCGCTGTTTTTAAAGGCTTCATTTCTTTTTATATAAAATTCTTTGCAGCAGAAACCAATATAAGATTTAATTCCTTTCATTTTCAGCTCTTTTAAAGTTTCTACCAGATTTTCGTAACTTATGACGGTTCTTGGAGTAATTCCGTATTTTTCTGCAAATTTATAAGCTATGCCGGTTTCGCATTCGCCGCAGGCGATACATTTATCTTTATTTCTAAACTCGCAGTCCGGTTTTTTTGCGCAGTAAGGAAGCAAAATATATTCCGCCGAAGAAATATCTTCCGCGTTCATTCCGTTTACGAACGTAAACCTCGATAAATCTTCTTCTTGTACGCCCGCGTTTTTAAGAAATCGAACTTTATTTATTATTTGAACTATTATGTTAAAAAAATCTTCTTTTTTTACGCTGCTAAATTCTGGCTTAAATTTTTCAAAATAACCGTCTATTTTAAATATCGCTTCATCTAAGGGAACGTCTTTAAGGCAGCTTTCTAAATCGTTTATAGTCCTTGCGGGAGAAACGAAAAAATCCCCCGTAAAATATATATATTTTAATAAATTTCTTTTTTCGTCCACCTTCGCGAAGGTTTTAAAAACTCCTCCTCCGCATTTATATATTTCGGAAATTATTTTTGTTTCCGCCGGATCAAAATCTTTTGAATAGATCCATTCTTCGGACGAATAAAAAGAACGATTTTTATTTAAAAAATTTTCCTCTTCCTTAGAAATTTCCGATATGTAAAAATCTAAATTTAAATGTTCCCTGAAACCGTCTAAAACGGCAGATTTTATGGAATCTAAATCGGGTATGTACCCTAAAATATTTTTTACCGAAGTAACCCTCGATAAAATAGAATCAAAATTTTTAGCCGTCAGCTTTTCTATAGGTATTTTTAGTGATTTTACCATATTTTCAGGATTGAAATCCAAAAGGAGGGTCCCCTGAAAAAAATAAACCGAAGATTCGTAAGTTCCGCCTGTTCCCGATATTTTGCGCCCTTCGACTTCTATATCGTTTCTCGGCCTGAATTCGGCATTAATTCCGAGCTTTTTCATTCCTTTGGAAAAAGCCGAACATATATTTTCGGTCAAATCGTCCAAATTTCTAATTTTAATGCTTTTAGCCGAAAAAACAAGCTCCCAGCCGAGCTGGGCTTCGTCGAAATATATGGCTCCGCCTCCGGTAATTCTTCTGCCGACGGCTATATTTTTTTCTTTGCAGTAATCTGATCTTATTTCACTGGATACGGACTGATGGTAACCGGTCAAAACGCAGGGTTCGAATCTTAAAAAACGGAAAGTGTCTTCTATCAACCCTTCTTTTCTTAATTTTATCAGGGCTTTATCCATGCATATATTATAAGAGAAATCTTTTAAGCCGGTGTCTATAACTCTAAACATACGCAATAAATATTTATATGCAATAACTATTTATTCTAATTATATTAGAAAGGTTATCCGGTTTAAACTAATTTAATTGCCGGTTTCTATTACCTGCAAAGCCGATTCCGAAAAAATTAAAGAACAGCATACCTCGGAAAAATTAGGTTTTAAACCTAATTTTACGCTGAAAGGAATTATTCCTTCCGAAGGATATGCTATTCCGTTTAAACCTGCTTTTACCGCAAGTTCTTCTATTTTAAACTTGCTCAATCCGTACGGCCTTTCGCATCCTAAAAGAACCGGAGTTTTAATAAATTTTTTCCGAGCGTATAAAAAAACCTCTCCGATCTCTTCTGCAGCAGGCGGAACTATATTTTCCATTTTCGTATTATGCATTGGCATAAAACCGACTAGTACAAGAGATGATATATCATAATTAGATATAATATCTATTGCGTTAAATTCTCCTGCTATTACGCCGTGTTTCAACCCTATTACTACGTGCGGCGAACATGGAATTTTTCTTTCGGATAAATATTTTAAGGAATTTTCGTAGTCTTTAACTTCTGCGTTAAGATGATAAATTTTACGTATCGTATCTTCTTCGCCGATAATATCAAGCATTGCAGAATCCACTCCTGCATCAAGAAGACCGTCGGCTATATCCTCGGTAATAAGCCCGCAATGCACTATTACCTTAAGATTTAATTCCGATTTTATCTTTTTAATAGTTTTTATATATGGAAGAATATCTACTATACCCTTACTGTTTGAACCGCCGCTAAGAAGAAAACCTAACCCTCCCGAATCATAAATAACGCGAGCTTTTTCAAACAGTTCGTCAGGGGTTAGAGCAGGAGCCATAGATTTTAAAATTTCCGCATTACAGTGTTCACATTTTAAAGAGCATGAACTACCGGTAATTGAAAAAGGAGGAAAAGAGTCTGATTTAGTGTTTTTAAAATCTTCCGTTTCGTAAGATTTTATACTTGGAGCATAAAAATTGATTTTTGAATCAAAATATTTTTTTCTTATTTCAAAACCTTCTGCATATTCTTCGTCGATATTTTCGTTATATTCATAAAAACTCATATTTATCTCTTTTTACAGATTATATCTTCCTTTTCAAGCTTTTTTACGTATGCTTTGACGGCTTCTTCACCGAAAGGAAGAGAATTCACGTCTGAAACAGACTCAGGAAGCGGTTTTAATTTTACAATCCAGCCTTTGCCATACGGGTCAGTGTTTATAATGTGGGAATCGTTTTCAAGTTCCTTGTTTACCTCTACTACTTCGCCGGCAAAAGGCATCGGAAAAGGACCGACGTATTTTCCGCTTTCTATTGTAGCGGCGCTTTTTCCTTTTTTAATAATTTTTCCGACCGGTTTAACGTCTGCGTAAAGAATCTTGCCGGCTAAAGACTGAGCCGGATCCGTCATGCCGAAAGTAAAAGTTCCGTCGCCGTTTTTTCTGCCCCAAACCTGGTTTTCAATGTCGTAGTACAAGTCTTCCGGCAGATTGCATTCATTAAAAATAGGCATTTATATCTCCAAATTTTTACAAATTTATATTTTGCAGTTTTATTTATTTTATTCGCACTTAATTCCGTCGGCTTCAATTTTCTTCTTGTAGGCTTCTACCGCTTCTTTTCCTGTAAGCAGATTTTTTTTATCCGCTTCTACATTGTCCGGTTTAATTTTACAAACCCATCCTTTGCCGTAAGGGTCTGAGTTTATTAAGGATACGCTTTTAACTGCGTCTTCGTTTATTGCCGTTATTTCTCCCGAAAACGGAGCGGGGACGGGACCGACGTATTTTCCGCTTTCCACCGTTGCGACGGATTTAAGCTGGGCTATCTTTTGTCCGACTTTTTTAGGAGTGAGATATAAGAGTTTACCGGCTAAGCTTTGAGCCACGCTCGTCATTCCGACAGTCACTATTCCGTCGTCGCCTAATTTTCCCCACACGTGTTTTTCTACGCTGTAGTATAAATCCTCCGGAATATCGCATCCGTTAATCTTGGACGACATAATAAATTCCTCCTTAATTTTAAATTAAATTGAATTGAATTGAATTAGTTATATAATACTATAATTTTTTCTTATTCTCAAGTATATCGCAAAAAATTCATTTAATTCACTGTCCATGTATTTAGAGGGAATCGCCGTAAAAATCTTTTATCGATTTTTTCCAGTCTTTACCTTCTTTTAAGATTTCCGAAAAAATCTCTTCTGAAGGAAGCTGATTGTTTTTAAGATAGTTTTTCCATAAATCTATAAATAATTTTTTCTTAAGTCTCAATGAATCTACGGAAAGATTCTTAAAATTTTCTATAAATAAGTTAACTCCTTTTTCAAAATTTTCGCCGCTAAAATACCCTGTTAAAAAATTAAACCTGTACATATCTTCAGCCGTATATATTTTAGAACTTAACAAAATTTCTTTAGTTTTCTGCACTCCTATTAAAAAAGACAGCCTTAAAATAATATGTGAGGGATACAATATTCCGTATTTAGATGACAAATCGGCAAAAGAAGCTTTTTCACCGGCAAGCCTGAAATCGCACGAAGAAACTATATCGAGTCCGATACCGCTGACGGCGCCGTTTATAATACATACTACCGGCACGGCCGATTCGGAAATATGCTTAGTTAATACATTAAGAAGGGTCACGTAATATCTTGCGCCTTCCCTGTCCAATCCGGCTATTTCTTTAATTTCAGGTCCGGTAGCGAAGTAATCGGGGTTTGAACTCTTAATTACTACAGCTTTTAAATCTATTTCTTTTTCTAAATTAGATTCGAATATTTTTATAAGTTCGTTTATTCCGGCAATATTAAAAGAATTTTTACCGTCTAAATCCAAATCTATCTCTGCAATGCAGCTTTTTGCGCAATTAAATTTTACAGGCATAATAATAACCTCGATAATTATATTAAAAATATATTATATTGTATTTATACTTTTTACAAATTCTCGTGAATATCTTCTTTATGCCATCTTCTACCTTCTATCATGTAATATAGCACGGGAATAACGATAAGCGTAAGCGTCGTGGAAGCTATCATTCCGAAAATAAGCGCCCATGCAAGTCCGTTCCAAACAGGGTCTGTTACTAATATAGCAGAACCGAATACTACTGCAAGAGCCGTTATAATAATAGGTCTTGCCCTCATTGATCCTGCCGCTACGAGTGAATCTATTATATTATATCCTTCTTTTTTTCTGTCGTTGATAAATTCAAGCAGAAGAAGCGAATTTCTTATAACTATGCCCGAAAGAGCAATAGCGCCTATCATGGAAGTAGCGGTAAAATAAACCCCTATTAAACCGAAACCGGGCATTATTCCAATCATTTCAAGCGGTATAGCGCCCATAAGTATTAACGGTATTATAAAAGAACCCGTATAACCCACAAGCAATATATAAATTAGCAAAATTGCAATACCCATAGCCGCGCCTAACTGGGCAAAAACTTTAAGCGTCAGGTGCCATTCGCCTCCCCAACGGATTCTATAGCCTGTCGGAAGCGGATGCTTTAAGAAATGCAGGAAAAGGTCTAAATTTGCATACATAGGACTTCTTTTGACTACTTTTCCGTAAACATAGACAACGGATTTTAAATCTCTCTGATATATCATATTATGCAGATAGCCGCGTTTTATTTTTACTACGGAATTTAAAGGCACTAATCTTCCGGCATACGGCGCATAAATCCATACGGAAGACAATGCATTGACGTCCGTCCTGAAATCGTTCGGCATTCTCAAAAATATATCTTCCTGATGCAAATGCTCTTTCTTGTGTATCGTTCCTACGCTCATGCCGTTGTTTAAAATATAAAGCGACTGAGCTATCATTTGAGTAGTTATTCCCATAAGAGCCGCTTTTCTTCTTCTGATTATAAGCATTATTTTTCTAATCCGTTTTTTATAAGAAGAATTTACGTCGGTAACGCCCCTCGTTTTTTTCATCCTCGCTTCCACTATTTTGGAAAGCTTTTCCTGCTCTTTATAATTATTGCCGTATATTTCTGCGACGATAGTAGATTTTACCGGAGGTCCCGGCGGGCTTTCCAGTACTTTTACGTCGGCATTATATTCTTTTCCTATTTTATGAACTTCAGGAAGTATATTTAATACAAGTTGATGCGACGAAGTGCTTCTTTTGTTTTTATTTATTAAATTAACTCTTATTTCCGAATACCAGCTTGCATTCCTAAAATTTGCGCCCCTCAAAAGACCGGAAAAATCTATTACGGAAGGCGTGCCTACAGTAATTACGTAATTTTTTACCTGTTTTATACGTTTTAAATAATTAACTATGTGCATCGTAGCGATATTTGTAGATTCAAACGTAGAACCCGGACGTTTATTGACCGTAATTAAAAAAGTGTTTGTATTGGCTACCGGAAGCATTTTAAATTTAACAATTTTTAAAACGGGAAGAGACATTGCCAAAATAAATAAAATTATTATAACCGACATAAAAATATATCTTTTCTTTTTGTTTAACAACAGGGGTTTTAATATTCTTGCATATAATCCGGAATTAACGTCTTTCCCTTCTTCTTTTAATTCTTTTTTCCTTAAAAGAGCCATTCCCTTTTCGTTTGCCATTAATTTAAGATAAAACCAAGGAACTACCGTAAGAGCCACAAATAAAGAAACCAGCATTGCTATAGGCACGTTAAAAGGAATAGGTCTCATATACGGCCCCATCATGCCTCCGACAAAAAGCATAGGAATAAAAGAAGATATAACCGCAAGAGTCGCAAAAAAATTAGGGTTTCCTATTTCATTTACGGCGTCCACGGCATATGTCGGCAGAACGTTTCTTTCCCTCGAAAAAACCCTCTCTATGTTGTCTATTACGACGATCGCGTTATCGACTAAAAGTCCCAAAGAAAGAATAAGGGCAAACAGCGTAATTCTATTGAGTGTCTGATGAAAAACGTATGCAATGCCGAGGGTCAAAAAAAGCATAAGCGGAATCGTAAAAGCGACTATAAAAGCTTCTCTCCAGCCCAGTATAAGCAGAAGCAGGACTATTACTATTATTATGCTTATAATTAGATGAAACAGCAGTTTATTTACCGCATTGTTCGCTTTTTTGCCGTCGTTTCTGGTTATCGTATAATGAACTCCCGCGGGCAGACTTGTTTCGGCTATTCTGCGGAATTTGGCAACAACGTTATCGACGACGGTAACGGCATTTTTGCCCCTTCTTTTAGCAACGGCTATAGTAACAGCCGGATAAACCCCTTTAGCGTCTTTGATTATTCTGTCGTTTGCGTTAATATTTCTGTAATGACTGCCGAATCCTATTTCCGATAAAAAATTTAAAGATTTATATGAAGCTTTAATCTTTGCTACGTCTTTTAAATAAACCGGCTTGCCGTTATAAACCGATATTATAAAGTTTTTAACCGATCTCGCGTGATGAAAATATCCGCCTGCCGTAATAAACGTTTTTTTATTGTCGTTCCTTAAAAAACCTGCAGGCATATTAACGTTAGTATTTTTAAGCTCCTGCGCTATCATAAGCGGAGAAACGTTGTATGCAGCCATTTTTACCGGATTAAGGTAAACGTTCAGCTGTTTATATCTGGCTCCGTTTAAAGAGGTTACCCCCGTTCCCTTAACCGAATCTAATTTATCCAAGATTCTGCCGGCTATAGTCGTCAGATATCCCGCATCGTATTTTTTACTCCATAACGTGATATTAAGAATAGGAACGTGATTTACGTCAATAGGTTTTATAAGCGGACGCATTACGCCTTTCGGAATTTCATCCAAGTTCGAAAAGACTTTATTGTAAATATCGACTAGGCTTTTGTCGCGGCTTGCATTTACGTGAAACTGCACGGTCACTATAGACTCGGAATTCATAGATATAGAATAAACGTGCTTTACGCCCGGAATCTGCCACATTTTTCTTTCTAAAGGACTTGTAACCAAATTTTTAACCTGCTCGGCGCTTGCTCCGGGAAACCTGACTATTACGTTGGCGGCGGGAACTATAATCTGGGGATTATACTGCCTCGGCGTCAGCATAACCGCTATTATTCCGAAACCTATTATGAACAATATAAGAAGTAAAGTGATTTTATTTTCTATAAAATATTCGGTAATTTTAGCGTTGAAATTTTTATTCATCTATTTATAAAACTCCTTATGTTTCTTTTATTTCTTTTAAGCGAATGCCGTTTATATTAGGGCTGCCGGTTTATTTATTTTCTGCCGCAGCCGCAAAGTTTGGACTTACGTAATCGCCGATATCTATTTTATTTAATTTACCTGTTATAACCGTCATTCCCGGATTTAATCCGTTTAAAATTACGATGAATTTTTTCTTATAAACAGGTCCTTTCTTTACCGGCTGAAACATAACCTGTCCCGATTTGCCCTCGATATACACGCCGGTTATGCCGAGCCTTCTGACTACGGCGCTTTTAGGGACAATCAAAGCTTTTTTCGTGCCTATTTTCAAATAAGCCACCCCGTACATTCCCGGCATTAGCCCGTCCACATCTGATTTTGATATGGAAATCCTTATTAAAACCGAGTGGGAGTAAGGATTTGCCGAGCGGACGACGGATGCTATTTTTCCTTTTATAGTCTTATTTATAGAAGAAAATTGCAGATTTACGGCGCCGCCGTTTTTAATTTTATCGTAATATTTAACGTTCACGGAAGTCTTGAACTCTAAATTTTTAACTCCCTGTATCATAAGAAGCATCTGCCCCGGCGCAACCAGATCACCCATTGAAACATTCTTTTTAACGATAATTCCGTTTATAGGAGAATATATGTTTTTATAATTCAAATAACTTCCGGCTTCATTTAGATCAGCCTTCGCAACGTTATACTGCATCAGCGTATTGTCGTATGTCTGGCGCGAAACCGAATTTTCGGCGTATAATCTTTTAATTCTGTCGTAAGTTTTTTTTGCATTGACGAATCCTGCTTTAGCGGCGTAATATTTTGAAGCTATTTCCGGTGCGCTTAATTTCAATAAGAGTTCTCCTCTGTTAACCGGCTGACCCTGATGAATGTCTTCCATGACTATATAACCCATTATATGCGCGGAAATAACCGTATTATTTAAAGAATCCGTATTGCCTGGAGATTTAAGGAAATTAGGCATTAAAGTATATTCGGTTTTATATGCGGCGACGGATATTTTATTTTCTGCTTTTTCTTTATAAGCGGATTTTTCGGAGCATCCGCTTAACGATAAGGACAAAACTGCCATTATAAAAGCCGTAGTTAAAATACCGTAAAATATTCTTTTTTTTCTCATCGACTGCTCCCCTTTAATATCTTATTTTCGCAATTCTGAAATTTATATCGGTTATTTGCTATATGTTATATTTTTAAATAATATATAATATCATATATATGAATATCAATATATAATAATATTATCATTTTTGTATATTAAATATCAACCTTTTTTTGCAAAATTTATAACGTCGAAAGCCGGCAGGTATATAGCGAGTATAATAAATAAAACGATGCCGAAAATTACGGTAAGGAAGATAGGTTCTATGCTGGTATGTATCATGCTTATACGGTGGTCCAACTCTTCGTCGAAATAGTCTGCTACCCTTGCAAGCATTTCGTCTATCTGTCCCGTTTCTTCTCCTATGCTTAACATCTGTATAATTATACCTGAAAATATTTCGGAATTTTTAAAACTCTCCGTTATGGATTTGCCTTTTGAAACGTCCGTTTGAATATCGTCTATTTTATTTAAAATAAATTTGTTGCCGGTCTCGTTTTTAACTAATTCAAAAACTTTATTTACCGGCAGTCCGCTTTTATATAAAAGTCCGAATATTCTGACGAATCTGCTCATAGCAGATTTATAAAAAATCGTACCGAATATCGGCATATTAAGTTTGCATTTATCCCACAATGGCTGTCCGTAAGAGGAATATGAATAAATTGCCGCAGCTGCAATAAGTATAACAGCTGCAATAAATAACGACAGCCATTCGTTTACCGTAAAATTAGATAAATCCACAAGGATTTTTGTTTCTATAGGAAGTTTTACGTTAAATTTTTTATAAAAAGACGTAAATCTAGGCATTATAAAACCTAAAAAAATTATTAATGCTATTACGATTAAGGAAACAACTATCTTAGGATAAAATACGGCTCTTTCAACTTTAGCTTTTACGGTTATTTCTTTTTCGGTTAAAAGAGCTAATTTTACCAGCGTATCATATAAAAGACCGCTCGATTCACCGATTTCGACCATATCGACGTAAATTTCCGAAAAAATTTTAGGATGCTTGGCTAAACTCTTAGATAAAGTCATTCCGTTTTCTACGTCAAACTTAACTCCGATCAGAACTTCTTTAAATTTTCTGTTTCTCGTAAATTCTATTAATAATCCGAGGCTTTTGCTTATTGACACGCCCGACTGGTAAAGAACGGCAAGCTGTCTCGAAAAAACTACTACGTCTTTTTTGGTAACATTGTAAAATGCCGGAAAAAAATCTTTAAGATAAAAGCTTGAAGCTTCTTCTATAGATATAGGTATCAGCTTCAATTCCTCTATCTGCTTTTCCGCTAAAACCGAAGTAGAAGACTCTATTTTGCCTGTAACGAATTCGCCGCGTCTGTCTTTTGCCCTGTAATTATAAATAGCCATAATGAATATTATTATCGATTATTATTTATATAGTTTCATTGAGCTGTTCTGCTTAAAAATTTTACATCTTCATACAGTTCGTCAGGCTCAATCTGACCTGGGGCGGTAATGCCGAAAGGAGAAGAACAGTATGCCATATATGATCCTTTAATTAAAGAAGATGCTCTGGTAATTGTCCCTTTTTTGCCCATTCCGAAAATTATAAATTCCGGAAAAGCTTTTTCGTCGGTAGATTTTATGAAACGTATCTTTATATT
This sequence comes from Candidatus Acidulodesulfobacterium sp., assembly GCA_049965795.1. Taxonomy (GTDB): domain Bacteria; phylum SZUA-79; class SZUA-79; order Acidulodesulfobacterales; family Acidulodesulfobacteraceae; genus Acidulodesulfobacterium_A. Next base: position 11,722 of record JBMFVW010000033.1, read on the forward strand.
TTTTTCCGAAACCGACAAAACGTCTTCGTCGGATATTACCGTATCGGAAAGCTTAAAATAATCGGCTTTGAAATAGCTTGAATCCAAATAATATTTTACGGCATCGAGCAGGTCTATGCGTCCGTTAAAATCGTGGACAGATAAAATAACCTGCGATTTTTTTGAATGTGCGAATTCTATAAAATTTTTTATAATCTTACTCTTCAAAATATCTAATTCGATATCGCATATGTCAATGCCGGATTCTATAACAGACTTTAAAAATTTAATTCTTTGTGGTTCCAGTCCTGTTTTCGTCTCATCCGCCGTATCTTCGCCGGCATCTGCAAAATTTAGACTGCGTTTGCCGCCTTTCTCTTCGATTTCTGCATCGGTATGCTGTTTTATAAATTTTTGTTTTTCCAAAAACGAAACCCGCCTGTTTGAATCGTAAAAAAAATCCCTGTTTGTTCCTATGGTTTTAATTCCTTTATCCTTCGCGTATAAAATTATTTTTTTAATTTCCGAAAGAACGCTTTCTTCGTTAAAATTACCGCCGTTCGAATCTGCCTCTGAACTATCCGCAATTTTAAAATTGCGGCGGTTGAATCGTAAAGTTTCGGCAATAGTATCAAACCTCAGCTCTATAAATTCAACGTCTTTGCTTTTAGCATAGTCTATTGCGCCGTATGCTTCTTTTAATGCCGTATTGCCTATCGACAGGCAGACTCTCGGTTTCATTTGTTTTCTTCCTTTTGCGTCCGGGCTTTTATTTTATCGCAGGCTAATTCTCCGCCAAGTCCCCACTCGTCCGAAGGAAACTCTTCGACTACTACCCATACGTTATTTTCGTCTATGCTTAAACTTTCGGAAACGCTTTTTGTAATAGACTTAATTAATTTTTTTTTCTGCTCTTTAGTTCTTCCTTCAAGCATTTTAATGGATACGAAAGGCATATTTTTTTTCCTCCTTTACTTATTCGCAATAGTTATATATAATTTTGTTTAAAAAATTATAACAAAAATAATATTTTTAAACAACGGCTTATTTATACTTTGCGGGGACGGAATTCAATTCTGCCCGGTCTCAATTTGAAATTAATTTTTATTATCGGTTAACCGTTATAGTTTCTTTATATAATGCCGATTATATAAAGAAGAAATAAAAATTTGTAAAACTTTAAATATATATAATACATAATAATACACATTAGGAGGAAAGATTTATGTTTAAAACTTTAAAATCAAAGCTTTATTTCATTGCGGTCGTCGGTTTTATTTTTATCTTGGTAGTTAACCTGTTTTTAATCTATTATTCAAACGGTTTAAAAACCGAAACCGTTAACTCCGACATAATTTCAAATACGCAGACGGGCATCAAAACTTTAAAAGGAAACCTCCTTCAGATAATTTTTTTATCCCGTATAAAAATGCTTAAAATGAATGCGGTAAAATCTAAAAAAGCAAAAGCGAAGATAGAAAAATCCTACGATGCAAAAATATTAAAATTAGCCGAAGGTTCTAAATCGTTATTTTCAAACATAGATAACGCGCTTACGGGATACACTATGGGATTCGCAAAAGTTAAATCGCCGACGGTCTTCGGCGCGCAAAAATCTAAACTTAGCCGATTTTCGTCCCAAAAAACCGCATTGCTGTTAAAAAGCCTTAAAAATAAATTTTATATATTCCGTCCTATAGTCGGAAGACTCCTGAAATACCCTCTTCTTCTCGGCGGCGCTATGAGCACGCAGTATTTTGAAAGCCAGTTTGATCCTATGGTTTCGCAGATTTCCAAAATTAACGGTATAGTAAAAAAATCATATTATAAAAAGGTTAAATTGTTAGATTATATATTTATAGCATTTCCTATTGCTTTTTTAATCGGAGCGTTAATAGTAATTTTATATTTTAAAAATTCGTTAATCAGGGTATTAAACTTAGTCGATGAAAAAATCAAGCAGATCGCCTCAGGCGACCTGACATCTAAAATCAAAATATCCGGCGTCCATAAAGAAAGCGAGATCGGCGTTCTCATTGAACAGGTCAACAGCTTGGTAGATTCTTTATCCGGCAACGTAAAAGGAATAGTCAACACTTCCAATTCTTTAAGCTCTCAGTCCGAACAGCTGAATTCCTCTTCCAGAGAGTTCGAAAGGACAATAGAGCAGATGAGGGAAAAAGCATCACGCATAATAGAATCCATTAAACAGATGTCCATAGCCATTGTAGAAGTGGCAAAGAATTCATCCTCTTCCGCCCAGAAGGCTCAGGAAACGGAAAAAGTCGTCGATTACGGCACCAAATCCGTTCAGGACGTGGCGAGAGAGATGAAAAACATAGAAAAGACCGTTTCCGCGGTATCCGCGACCATTACCGAACTCGGTTCTTCTTCGGAAAAAATCGGCGAAATAATCGGCGTAATTAACGATATAGCCGACCAGACCAACCTTCTCGCCTTAAACGCCGCCATCGAAGCCGCCAGAGCCGGAGAACAGGGAAGGGGCTTTGCCGTAGTCGCCGACGAAGTAAGAAAGTTGGCCGAAAGAACTACCAAAGCTACTAAAGAGATAGAGTCGATGATACTGAGCATCCAGAGAAACACCCAGGATGCCGTCGTTTCTATGCAGAAAGGAAAAGAAGAAGTTTCCAAAGGAGCGGAGATTGCCGGAAAATCTGCAGAAGCTATATCCAATATCAACACTTTAATGATAAAACTTAAAG
>JBMFVW010000034.1:0-14368 GCA_049965795.1 Candidatus Acidulodesulfobacterium sp.
TTAGCATGTTGTGCATATCTGAATTTTTGCACGCTGTCTTTAAAATCTATAATTTTAGCATAATCAAAACCTATATTTTCGCCTTTTAAACCGAAATATTCCCTATTCTTTGCCAGTCTGTAAACTTCAATGGCTTCTCTTATCGTTTTTGAAGGAACGCAGCCCTGTTCCAAACAGTTACCGCTCATAACCCCTTTAATGTCAACCATAATTACTTTCTTTCCTGCTTTAGCAAGTCTGAAAGCTGCAGGATAAGCTCCTCCTCCGGCTCCTATAGTTAATACATCAACTTGCTCCACGATATTTACCTCCGAAAAATTAATGTTAATTCAAAAATAAAATTTTTATGACAAAATTATATAAATTATTTTATCATCAATTATTATTTAATATAATATTAAAATAAGGTTTTTTATTTATTTTAATCCTTAATTTGAACATAAAAATCCTTATTTTCCCACTTTTTTGCATCTGTCCAATAAAACGTAAAAATAATTTCGTCGTTTTCCTTTAAATTTTCCGTCGGCAGATCGATATAAAAAACTCCAAGACCAGAATCTTTTACTTCTGCATCATTAACCGTCCGCCACCCATCGATTGTCCAATGAACTAAAGCATGCGAAAGCGTTTCGATGCGTAATTTTTTACCTGCCGGGATTTTATGCAGTTTGTGATTAAAACGCCACTGCATTATGTCGGAAGTTACTCCGTTTTTAATATAGCGCAATGCGGTCTGCGGAGGCATGTCGAATACTCTTTCTTCGGTAATCGAACGGATAAGTTTTAAATATTCGGCGTGCGCCCATACTAAAGGCATAGCCGAACCGGACGGACGACCAAAGTAAAGTCCGCGCTCCGGTATATCTTTGCTATCCCATACTTGTTCGGGGAAAAGCCCTATACCGTCGGCAAAACCTTCCATAGTTTTAAGCAGGCGCTTAGCTTCTTTAAAATCTCCCAAAGCTACGCTGTAGTGTCCTCGTTCTCCGGTAAGAAGCGGCCACAGTCTGCCCCTGCCGGTGCCGTCGAAAGGACTGCCGTCTTGATGTTCGCCGTAACCGTCCCCGTTATATCTATGCCAGCAGGGACCTGAAGGCGTTTCTACTTTTAACATCGTATCTATAACCTTTACCGTATCGACTATCCTTTTATCGTCCGCTTTCCTTAACCCGAAACGGACTAAAGCAAGCGCATCCGTACAAACTACCGAAGATATATGCGGATAACAGTTCTCAGGCGGGCGGTTTTTAATGCAAATTACATCGTCGCCTTCTTCAAAATCGGGCGGTGTAACCCTTACGTAAAAGCCTTCGACGCCGGCTCTATCTGCAAGATCCCCTCCTTTTACGTAAAGCCATCTGTCAATGCATGAATACCAGGAGTCCGCCGTTTCCCGCAAATATGGTGCATAATAGGACTCTCCTGCTAATTCGGCAAGTTCGGCACCTATTATAAGTGCTGAAATTTCTGTTGCAATGGTATATGGAGTATAGCCGCCGTTTTCTTCCCACCTATCCTGCTGAGTTACAGGACCGTTCTTTACTATATAGGCAAGAGCTTTTTTGACCATAGGCCAGAAACGAACGATATCATTTTCCAAAATAGCTGTTTCTCTGCGAGCAAGATCTAAAAGTAAAATAGGCAGAGCTGTTTCATCCATTTGAATGCCGTTCCAGTATGGAAAACCGTCGATCCACATATTTTGAGGCCAGTGACCGTCAGGTTCCTGCGTCGATTCAAAATAGATAAGCATATTTAAAATTTCAGATTTAATATTTGCGGCAATAAGCCCGCCCGCGGACTGAACCATATCGCGCGGCCATATAAGATGATAGCCTCCGAGGTCGCCATCCCCTTTTGAAAAGCCCCAAGGAACTGCAAGACTTGCTAAAACAGCTCCGGGAATATATTCAGACCTGTGAATCAATATTACCATGGCGCTTATAGAAAAAAGATTATGTTTTTCGGCGTAAAAAACAGGTTTTTGTTTCTGCCAAAATTCCTGCCATTCGCCTGCGTAAGATTCGAGAATTTTTTCAAAGCCTTCGTTTATAGAGGCGATAGATTGAAGCGCTGCTTCCGAAGGAGTGCGCCCGAATCCAAGAGCCAGCAAAAAATAGCCGTCATTATTTAGCACTATTTCTCCAGTTAATGCAACATTGCCATTTTCAGCCCTTTTATATGATGAGGTAAGTTTTCCATTTTTCTTTAAATCCTGCCAGCCGTCGGAAAATCCGACAAAACCGACTGAACATGCCCTAAAACCTTTTTCGCTCATAAGGCATAATGAAGTATTGTGACGCGAAGCAAAAAGTCCAGTTTTCCCTTTAAATTCATCATGCCATGCAGTGTTGCCGGCACCGTGATTGCCTATGTGTGATGCTGTAATTGCATAGAGTCTATAATTCCCAGGCTTTAAAGGAGTGAATTTTCCCCTCAGCAGAACTACCGACCTTTTAGTATCCGTTATAATATCTTTTTCGATCTTGTAATATCCGTCTTTACATACGCTTTCAACATGATATGCAGGCACGCCGGTATAAATAAGTGAAGGAAAATGTTTAGCGTGTCTTTTTTCTTCCGAAAAAAAACCGTTATCCGCAGTTACTACAAAACCGAGGTCGCGTATTGCAGCTTCGTCTTCTCTCGGCGAATAAACTTCGTTTAAAATGCCGTGAGACATCGTAAACCATACATTATTTCCATTAAAGGATGTTCCTACTCCGCACTTATTGGCTCCTGTCCACCTTCCCGGTATTCCTGGCCATCCGGGGGCAAAAAATTCATTATTCATAATTTACACCTGATTAAAATTGCACTAAATAAACTTTGATTTAACGCAATATGTTTTATTTTATTATTTTTTACTTAAATAAGATTAACCTCCGTGCGTAAAATTAGCATAATCAATCATAGCTCCGTCTGCAAATATTGTGCTGCCGGTAACATATGAAGCCGCATCGGAAACCAAAAATGCAGCAACGTCTGCAATTTCGTCAGGGCTGCCCATTCTGCCCAGAGGAATTTTTTCAAGAAGATCTTTCAAAGTATCAGGATTACTCCATACGCTTTTGTTGATAGCCGTTTGAATAGCGCCCGGCGCTAAAGACAGTACCCTGATACCGTAAGAACCAAGTTCCTGCGCCATTGTCTTTGTAAGCATAGAAAGACCAGCTTTCGCCGCTGCATATCCGCTGTAACCGCTCCACGGAATTACTTCATGTACCGACGTCATATTTAATATAACACCTTTTTTCTGATTTATCATATACTTTATGACTTCTCTTGCACAGTAAAAAGGACCGAATAAATTTATTTTAATAACTTTTTCCCATTCCGATATATCGCATTCGCTCACGAGAGAATGCTTTCCGTCAATTCCGGCGTTATTAACTAAGATATCTACGCCGCCCCACTTCTCTACGAAAGTATCTACCATATTTTTTACTTTACCGCTGTCCGAAACGTCAGCCTGAATTGCAATAACTTCAGCACCTAAAGCTTTTATTTCAGAAGCAATTTTTTCTGCAGCATCAGGATGAGAATGGTAATTTAATCCAATTTTTGCTCCGGCGGCTCCGAATTTTTTAGCGATAGACTCTCCAAGTCCGGAACTTGCGCCGGTAATTAATGCTCTTTTACCTTTTAAACTTATATCCATAGCCCTTTTTACCCCCTATTTTTAATTTTATCATTTTTTTATTTAATACTTTTATTATTATTTTAAATATTAAATTAAATATTAAATATGAAAAACTTTAAACGGGTCATGTTCAAAATGATATACTTTAGCTACTTCTATTTCTAACATTTTCAGCCACTTCGTCTGAATAGATACGGCAATAAAAGCGCCCAGCAACGGACCTATCCAGTAAACCCACCAACCGCTCCATATACAGGATACTAAAGACGGTCCAAAACTTCGAGCAGGATTAGTGCTGGTACCCGAAATAGGAGCTTCAAAATAAACCATAACCGCATAAAGAAAGGGAAATAAGACAGGGGTAAAAGGTCTCAAGCGTTTATAGCCGAGAAATAAAAAAAGACCGGCTACAAGACAGAAAGTCGTTGCCGCCTCGCCTAAAACCGCTTCAGACGCGCCTCCTTTTCCCGGGATAGTAGCTCCGAAATCTATCGCTTTTCCTATACTTCCCCAAAAAAGAAGCGTAAAAGCGCCGGCCGCCGCTCCGAGAAACTGCGCCGCAACGTAACCTATAGCCATAGTGCTTTTAATTTTGCCTTTCATCCAAAATGAAAACGTAACAACCGGATTAATATGAGCGCCGCTCCATTTCCCCACCGGTGAAAACGTTATAAGCATACCGGTACCGCCGAATAAAAAACCCGTAAGAGCCCTTCTAATACCGGAACTTGGAATTAAAGAAACTACGGGGCTTCCTTTTCCGAAATCTAAAATTACGAAAGAAACGCCGATGCCTATAAGCAGAGCAGTCCCGATAAATTCTGAAAGATACAATTTCCATATTTTCATTTTGTTTTAAATTATATCATAAATAATATATTTGCAGTTTTATATCCCGTAATTACCGATGGAAACAGTTATATTACAGATAAACCGTATCCTGTATCTGCGGATACCCTGTTTTTAAAAAAAGCAGGATATAATCCCTTAAGTGTCTTGTGATTAAAAAATTGTGCTTGACGTGGTTATGTCCGTTTTCGCCAAGCTGTTTTGCATATTCCGGATTTTGCAGAATCTGCTTTGCATACAAAGCAGTTCCTTCGATTGTTCTGGATAAAAGTCCTGAATATTTGTGTGTAATCTGCAGCGGTATGCCGCCCACTGCAGAAGCTATTACCGGTTTAGATTTCCATAAACCTTCCGAAACAGTAAGTCCGAAACCTTCCTTAATAGATTTTTGAAGTATTAGAGTTGACGCTCTCTGAATGGCATTAATTTCTATATTGCTTGTAGGCGGAAGATTTAAAATAAATATATCTTTGTCTCCGCCCGCCTTTTCAATAACTTCGTTATAAACTTCCGTAGCTTCAGGATCGTCCGCCGCCGCTCCGCCGGCAAGAACAAGCTGGCAATCAACATGTTTTTTAACGAGCCTGTAAACGTCGATAACTCCCAGCGGGTCTTTTAACCTGTCGAACCTGGAAACCTGCGCGATGATATTTCTATCGGGGTCTATTTTAAATCTCGATAATACTTCGTTTATAGTTTCAGCCGGCAAATCTTTATTTTTGTCGGAAAGTGGGTCAATAGAGGGCGAAATTAATATCTGCGGTATTTTAAGCTTTTTTGAAAAAAGAGGCGACGAAAAAACGGAATAATCGTATTTTTCTATAAATTTTTTTAAAAAATTAAACGTCTTATTGTTAGCGGAACTTAAATCTATATGGCATCTCCATATAAATTTTTTTTCTTTAAAACCGTTTTTGTCTTTTGATTTAATTAATCCTATAGGCTGAGGGTCATGAATGAATATAATATCGCCCATAAGATTTATATCTTTTAGGTTTTCTTCGGTAACATCCAAAAAATGCTTAAAATCGTTTTCCGATATATTTTCTTCTACGCCGTGAAGAGAATTGTGGATTTTTTTAGTTATTTCAAAAAATCTTTCTCCGCCTTTTATAAAATCCCACCTTGCATCGACGCCGACTTCCTTTAAAAGAGGCACCATTCTTGATAGAATTTCGGCAACGCCGCCGCCGACAGGAGTTGAATTTATATTCTGGACAATCTTGCCGTTTAAATAAGAACCTAATTTTTCTATTTCTTCTATAGTTTCTTTGCCTACTATATCCGCATAATCCTTTATAGACCTCATTTTATCATCCTTTTCGTTATTATAATTATTAATAATTATAGTGATTTAACATTTTTTACATTTAATTTAAATATACTTTTCGGCATACTTTATTATCTGCTCTTTAAGCCTGTCCATCGTAACGGAATAAGGATCGAGATTCTGGATTTTTAGGGATAAATCAGGCAGTTTAAGTTCGCTTCTTATCCATACCGAAAAATCGTCGAGTCCCGAACCTAATCTAAAATGGGATTCAAAAAAATGATAATATACAGAAAAAATAGTAATATGTTTTAGAATTCCGCTAAACTCTTTTAGAGTATATGCTTCTTTTCCGGTGGACATAACAAAAGTAGCGGCTTTCATAAAATTAAACCTCTCGTTTATTTCGACTTTCCTTGTTTTAGTAGCTTTCGATATAAAAACCGTCAGCCTTTTTATAAGCTCCTGTTTATAATCCGCCATAGAATTGTAATCAAAAATATCTATGCTTGATATCTCTTCGCCAAGCAGCTTTTCTCCAAGCGTATGTATAATCCAGTGGGCAAAGTCGTTAGGCGCATCGGGGACAACGTAATGATGCTGTATAAGATAATGATGCGTATGATAGTAAATAATTGAATCATCTGCATTTTTTATACCATCTAAAAGCTCTTTTAGGTTTAACGCGTAAAGTCCCGTAAGCTGCGGCAAAGTCAAGCGCGTATAAAATTTGAAAGGATACTTAGCTTTAGTTTCCATTTTTCATTCTCCTTTTTAGTTTTAGAACAAAAGACAATATAATATCTCTTACGGGATCATCATATATTTGAGGACTGTAAACTTCAACTGCCACAAAATAGCTTGTTATAGAAACGTCTACCACTCTGATAATGGGAGGCGGATTTTTTTCTATTAAAGTACTTACAATTTTAGAATCGTTTTCGGGAATACTCCTATAATTTCCACTTAATGTCAAATAATCGTATAGTTCATTTTTAAAACTTTCAAAATCTATTTCTTTGTCTAATTCAAATCTTACCCTTACCAATCGTCTTTTCGTGTTATCGTAATTAGTTATCAAAGCCTGCATTAAAACATTATTTGGCGCCTTCATGGTAAAACCGGAGTCCTCTAGAATAGTCGTAAAAAGCATATTTATATCTTTTATGACGCCGGTGTAACCCGGCTTTGCAGCTTCGTGCTGATAAGTGGACATAAGCAGTCCATACTGCCATGTAACTATAGTAATTCTGTCACCTATCTTAAAAGGTTTGCCGAGTAGTATTATAAATCCTGCAAGCAGATTGGACAAAAACGACTGCGCCGCTATTCCGAATATTACGCCTATAAAAGTAGCGCCGAGAAGAATATTTGATATATCGATACCGAGCGTAGTAAAAATAAAAAGAACTAAAATAAAATATGCCGTAAAACTTAATAAAAATCTTAAAAATCCCGCCTTGTCTTCGGAAACATAACCGCTTAATATTTTATACGAACTTTTTTGAATTATTTTTATCGCTAAAATACCGAAAACAGTTATAAATATAGCTTCTATAATGGAAAAATAGCCTTTTGGAAGTATGTTTTTGGAAAAATATTTAGAATAAAAATGTATAACGTAAAACAAGGCAAAAAACAAAAAACCTAAAATAGTTAAAGGTATTATGATATTGCCGAGTTTTTTAAATGGCGTGCGATGCCGATCTTTTTTTTCTCCGTTTTTATCGGACATAATTTTTTATAATATAATAATTAAATAAAATAAAGTGCAGTAAGGAAATTATAAGCCCAGTCATAAATATCGTTTTCCATAATTATATTCTGCATTTTATTAATTCTGTTTATTTTTTCTTCTTTATTCATCATTAATGCTTCGTATATCCTTTCTCCAAAACACTCGGTATTGAAAGGATTTATTAAAAAAGCGTCATACAGTTCTTTTGACGACCCTGCAAACTTAGACAGCACCAGCATACCTTTATAGTCCGTATTAGACATTATATATTCTTTGGATACAAGATTCATTCCGTCGTGCAGAGGAGAAACTATCATAATATTGCAAAGCCTGTAGTATGCGAGATATACCTGCAATTCAAGCTGTTTGAAATAACCTGCTATCGGATGCCATTCCGACGTTCCGTGTTTCCAGTTTATATCGCTTATAAGCTCGGTAATTTCTTCGTTTAATTTCTTATAGGCATTTATATGAACCCTTGAAGGAACGGCGAATTGGACGAAAACAAATTTGCCTATAAGTTCCTGATGATTTTCAAGCATTTTGTCTATAGCCTTTAATTTTTCGACTATACCTTTAGTATAATCAAGTCTGTCGGTTGATACTGCCAGATATTTATAACGCTGTCCTATAATTTCATCGGTTTCTTTAATTTTATTAAGAATTTTATCGGTTTCTTTAGACATTGCAAGATGATGAAGGTAGTTTGCATCTACGGAAATAGGGAAAGGTTTAACCCATGTTTTATGACCTTTATAAGTAACGGAATAATCAGACCAGTTAACTTGCGCCTCAAGTTCCCACTCGCAAGTCCTCAAAAAATTCTGACAGTGGTAAATTATTTGAAAACCTATTAAATCGTTTGCAAGCAAACCTTCGAGCAGTTCGTGCTTTTCCGGACATATAGAAAATATTTCGGGATTTGGCCACGGGATATGCCAGAATATAGAAACTTTAATTTTTTCGTCATATTCTTTTATATATTTCGCACATCTCGCAAGATGATAATCCTGAAGCCATACTACGTTTTCGACAAAAGACGGCTGCGTCATTGCTGTGGGGTTTTCCTCAGTTTTTACATCTTCTACTTCAGACATTACGGACGTTACGGAATTTACTGAGTTTAAATATTCGGATTCCTGCTTTCTTTTTGCTTCATTTATCTCTTCTATAATAGAATCTGCAAATTTTTTATTAACCTCGTCGTAAGTCAAAAACTGGGCAGAATTAAAAACCGGCTTTACGTAAACAATATGACACAGCGGCCATAAAACCGAATTTGCATAACCGTAATAATAATCGTTAAGCTCGTTTTTATCGAGGAAAATTCTTTTAAGGGTATAATATTCGCCGTCTTCGGAAAGCGTTATCCTGCCTTTTTCGTCGGATACCGTTTTATCGGCGTTTCCGCTTCCGTAAACTACCCACGTTCCGTTTAGGTTTTTCATTATAGGTTCAAGAGCAATAGTAAGTCCGCCGACTGATTTTACGGCTTTGATTTTTTTTCCGGAGTATTCGTGAGATACGGGTTCTCTGTTGGAGGCAACGATTAAATTTATGCTGCCCAATTTTTCTTTTATTAGATCATTAAATCTTTTTTTTTCCATATTTATTAGTAAAAATAAAAATTTATTAAAGATTTAATAGAAAAATATAAAAATTTAATTATATTTTTATAATATTTTACAATATTTTTATTGTTTTTGCAATATTTCATTATTTTTTATGAAATGATATAATAATAAATTATGCATTTAAATGGAATTGCGGACTTTAACGAAATAAAAACTAATATATTAACTTTACAGGACAACAAAGTTTATCATCCGGATTTTATATTTTTCTGCTTAGATTTTGACGGAACTTTAGTGAGAATACGCAAAAGTCCATTAGATGTTTATGCACCTTTACAGCTAAAAAAATTTTTAAAAAAATTAACAGGCATTAAAGGGGTACGAGTATGTATAATTACTGGACGCGCTTTAAAAGATATAGAAAACAGACTTGGAATTTTAAATAATATAATTTATTCCGGAAACCACGGTTTTGAAATTAAAAGTTATTACGATGATTTTAAAATAGATTTCCTAGTGGAAAATACCGAAAAATATATAATATTTATCAAAGAAGCTTTAAGTAATATCGAAAAATTCCGCAAAACTGAATTGAACAATCTAATCATAGAAGATAAAAAATTTTCCGTCAGCATGCATTACAGACTGCTAAATTCCGATGAAACCAAAATTTTAAAAAAATACGTCAAAAATTTATTTTCTGAAAATCTAGATTTTAAAAAATATCTGCACGTTACAAAAGGTAAAAAAATTATTGAAATAAGACCCAAAATAGAATGGAATAAAGGAAAAGCGTGCGATTATATATTAAAAGAATTTTCAAAAACCGCAATAATAAGCAATACGGTCAAAGTTAAAAAAGAGTTAAATATCTTGAGGATTAACATTGGGGACGACATAACCGACGAAACCATGTTCGTACCAGATTATCAAATTAAGAATAACGATGATAATAACTTCAGCAGCTTAAACGAATTAAATGAATTAAATAAAAACATAAATATAAATGTTAAAAATATAAACTGCGTCGTCGGCAATAAAAAATCGCAGGCGCAAATTTATCTTGAATCTTATAAATATACGCCTGCGTTTATCGAAAATATTTTATACGCTTTTAATAAGAAATAAACCTATTGCAAACTGCAGAGCCGAAAATTCTGCAATTAATAATTTTATTATAGGTTAAAGTTTAAAATCTGAGTCTGACGCCGGCTTCCGGACCGTCAAACTCTAAACTGCCGTCAACGTCGTTAGTATCTACATGCACTTTATCGTAAACGTAATCTGCAAATATAGACACCGGTCCGACGGCTTTATAATTTACGCCTGCATTTATATGATAATAATAACCGTCAGAACCTACCGTAAATCCTTGAAATTTTCCTATAAAAGAAAAATCGTTTAACGGTGAAATTTTTATTCTTCCGCCAATTATAGGAATAGGAAGGCTGACGTTTTTAGTATCGGAAACATACGGCGAATCCAATTCAGTTTTAGCCGTAATAACGTCCACTCCGATACCAAGCCCGACGGAAGCATATCTGTTTATCTCAAAATTATGATCGTAAAACATTTTATAACTGTATAGGTGAAGTTTTGATGTTACGGGAGTATTTATATTATAAGTCTGACCGTTAAAATAAACTGTTTGAGATATCGTCGTAGAACCGCTATATAAGTATGGTACGTATGTAAAGGAAATTCTGTTGTCGTATAAAATATACAGGGCAACTTTTAACATAGGCTCAGTCTTTGTGGTTTGAAGACCAAGTATTGAAGGCGTTATAACGGTTCCTCCGTTTCCTACGGCTAAATGTCCCGAAAGGTTTTGAAAATATGCCCCTCCTTTAACTTCAAGCCCAAGCATACCTGAAGCATAAACTTTTTTTACCGGCATACCTGAAAAAACAAAATAACCTAAACTTAAAATTATAGAAAACGACAACAGCAATTTAGAAAGATTAAGTTTTTTAAACATTGCACCCTCCATTTCTTCATTTTTAATTTTTAAATTTGCAAATTTTTATTACTAATATTTATTAATATTTAATAGTAATTTGTTATAAAAACTATAGGTTTTTAATTATTTCGGAGGCGATTTTATTGTCGAATAATCCGTTGTAATTAGTTTTTAATTCTTTCATTATCTGACCTATTTCTTTTGTGTTCTTTTCTTTAGAAATTTTTTCTATGTAAGTTTTGGTTTCTTCAAAAGACCACGTCTTAGGAAGATAGGATAAAAGTATCTCTTTTTCCGACGACAGTTCCGAAATATCTTTATTATTGGCATTTAAAATTTCTATAGACTGATCCGTTTTTTTAATCCATGATTTTATAATCTTCGTCATATCTTCGTCGCTTACGGTATCGCCGTGATTTTTTTCCTTAGTTAGTTTTAACGCATCGCTTAAAACCATCGTTAAAATATTTTTTTTAGAATTATCGTTGATTTTTCTGGCGCTTAGATAATCGGCCTTTATTTTCTCATGCATCGTCATTATTGTTTTCTCCCGATATTTTTTTAATTTTTATTTTATTTGGTTTTATTTTATTTTAATTTTTATATTTTTTCAATTTATATAATTTATTATCCAAATTTGCCGATAGGAAAAGGTGTCAGATTATTTTAAAAATATTTTTTACATACCGCCTCTGGTCATTTCTTTAAGTCTTTCTATTCTGTCTTCCGTTGAAGGATGCGTGCTGAACAAACTTTTAAAAGCGCCTCCGCGTAAAGGATTGACTATAAACATATGGGCTGTAGCATGAGTCATCTGATTAGCCTGCATAGGCTCTTCCTCGTTTCCGGCTTCCAATTTATTTAAAGCGCTTGCAAGATACATAGGATTGCCGCTCAGCATAGCGCCCCCTTTATCCGCCGCATATTCTCTTTGTCTTGATATTGCAAGCTGTATTAAAGTTGCAATTAGAGGAGCTATTATAGCCATGGCGATTATGCCTACAATGTTTCCTTCCCTGTCGTCGCTTCTTCCGCCGAAACCGCCGAACATAGCCCCCCATTCCGCCATCCATGCAAGCATGCTTATTGCGCCGGCAACCGTAGCGGCAATAGAACTTATAAGAATATCTCTGTTTTTTACATGCGTAAGCTCATGTCCTATAACGCCTGAAAGTTCGTTTGCATTTAAAATTCTCATAATACCTGTCGTGACGCACACGGCGGCATGGTTAGGGTTTCTGCCCGTCGCAAAAGCGTTAGGCGTTTCTTCATCCACTATATAAACTTTCGGCATCGGAATATTCCCCCTTGCCGCAAGATTTCTTACTATAGAATAAAGCTGCGGGTATTCGGCTTCAGTAACCGGAGTTGCATGATACATAGATAAAACTACTTTATCGCTGAACCAGTAAGTTCCCAGATTCATTACGGCGGCAAATATCAGGGCTATTATCATTCCCTGCTCTCCGCCTATTGCTCCGCCGGCAACTATTAATATGCCGGTTAAAACCAGCATTAAAAGAAAAGTCTTAAAATAATTCATTTATAAATTCGACCTCCTTGAATTATAAATTTTAAAATACATAAATACACATTATATACTATTTTTATAGCCTTTTTTCATAAAAATGTCAAAAGATATAGCCTGAATAGTTAATGAAAACAGAACCGCAATAAAAACATAGGTGATAATTGCATTCCTTAAATGCATATTTAGCGGCAGGGATAACGCCATAGCAATAGGCAAGGCGCCTTTTAATCCTCCGAAAACCAAAAAACGTTTATACCGTTTATTTAAAGTCAATCCGTTTGAAAATATTTTAAATCTGTTTTTTATCAAATTAACGATGGGCGAAATGATATAGACTCCAAGAAAACGCGAAAAAATTACCAGAATTATTATAAACAGAGATATAAGCCATATATCAAAGATTTTAAAAAGATTTATTTCTATTCCTATTATCAAAAATAAAATAGAATTGATTATAAAAGTGATATATTCCACCACTATCGGAAAAACCTCAAGCGTTCTGCCGGTTACTTTGTTTTTAAAACCGTAATTGGCAAGCGTTATTCCGCTGAAAATTACCGCCATTATAAACGACATATGCAGATAGTATGCGGCTATTAAAGACGCATAAGCAAGCAGCAAAGAAATCATTATTTCCGTTAAAAAATCCGTCGCAAGCGATAAAATAAGCGATATCAAGTATCCAAGAATTATACCTAATATCGACCCGCCGATAGATTCGTATAAAAATTGAACCGTTGAAGACTGTATTATTCCTAAAATATAATAAAACATATTATATAAATGATGTAAAGAGCTATGCATCGAAGTTAGACTAAAGCCGATGCCGTCCGAAAAAATATGGGCAGCTTTATGGAGATTCAGGTTCAAAAAAACCTCGTATAGAACAAGGCTTATACCGTCGTTAAAAAGACTTTCGCCTGCGAGAAGAGTCTCCATGTCTTCTTTATTTTCTGCATTTTTTGTATTTTCTTTTTCATTTTTATATTTCATTGCGCTGTTTTTCAGCATTGACAGTATTGTTATAGGATCCGTAGGAGTTATTATAGCGCCGAAAATCAAAGACTGCTTTAACGGAAAATTCAGAACAAAATGAAAAATCGTACCTGTAAATATAGCGGAAATTATAGTTCCGAAAATAGATAATGCGCCTATAGGAAGTGCGTTAGACATCAGAGGACGCAGTTTAATTCCGACGGCGCCTTCAAAAATAACGACCGGCAAAAAAACATAATATATAAGATAAGGAGTAATCTTTAAAGTAGGAAAAATATGAAATATTCCGACAAAAAGCCCTATAATAACAAGCATAGATGCATAAGGAATTTTAAAATATCTTGTTAAAATTCCTCCTGCCGACGCTATAGAAAGCAAAATTATCGCCGTAATTATTATATGGCTTCCATGATACATAATATATAATATATCATATTATCATACTACATATACACAACTCATCAAATAAAAGAAATGAAGTAAATAAATTAAACCGTATAAGCCGATAGGAAAAGGCGTCAGATTAATTTTTTGCAAATATTTTCTTGTTAATTGAACTATTTAGTATGCAAAAAAATAAGATCTGACACCTTTTCCTCGCATATTTTGCTTAACCTAACAAAGAAATTAATAAATATTTTCTATTGCAGGATTAAGGGCGATAAATAAACTTGCAATCCGGCTAAATAAATTATATAATAATTATTCTGCAAATAAAATATCGCGGGGTGGAGCAGTCCGGTAGCTCGTTGGGCTCATAACCCAAAGGTCGCAGGTTCGAATCCTGCCCCCGCAACCATTAAAAAC
>JBMFVW010000035.1:0-10808 GCA_049965795.1 Candidatus Acidulodesulfobacterium sp.
ATATGTATATTAACTGAATAATTACGGGAGTCAGGTCGGCTTCCCCATAAGAAAATACTTCGGGTTAATTAGTATTTTACATTATTTACATTTTATAAAAATGTAAATAAAGCAAGCTAACTTTTAATCAGAGGAATAACTTATGGGAACGCTGCTTTATTATATATCCGGTTCTATATGGGGATTATTTACCGGATTCGTATTTTCCACGGTCGGAGCCGCGGGAGGAATACTTGCAAGTTTCGGATTTATTACCGTTTTGCATATCCATGCCGCCAATTCGGTGAAAGTAATGAGCCAGATTCTCGTTATCGTATCCCCTATAGTAGCTCTTCCCTTATATTTAAGGCAGGATAGGGTTAAACAGATAAGAAGCGTCTTGTTTTATCTCGGTTTCATTATAGCCGCAGGCGCTATTTTGGGCGCCTTATCCGGTTCATGGTTTTCCAAGAGCTACCTGTCCGAACTTAAATCGTTCAAATACCTCTTCGGGTATCTTACGTTTTTAGTCGTCGCTTTAATGGTTTATAATATTTTGAAGCAGGGAAAGAAAAAACATGATGAGAGTAAAAAAGAATGCAAGGCGGATAATGCGACCTCAGAGAAAAACAGAAATATCAATATTCCTTCCGTCTTAAAATTTTCCGTTAAAAAAATCGATTTCAGGTGTATAGATAAAGATTACTCAGTAAAGCCTGTTGTTTTATTTATAGCAGGATTTTTCATAGCAGTAATATCATCTATATTCGGCGTAGGAGGCGGTTTTTTAATTGTTCCGTTTTTGACGGACATCATCGGTGTCCCCGTTTTTTTAGCGGCTGGAATAAGTATTCTGGTGGTTTTAATTTCATCTTTAACGAGCGTGTCCAATTATATAAGAATGGGAGTACCGGTTATCGTTCCGGTTTTGGCTGTGACATTGGCCGGCGTTATAATAGGTTCGATAGCAGGGCCTAAAATTTCTCGGCATTTAAATGAAAAAATGCTAAAATATGTTTTAATGGTTCTGTTGGTTTTTGTAGGTATATTTTACGTGTTTAAACCTTAATTAATACAATTATTAAAGGTATAAAATTGAGTGGAGGAAGAAAAATGGAACCCGTAGAAATAAAAATTATTACAAAGTGTCCGCCGCACGGAAGATGCAAAATGTATTCTTCCGTCGTGTGGCTTATAATTTCCAATTTTAAAAACGTTAAAATTTCAATTATTCCGTCCGACTATAAAGATGCAAACGATCCGGAGGGACCTTGCGTTATAGTAAATGACAAAATTGTAGAACCGTCTAATACCATTTATGTTTCGGGCGAAGATTTAGTCAGGGCTTTAAAAGAAGCCGGAGCTGTTGCATATGAGGGGGTTAACCCGGATGTTTCAGCTTTCGACGAGGTAATAGAAAAATGTATAAGTTGATAAAAATTAATAAAATAAATATTATGGAGGAGCGGTTAAAATAACCCGCAAAAAAATGTCTAATACTAATAATACAGAAGGAGTTTCTTGCATGGAACATGAGCAGGAAACGGAACATAAATCTAATTGCTTAATATGCGGACATCCCCTTGAATATCTGCCTATAGCCGTAGAGCTGGACTGTTTTTACTGCGGCAAAAAAGAAAAAGGAAGTATAGTCTGTTCGTCGGATAAATCTCATTATGTATGCGACGACTGCCACAATCTATCTTCTTTTAATTATATAAAAGATTTTATATTATCTACGGAAGGCAAAAATCCTTTTGAAATTGCACTCGATATTTTGAATAATTCAAACGTAACGGTGCCTATGTTAGGATGCCACCATGCTTATATTTTAACGGGAGCGGTTTTAGCTTCGTTAAAAAACAGGGGATACGTGCATATTTCCGAAGCCGATATCGAAGAAGCGTTTTACAGGCTCTCGAAGCAGGCTGTAGGCGGATACTGCGGTTTAAGCGGCGTTTGCGGCATAGTTCCTGCGGGCGGCATAGTATATTCTATTCTAACCGGTTCTGTTTGCGGCAAGGATAAAGAACAAAAAATAACCATGAAGATTACGGCTCTTCTTTCCAAAGCCGTGTTTGATTTAACCGGACCTTCGTGCTGCAAAGCTTATCTTTTTAAGGCGTTGGAGATACTATCCGCATCCCTCTACGAAGATTTTAACTTTCTTTTAATAGATAACGACGTTAATATGCCGTGCAGTTTCAAGGAACTGCACCCGCACGGATGCATGGGGGAAAAGTGCCCTTATTATGCCGGTTCTTATAAAGTTAGCGTTGAAAAGTTAAAAGAAAATTTGAAAGATGCGGCTATAATATCCCATGAAACAGTTCCTATTGAGATAAACTTAAAGCTAAATAAATCAAGCCTTGAAAGCGGCGGAAATATACCTGCCGCCCCCTGCTGAAAATGATATGCCTTAAGTTTTAAGGCTGATATGAAAATCTATATAATATTATAAAAAAAGGGTAAAATCATATTTCCGTTTTTATCGATTTTCGGAGGAAATTTTAAGCTATTTTATTTTTTGTTTTTTTAAAACATCGGAAAACATTTTCTTCTAACTCTCATTCCTCTTTATATAATGCCATATTTAGAGGCTTTTTCAAGATTAATCAAGATAAATAAAATTATATTTTAATATTCTGCAAATTTAACTTGACTTTATACTATACTATAAGGTTTATAATTAAAGTATTAAAAGTGGAGTAATAAAAAATAATTAAGCTGACGCCTTTTTCGAAAGATTTTTATCAGCAATTTTGAGTAAATATAATTTTCACAGTTAATAAAACAATTATTTATATTAATAAATTAAAAATGGAGGCTTTATAATGAAAAAGATTAAGATTGACATTGAGGGTATGACCTGTGAACACTGCGTGACATCTGTAAATAAAGCGATAAATAGAGTAAAGGGGGTTATAAAAGTAGATACTTCCTTATTGAAAAAAGAAAGCACGATTTTGGCATTAGACGACATAAAAGTCGAAGATATAAAGAAAAACATAGAGAATGCGGGCTATACGCCTTTAGCTCATGAAACATCTAATATTTCCGAAACCGAAGTTAGAAAAACGGCAAAATCTGAAGGCGGTCAAACAGGCAGCGGACATAATTACGATTATGATTTAATAGTCATAGGCGGAGGCTCTGCAGCTTTTTCATCGGCTATCAAATTTGCCGATGAAGGCAAAAAAGTGTGCGTCATCGAAAACTGGATTATCGGCGGAACCTGTTTAAACAGAGGCTGCGTTCCTTCAAAGCATCTTCTGGAAGCCGCAAGAATATATTACGAACCTTTAAGCAATAAATTTAAAGGTATAGAAACTAAGCAGGCGCATATTGACATAAAAGAACTTATAAAAAGAAAAACCGAACTTCTCAACAGCCTGCGGGAAATGAAATATTACAATGTGTTAAAAGGTTATAACAATATTACCTTTATAGAAGCCGAAGGAAGATTCGCATCAAAAAATTCCGTAGAGGTTATCCCTAACGATAAAGCGGTTGAATCTTATAAAATTACCTCGGATAAATTCATTATTGCAACCGGTTCTACAAATCTGATAATAGACATTAACGGATTAGGAGAGGTCGGCTATCTTACAAACGAAGAAATATTAAATCTGGATTATCTGCCTGAAACTCTTTTAATACTTGGCACAAGGGCAGTATCGCTTGAATTTGCGCAGATGTTCAGAAGATTTGGCTCAAATGTAATAGTAGTAGGTCGTTCCGGCAGGATTTTACTCAACGAAGAGCCTGAAATATCAGAATCGCTTTTGAATATTTTAAAAAACGAAGGTATCGAATTTTTACTGAATTCTTCAATAAAACGTCTTTATAAAGACGGCGGTAAAAAATATGCCGATATAGAGACCGAAGAGGGTTTAAGAACGGTTAATTTTAATGAGTTTTTGATGGCCACGGGCGTTGTAGGAAATACAGAAAACTTAAATTTGGAAGCAGTCGGGGTTGAAACTTACAAGCAGGGTTATATTAAAGTTGACGGCGAACTTAAAACCACCAATCCCGACATTTACGCATGCGGCGACGTTACCGGTTTAATGAGATTAGTCACGACGGCTGCGTACGACGGCAAGATAGCCGCCGATAATATGCTTCACGGCAAGCATATAAAAGCTGACTACTCTTCCGTTGCGCATACTACATTTACCGACCCGGAAGTGTCTTCAGTAGGATTAACGGAAGAAGCGGCTATCAAAGAAGGCTATGATGTAATTAAAGTTGTTTTTCCTGTTGAATACGTTCCCAAAGCTCAGGCTATTTTTAAAATAGAAGGCTTGATAAAGATGATAGCGGATAAGAAAACTAATAAAGTTCTCGGAATTCATATGCTGGCGCACAACTCATCGGAAACAATCCAGCAGGCAAGCGTCTATTTGCAAAATAGTTATACGATTCAGCAAATCGGCGAGGAAATCGGAGTTTATCCGACTATGGCGGAAGGGCTTAAATTAGCCGCCCAGAGTTTTACTAAAGACGTCAGCAAACTTAGCTGCTGCGCATAATTTTATTATTTATTGTGCAAAGTAGAGTATAAAATATAAACGAAGGCTATATATATCTGATTGCTAATGTAAAAATGACTTTATAACGGAGGTCAATTATGAATATTAATGAAAAGAATCCTGTGAAAGAAAAAACCAGAATTGCAGCTGTTATTCCGTCGATTTTTGCAATATTGGGCGGAACATGCTGCTGGGCGCCGTTACTTTTAAGCGCCTTAGGCATAAGCGCCGCCGGCGCAAGTTCTTTTGGCGGATTTTCTTCCGCTCTAAAAGGACTTGCCCATTTCACAAATTATTTTATTATATTAAATATTTTAAGTCTGGCAATAAGTTTCTATTTCGTTTTTATACGGCCAAAACTTAAAAGACAAAAATTACAGAAAGTTTCGTTAAACGCAAGCCAAAACAATCAAGATAATTTAAGTAATGAAATAGAATGTGAATGTGAACAGCCGGGCTCTAAAGCTGACAAAAGCAACAGGATTATGTTTTTTTCCTCTTTAGGTATCACTATTGTTATGTTTGCTTTTTTGTATTTCCTAAAAGGGCATATTTTTATGAAATGGCCGAAAATTTAAACTGCAACACACAAAAATAAAAAAACAGAGAAGCATTTACATTTATATGGTATAAGATAGATATAACCCGGAGGGATTATGCTTGAACATTATTTAACTCGCAATTTACCTGCAGGACTTGAATTTCTTAACGATATTGTCTTTGACCTTCGCTGGACGTATAATCATGATGCCGATGAACTTTTTAAAACAATAGACCCTGCTCTGTGGTATTTAACGCACAATCCATGGTTGATTCTGCAAACGGTATCTTTAGATGATTTAAAAAAATTATCTTCAAATGCTGATTTTATGAAAAATTTTAATCAGATAAAACACGACTGGGTAAAGACGGATAACGCCGCGGGCTGGTTTAAAGAAAATTATAAAGAAAATCATCTTAAAACCGTTGCTTATTTTAGCATGGAATTTGGATTAGACGAATCTCTTCCGCTTTATGCCGGCGGTCTTGGAATACTTGCAGGCGACTACTTAAAAACTGCCGAAGATTTAGGAGTGCCCCTTGCAGGTATTGGTCTTATGTATCAAAGAGGATATTTTCGTCAAATAATCAACGGCTCCTCCGAACAAATTGAAGTCTATCCCTATAATGACCCGCACTCCCTTCCCGTTATGCCATGCAGAAATAAATCAGGCGAATGGCTGCGCGTCTCTGTAACGTTGCCGGATAGAACCGTCATGCTAAGGGTATGGATAGCAAAAATAGGAAACACGCCTTTATATTTGCTTGATTCTAATGATCCTGTAAATCTTTCAATAGATAGAGGAATTACCGGAGATTTATACGAGGCAGGCAGAGAAATCAGATTGATTCAAGAAATTATTCTTGGAATCGGCGGTTTTAAAGTCCTTAGAGCACTCGGCATTGATGTAAACATTTGCCATATGAATGAGGGACATGCGGCTTTTGTTGTGCTTGAACGCGCATATACTTGGATGCAGGATAATAATACCGCGGATTTCTGGCAAGCGCTGACTGTTACAAGAGCAGGCAATATTTTTACCACTCATACCCCTGTGCAGGCAGGTTTTGACACCTTTGAACCGGCGCTTATACGCAATTATCTTTCATATTATATACAAAGATGCGGAATTACGGACGAAGAATTTATTAATATGGGTAAAGTTTCATCTGAAAATTCTTCTGAACCTTTTAATATGGCATATTTAGCCATACGGGGAAGCGGTTTTATTAACGGGGTAAGTAAAATCCACGGCGAAGTAAGCAGGAATTTATTTTCCGGATTATTTGAGAGGCAGCCGATAAAAGAGGTGCCGGTTGCTTATATTACTAACGGGGTTCATACGTCTACATGGATTTCAAGCATATCCGAAAAATTATTGGCTAAAAATGATACAAAGTCATTAATAGAAAAATGTTCCCAAAAATCGTTTGATTTCATTAATAAAATGACTGACGCGGAAATCTGGGAATTCAGAATGAATAATAAGATTAACATGCTTGACGATATTAAAAAACATATAACTAAAATGAAAGGCTGCTGCCATATTAATCAGGAGCCTTCATTTCTTGATCCTAATGCCTTGTATATCGGTTTAGCCCGCAGATTCACTGGATACAAAAGACCGACCCTTCTATTGTACGACAAAACAAGACTTAAAAATATTCTTAAAAGTCAAAATAGACCTGTGCGTATCTTGATCAGCGGAAAGGCTCATCCCGGCGATTTCACGGGAAAACTATTAATTAAAGAATGGATACAGTTTGCTCAGGACCCCGAAATCCATAATACGGTTTTTTTCTTGTCAGATTATGATATGGATATTGCGCAAAAAATAGTGGGCGGTATAGATTTATGGATTAACAACCCGAGACGTCCGCTTGAAGCCAGCGGAACCAGCGGAATGAAAATAATTGCAAATGGAGGGCTTAACTGTTCCATTCTTGACGGCTGGTGGGCGGAAGCCTACTCTGAAGAACTGGGGTGGGCTATCGGTATACATTCTTCTTCCGATGAATATTATAATAATGACAAAGAGGATGCCGAATCACTGTATAAACTTTTAGAGGAGTCTATAGTCCCTGAATTTTTTGATAGAAATAAAGACGGTGTTCCGGTGAAATGGATTGAAAAGATAAGGCAGAGCATGTTTCTTCTTACGCCGAAATATTCTACATTCAGAATGATGAAAGAATATGTTGAAAAAGCTTACCTTCCATTATCATCTTTATATGAGGAAAGAAATGCATCAGGCGGAGAACTTGCTCTGACTATCAATGAATGGAAGAAAAGACTTGAACAAAACTGGAACGAAATTCATATTGGAATACCCGCCTTTGAAAAACAAGAGGAATATTATAAAGTCAAGTGTGCTATACGGCTCGGAGCCGTTAAACCGCAGGATATTAAAGTAGAAGTTTTTGCATCGGGAGATGAAAACGATGAGCCGTTCAGGGCTGAAATGACGAATATCGGCACTGCTTCCGGATATATAAATGAATTTATTTATAAGACAGCGGTTCCAAATAATCGCCCTGCCGATCATTATACCATTCGTGTTATACCTTATCATACTAAAGTTTTAACACCGCTGGAATTTAATAAAATTCTTTGGCAAAAATAAAATAAATAGACAATTTCCTAAATTTATGTTATTTTATTGATAATATGAATAAACTCTGGTTATTGCAAAATTTGAAAATTTTTCAAAATCTTTCAAATATTTATTAAGTGTAATATAAATTAACAATAATTACTTTAACGGTTAAAGGAGGTTACGACATGACTAAAAAAGTCACATTATTTACATTGATAGCCCTAATTTTTTTTTTAGGTCTTAATGCTGCCAAATCAAACGCTATGACTATGATGATGAGTAAAGCTAAGATGATGAAGATCAAAATGTTTTTTATGCATCATTCTTTAGGGTTTCCGTCTATTTTTTACAAATTTCATCCAGGTCCGCATTGGATTTTAATGCATGCTAAATCTTTTAATCTTAATTCTTCACAGATTAAACAGGAAAAAATGCTTACTATGGAGATGATGCATAGCACAATAAAAGGCGTAATGATGCTTAAAAAAGCGCTTAAACAATATAAAATGGATGCCATGCAGAATAATCCAAGTATAAGCAAATTGATTAGTGACGTTAAGGCTGTGGGTAACGCAGAAACATACCTTGGATATGAAATGATACCTTTTCATATAAAAGGCTACCGCGTTCTTTATCCTTCGCAGCAATCGTTATATCACAGACTTGCTAAAATGAACTGGATGAAAAAAATGCAGATGATGCGTAAACAAATGATGAAAAAAATGCAGATGATGCACTAATGTTGCACCTGCTATAAAATATTCATACGTAAATAAATTGCGGGATTTTCTTTATTCTTCGGCGGAGAAACAGTTTCTCCGCCGCAAGTTAATTTTATGGAGGTTTTTATGAAATATGTTATTCAAGTTACAAACGGCACTATAATGCCTGCTCTTTCATTTAACGTAATTAAAAATTTGTCTGCAATAGAAGATACGGAAGAAATAACCGTCGTATTTTTCGGACCTTCGGTAGTTTCGCTTCTTCATCACGCTCAGCTCAGAAATCAGCTTAGGGACAGTCTTAATGAAAAAACAAAAATATACGTTTGCAGAAATGCAATGAATATGTTTGACCTTAAAGACAGCGATGTACCGGATTATGCCACGATAGTGCCTGCCGGAGTTTATGAAATTGCAAAATTGGTAAAGTCTGGAGCGGTATATATAGCTGTTTAGTTCTAAAAAAATTGGTTATTTAATTATATATAATATATAATAGATTATATAGCATTATATTATGCGTGGTTTTTGCCGCAAAATTGTAATAATATAATAAAAAAAATTGAATAAAACAATACAAGTTGAAGACAGGCATGATAAATATGCTAATTACAGATATCGCAGACAATATAAATAACCGCGGAGAAAATAACGGTAAGGAAGACTATGGAAATAAAAAAGAGGAAAGCTGCGATAAAAGTAAAATAGACGTATTAAGAGAATTTATAGTTTATTATGAAGAAGAAAAAATAAACATAAAGTCTATAACGCGTTATAATATTGACGGAAAACTGCATGGTAAAACTGAAGGTTTCTACAAAAACGGCAAAAAGCATTACGAATTAAATTATTATGACGGAAAACTGCACGGCAGGCAATTTATAAACTGGGTAAACCAAAAAACTTTAATAGAATTTAATTATAATAATGGAAAGCCTGAAGGCTGGCAGACTGAATACTCTATATGGGGGACGGTTCAGTGGCAATTATACTGCGGTGGCGGCGATTCCGATAATCCTGACGACAGAAAAAAAATAGCCGCTATAGAAACTGATATAATTAATATACAATAAAATGTTATTCGATAAAATAACTTTTAATTTATAGAATTTAAAGATATGGATACACAGGGTATTACAGAAATAGATGAAGCATATAATAAAATCAGGAGCGAACTTTCTAGGGCTATAAAATTAAAAAAATGTAAAAAATGCGGATGCATGATTTATGGTTTAGACGATGTTATTGAAAATCTTAAGCTCATAGAAAACAATGCCTCGAATGATCTAATAAATGAGGTAGAAAAGTTAAAGTTAGAGCTAAAACAGGTCGAGTATTCATGTCTTGGCTGTAAACACTGTTATCCTGCCGCGGCTGTTAATTATCTGACCGATGCGCTCATATTGCAAATTCAGAATCCTGCCAATCAGACTGGTTCCGTAAATTCAGTAAATTCTTTAGAATTTTTAAATTCATGGCCTGTTTCCCCCGGTGAGTATAATAATTTTTGTGACGGAACAGGATGTCCAATCGCAGTATCTACTCTTGCCAGTTTAGATTTATACGACAATTTATCAAAGTTAAAACCGAAAGGACTTTGCATTATAGGAAAAACTGAAACTGAAAATATCGGAATAGATAAAATTATAAAAAATACTGTAACTAATCCAACGCAGCATTATTTGATAGTAGCGGGAAAAGAGTCGCAAGGCCATTACAGCGGTCAATCGCTTATATCTTTATATGAAAACGGTGTTGGTAAAAATATGAGGATTATCGGTTCAAACGGCAAAAAACCGATTCTTAAAAATGTAAGATATGAAGATGCGGCTATAATATCCCATGAAACAGTTCCTATTGAGATAAACTTAAAGCTAAATAAATCAAGCCTTGAAAGCGGCGGAAATATACCTGCCGCCCCCTGCTGAAAATGATATGCCTTAAGTTTTAAGGCTGATATGAAAATCTATATAATATTATAAAAAAAGGGTAAAATCATATTTCCGTTTTTATCGATTTTCGGAGGAAATTTTTTAGCCCTTAAAACCGTCATTTTAAAAAGCAAATTTTCTTTAGATATTTTCCTATTTCTATGCCCCTTTTTATCGAAAGGATATAGCCCTATTTTTACCAATTCCGGTTTTTTTGATTTTATGATTGATTTAATATCGTCATAATCCCATATTTGGCCCATTTTTTTTAACCTCGTAAGCTATTTTATTTTTTGCTTTTTTTAAAACATCGGAAACATTTTCTTCTAACGCTCTATCCTTTAAGTATTTTTTGTCAATTTTTTTATCGTAATTATATAATAAAACCAACCCCCATCTGAAATCTTCTTTGATTTTCCAAAATTTAAAACTGCAAAATCTGTCGACTATCAAATCTTCCACGGTAATTAAAGTAATTGTGATATTATCGTTTAACTTTATTAT
>JBMFVW010000036.1:0-10770 GCA_049965795.1 Candidatus Acidulodesulfobacterium sp.
CGCTGTTGTCTGATTTATTAATGTTGGGCGTAATTTTCAAAAACCAGTTATCCTGATGATACAGGAATATTAAATACGCTCTGTTTACATTAAACGCGTTGTAACCGTTGTTTCCGGTTGCAGGCGGGTTTTCCTGAAGTTGCAGAGAACCTTCCGTTAATCCCGTCTGGGTATAATATCCGTAACCCATATAAATTAATGCGCCTAACGAAACATTCTTCGTCCACGCCGGAAGGGTTTGTCCCTTGACGGTTTTCAGCGAAGCCTCTAACTTCTTTTCGGTCGCTTTTAAATTGTTAATCTGCTTTGTCGTCTTTGCCGCATTCGGCTTCAATAATTGATTGATGATGCTCTGTCCCACCTTTACTCTTCCCGGGCCGGGCGTTAAGAATATTTCGCCCGTGTTGGGATTTTCGTAAAGGGCGGCTGCAGACGCGTAAGCCGTCCCTGCCCAGCTGAAGGCAAAGACTAATGCCAGCGCCGCGGTTAAGGCTAAGACAAAAGCCGAAAGTGCACTTAAACGCATCGCCTTTTTTGTCCTATTGATTCTGTTCATAACTTCCTCCTCTCTTTTAGTTTAATTTAGTTCCTTAATTTCTGTATCTTACAAATTTTTATATTTTCTTTTTTCGTCTTAACACTTTTATTCTAACAGACGAATGTTACAGAATTATTACAGTTGTGTTAAATTTTTGTAACAATATTATTATAATCTCTCTGCTCGCAGACTATAAAACCCTGAAGGAGTTTAGCCGCAGGTGCATAAAACATTGAGCCTGACCGCTTGATTACCTCGTCCGCAAATAAACCGATCCAGTTTCCGACAAATTCGCTAAAAAACATAAATTCGTTGGCTACGACTTCGTTAAAAGGCAGAGGCTCTTTAACCTGTCCCGTAAGATACCTGTCTTCAAGGTTTATAAGCGCCGCAATAAATCCCAAAATATAAGAAATGTGGTCGGGTCTTTTTATAGAAACTCCGTTCGGGTCTTTCAGCTCAAAATTTAACGATTTATAAGTAATTTCTAATTTATTGACGAGAGAGAGGTCTCCTTCGTTTCCAGATTTGCCTCCGTCTTCAAAGTCTGCTTTTTGACTGCCTCCTCCGAAATAATAACTCATATAAGGGGGTATAAATCTGCCGGGTGAGGGAATTACGAAAAGTTCGTCGAATTCCCTTTCCTTAATTTCTAAATTCTTTTTTGAAGATAGAGTTTCTTTGACGGATACCACTAAATCTTTAGCAGACTGGTCATCTTCGCATAAACCGCCTATTACGCTTTCTATTTCTTCATGGGTAAGGCTTTCTAAAAACTTCAAATCGACCTTTCTTGCAAAAACTCTGGAAAAAAAATTATACATCATGTTTCTGTAAGAAGATAACTTTCCAAAAGTTTCTAAATCGATTTTTCCTTCGGTTATAATATTATCGAAATCCATGAAAATGCACCTTTGTAATTAATATAAATCGTTATTTTAATTTTATAAGTTTTATTTCTGGACATCCGCTTTTTCGGCAATGGAAACGGTGAATTTTTTCACCGAAAGAGGTGTGCATTATTACCGTAAAAACGGAAATCCAGAATTCGTGATTTTATTATTTATACCTTCTCTATTTTAACCGGAGCATAGAAGTAAACCATAGAACCGCCTACGGGGTCGGTTAAAACCGTAGTCCAGCCGTCTTTAGCCGCTATCGAATTATCGAGCAGAAAGAGGGCGTTCGGATGGACGCCTTGATTTCTCGCAGGATCGCCTGTATATTTCTTCCCGTTTATGTACCATGTACCCGAACCGTAAAGCCATCTTCCGAAAGCGGTAGCCGCCGTAATTACGCCAGGCCTGACCGACGGCATAATCCTTACCCTGTGGGTAATCCCTTTCTGATAAGTAGGAGAAATTACCTTTATCATATCCCCGTCGGATAATCCGAGCTTTTTTGCATCCACTTCGTTTAATTCCCAGAAAGCATCCGGCAGTAATTCTAACAGCCACGGGTCAGCAATAGTCCTCGATTTGGAGTGAATCGGCTGCCTGTGGGTTGACGCCCTGTACGGATATTCGTTCTTAGGGTATAATTTATCTAATAATTCGCCCCTCATATTTCTGTGAGGCAGCAATATAGTCGTTCCGTTGAACCTTTCGCCCGTTATAGCATTGTGTGTTGTCGCGACGTCTTCGTTATACATATTAACTGGAGCCTTAGGATTCCACAGGTGGGTTACCCATTTCGGCTTTCCCCATGGAAGATAGCCGACGTTATAATCCTCGTATCTTCCGCCTCTTGCAAATACATAAGCGACTTTTTTCCATTCATAAGGACGAAGAGACTTCCCGAACTTAGAAACATAATTTTTTACGGTCTGCATCTCGTCGGCATTTGCATCCGGCACGGGACCCAAATGAACAAATCTGCTGCCTTTCCTTGCAAGATAAGACTTGCCGTCGTATGCTATATTTGCCGCCATTTTAAGATAATAATCCTCTGCTCGGTTCAATTCTCCGCCTTCGAGGAATGCGTTTTCTCCGAATCCTGGAAGCTTGAGCGCTTTCGCGACGTCTATCAAAAAATTTTCCATGCATATAGGTCTTCCGTCGGGCGTTTTTTCCGTCATAGGCTCTATTACGGGCTGTCTTACCGAAGTCCTTGCAGTCGGGTACGTCGGCAGGTTGCCGAGAAACGCCCATCCCTCTAAATAAGTTACATCCGGAACGATATAGTCCGCATATGCCGAACTTTCTGCAATCATTGTATCAGATGCGATAAACAGCGGAACCTTGCTTGTATCTTTTATCATCCTAATCCACGGCTTCGACTCGTCGTCCACTCCGCCCATTCCCGGCATAGACCACGCAGGGTTTGCCATATGCTGGAAAAGTATCTTTACCGGATAAGGATACTGGAAATACGTTCCGCCCCAGATTTCCTGCCACATGCCGAAACTGAACGGAAACCACGGCCTTTGCGCGGGAAACGGCGACTGTCCTCTTGCAACCTTTTCCTTATATTCCAAAGATTTTTCGTAAAAAGACCCTTCCCTTGAAATCTTTACGCCTTTTGCGGGGACAAAACCGGGCCATTTTCCGAGATTATACGGGAAACCCTTGCCGCCCATTATGTTGGCTCCGCCTCCGCCGTTAATATAGCCGCCCTGCCAGTTGACGTTGCCGACCATAACGTTTAGAAGTTGAATAGCTCTGCCGTGATAAAAACCGTTGGTATGTTTCACCGGACCTCTGTAATAATCCGCAACTGCTTTTTTGCCGTGGGAAGTAAACTCGCTTGCAAGTTCCGGTATCACTCTCGGCGCAAGTCCGGCTTCCTTTGCGTATTCTTCTATAGTATGTTTTTTAAGCTCGCTCCATAACATCTGCATGCTCGTCATACAGTTGACACCGTTCACATTGACGGGCGTTAAAGATAAAAATCCGGTAGGCCACAGGTCGCCTTTAGCCGCGCCTGAAGTTAATACCGGTTTTCCGGTTACTTTGTCTATAGCGTAAAACGATTTACCGCTCTTTAAGAATTTGGCAAAGTTTTTATTGCTTTCATCCGCGACAACAAGATAAGACGCATTGGAAAAATTAGGCTCGCCGTTGGCATTTGCCGAACTGTGGTTTAAATTAGTCAAGAAATTTTCGTCATATCTTTTGTTCTCTACTATCCAGCGCAGCATTCCCATTGCAAGCGCTCCGTCGCCTCCGGGAACTATAGGGATATATCTGTCGGCATGGGATACCATATTACCCGCCCTTACGTCTATTACCGTTACTTTTAACTTACCGGACGATGTAGCGGCTACAGTTCTTCTGCCTAAAGTCTGCATAGGAAAATTTGCTTCAAGATAATTTGCTCCGAAAATCAACAGGTGTTCGCAGTTGGGAAAGTCGGGCTTTAACATGTTAGTTCCGGGAAAAGTCCTGAACGTAGAAACGTGATGCGATAATTCACAAACAGAAACATGCGGCATTGCATTAACCGAACCGAGAGCGTTTGCAAACCTTGTTATAAAATTCGCCTGTCCCGCCTCTGCCCTGCCCCAGTAGCTCACATACTGGTTTGTTTTAGGTCCGAAATCAGGATACCTAGGGTCTGCGGGAGCAAATCTGTTTCTGCCTTCGTTCCATAAGTGTTTAAAACCTTCTACAAATCTTTTTTCCTCGCCGGGCACATCCTTAAACAGATAGCCGCCGTTTACCACTTCGTTTATCAGCTGCTCATATGAAATAACTTTGAATTTTTT
Organism: Candidatus Acidulodesulfobacterium sp.; assembly: GCA_049965795.1. Taxonomy (GTDB): domain Bacteria; phylum SZUA-79; class SZUA-79; order Acidulodesulfobacterales; family Acidulodesulfobacteraceae; genus Acidulodesulfobacterium_A. The sequence goes on from JBMFVW010000036.1 coordinate 4,245, forward strand.
TGAACCCCTTTCCCCGACCCTTTTTAACGGCATATATATCCTGTAAGGGTCGTAAATAGTCTGTCTTCCTGCCTGTCCTCTCGGACACAGGGAATGCGCCCCGTCGATAAAAGGCTTAGATGTGTCGAAATTCGTGCCGACGTAAGAAATTGCTTCTTTCATCGGAGTAGCATATGGAATATTGGGTTCGGTAGTCTGTATATCGTAAGGGTTGCCGTCTAATTTAACGATCGTCCCGTTAAATACCCTTGCCATTGCGGCGCAGTCGCTGTGGCACTGTTTGCAGGTAGTGAACTTTACTTCTACCCCCTTCCAGTTTTCCGTTCTTCCGGGATATACGTATTCTCCTTCGTAATGGAACATTCCGCCCGCCCATTGGGTTAATCCGGCACCCGCCGCGACGGTTACTACTCCAAAAGTTGCATACTTTAAAAAATCCCTTCTGTTCATTGACATTATATTTCCTCCTTATTATTGCTTATTTAAAGTTTCGGGTTCATTTTCCCATCCCAGAAAATAACCGAAAACGAATATTATAAAAATACCTAATCCGAAAAGCCCTATCCCTGTCAAATATCCGTCATAGTCCCAAAAAGGTATATTCAGCTGAATAGTCCCCTGACCTATCTTGGTAGGCAGCTGGCCTCCTATAACGGCATTAAATCTCATTGCCCAAACGCCTACGGTCACGAGTATGTCGAGAATAAAAGTCCAAAAAATTGACCTTCTTATACCTTTTGAAATTATTAAAAGAACCACGGGAATAATTAACCCGAACAATAGCTGGATTATATGGTAATTAATAGTTAAAACGCCCGGCGCGCCCCATGAAAAAACGGCGTGCCAGTTTTTATATACTTCATATGAATTGTACCCTCTAACAGAATACAGCCATTCTATAAGGTCGAAAAATAGGTCGGCAAAAATTGCATAAATCAGCGCCTGATTCAAAGTATCGAGAGTATCAGGCTCTATCTTATTTTTATTTGAAAAAACGCCGAAGCCTATTATATATAATAATCCGACAAAAGCTATGCCTGAAACTACCGCAGATGATATGAACATAGGCGGAATTATCGGGTCTGACCAGAGCGCTCTTGCTTTTATTGCGCCGAATAAAAATCCTACATATCCGTGAAATAAAATAGACAGAATAATGCCCATAATGGATATTATCCACAAAGCTTTGTGGTCTCTTTTTATACTTTGTTTGGATAAATCGGTGCTTCCGAGTGTCAAAATTTTAGATACCCTACCTCTTATCCCCTTATCTTCATGTGCTCTTTTAATATTTTCTTCCCTGAACAGATAATATAATTCAAAAAGAAAGGCGATAGCAAATATTGTCCATATAATAATAAACATTCCCAGAGGGGAATAAGGGAAATGGTCCCTGAAATACAATTCCCAAATTGCTCTCGACGGCTGAAGCGCATCCGCAAGGGGAGCCATCGCCGCCAGAAGAAGCATAGCGAAACTTGATATAAGGGCAAGTTTGGATATAGGCTTAAGTTTTTCTACATGAAAAAGATGATAAAGGGCGCCGACTACAAAAGAACCGGCAAGAAGCCCTGAAAGAAAAGGATAAATAACTATCGGAAGTCCCCAATAAATATTTTCCAGCGTACCGTAGGTACCGTTAATCGCAATCATATATATACTCCTTAAAATTTAAAAATTAAAATTAGTTCTTAATAAATTAATATACTAACTTCCTCCATCTTTTTATACACCACATAAAAAATTCTTTATTATAAGCATTTTCCTCTTGACATTTTATCCTTGTAGTGTATAAAAAAGTTGGGGAAGTTAGGTAATATGATTTTATCCAGCATATGGATTTTCTTTTTCTTCTTTAAACGGCAAGTCTGCTTTACCGCCTAATTTTTTATAGGAGCTTGCTTCCAATCCCATTGCGTAGGTGTAAACCATTTTTACTTCTTCCGGATTTGTAGGCCCAATTAATCTTCCGTCCAAATCTATATAAAATACCTGGGGGTCGGTTCCTATGCTAGGTTCAAGTTTAGCCGTAGGAAACTCCTTAAGAAGCCTTGAAACTTCACTATTCGGATTGTTTAAATCCCCGAATTTTCTCGCCCTGCCGACACATGACGTTACGCATGCGGGCATAAGCCCCCTATCTATTCTGTGAACGCAAAGCGTACATTTATCAGCCGTATGCTGAACCGGATTTGCAAACCTCATATCGTAAGGACAAGCCTGAACGCATGTAAGGCATCCTATACATACGTTATAATCTATAAGAACGATGCCGTCCTGTCTTTTGAACGTAGCCTTGACCGGACAAACTTCTACACATGGCGGGTGGTCGCAGTGGTTACACATTCTGGGAAGACTAAACCTTTTTACGTTAGCGGTATAACTGCCTTCATCGGTAACGACATCGCCTGAATGATCGGGAACCATATGTCCCGTCTCCATTACCTGAACCACCGTCCTGAAGACGCCGAGCGGAACATTGTTTTCGCTTTTGCATGCTACAACGCATGCCTGGCATCCGACGCATTTTCTTAAATCCATAACCATTGCCCAGTGGTGCTTCGGCTTGGAATCCTTAATGGTATAAAAATTATCGTGCCATATAGGAAGATTATGGGGATTTTCGAGCGTCCTCATCCACTCGTTCCATCCGTCGTTTTCATCCTGCGACGGGTTCATCCACCCCATCCATCTATGGTTTTTTAAAGGTCCGGTAGGCACGCCCGTCCCTTTTTCAGGAGTATTATGCCCGCTTTTTTTAACATCGCCTTTTTTTAAAGGTGCCGCCGCAACGGATTTGCTTGCTTTCAACAGCCCCGCCGCTCCGCCGACCGCCGCCGCCAGTCCTCCTAACCAGAGCGTCTTAATGAACTTTCTTTTTGAGCCGCTTTCTTTTAGCTCTTTTTCATTTTCTTTTTCTTTAAATTTTGGGTCTTGATTCTCAGGAATGTTTTCTTTTTTCATTAACCTACCCCCTCCTAATAATATTAAAATTATCGTGAATAATAAAATATGTTATTTATTATTATTATTATCACGGGCGGCGGCTGAATGAAATAATACAAAGTAGGATTTTTGTAAGAAAAAATCTGAAATAAAATGAAGAAAAAATATTACGGTACGGAAAATTAATCTGACTTTAAATTTTAACAGTCATTGCGAGGAGCGAAAGCGACGAAGCAATCTAGCACATTCTATGCTTTAACGACTGGAGATTGCTTAGCTTCGCTCTCAATGACTGCTTAGTTGGCTTTTCTGTTACGATTTATCTATCAGTTTAAGCTTAAAGAAAACAATATCTACGAGCTCGTATTTATTTATATATCCTAATTTTTCCATTCCCCTCAACCGGTGGGTAGCTACGGTTTTATCATTAATAAAAAGCTTTTCTCCTATCTCCTTGTTCGAAAAACCCTCCGCTACGAATATTAGAACCTCCTGTTCTCTCGGACTTAAATTATTCCATAAATTTCGCAGGGCGTTTTCGCTTTCGGCGTCGGCTGAACCCCCGCCTGCGCCGTTATATTTCCGATATTTTTCGATATTTTTGTCTTTGTCTTTACCTATCAAATCTTTTATCAACGATGGATGAATATATAATTCTCCTTCGGCTACGGTCTTAATCGCGTAAATCAAATCATATTCTACGGCTTTTTTCGGCAGATAACCCAATGCACCGTTATCAAGGGCTCTTTGAACATACTGCTTGTCTTCGTACATAGTTAAAATCAGTATCTTGGAATCCTGAGAAACTTCTTTAAGCCCTATTATTAAATCAAGTCCGTTAGTTTTTGGAAGGGAAATATCTAAAACTATGACGTTCGGTATTTTTTCCTTAACGATTTCCATTGCCGACACAGCATCGTTTGCGGTTCCCACGACCCGCAAATCATCCTGTCCAGCTATTATCATTTTTAAGCCGGAAACCATAAGAAAGTGGTCGTCGATTAAAACTATATTTATCATTAATTTTATCTCCCGTTACGGCTTTATTTTAAATTATAAGGGAATATAAAAATTTATCTTTGTTCCGGCGCCGGTTTTAGATTCGATTTTTAAATCTCCACCTAAAAGTTTTGCCCGTTCCTTCATCCCGAATATCCCTAAGCTGTCATTGCTGATAAGTCCGCAGTTAAAACCCGTTCCGTAATCTTCTACGGAGCCGATGATTTTTCCTTCCGCAATTACTAAATTTATTTTAGCATAATTTGAATGCGAGTGCAGTATGACGTTAGACAGAGCCTCCTGAATTATTCTGTACACGTTAATTTCTATATTCTGGTCGAATCTTTTATCTTTAATGTTTTCGTTAGGAAAAAAATCTACTTTAAAATTAAGGCTATTTTTATTAATATCGTCTATATAGCTGGAAATCGAGCATGCCAGGCCCATTTCTTCAAGTATTCCGGGTGTAAGGCTTCTGGCAATATTCCGCACCATGTCTAAAGCATTAGTCAGTTCTTCGCTGATTTGGACAACGCTTTCTTTTGCTTCTTCTATATTATTAAGGTTTTTAAAGAGACCTATTCTTATTTTTATATATGCCAGCATCTGGGCAAACTGGTCGTGCAGATCCTTTGCTATCCTTTTTCTTTCTTCTTCCTGGGCTTTTATGACGTTATTGATAAAATTTTTCCTTAAATTATCGTTTTCTATTTTTTCTTCGTCCGCTTTTTTTAAACTTGCCGCCATTTTATTAAAATCTCTCGCGAGCATTCCTATCTCGTCATCTCTTTTTATATCTAGCTTTACGTCGTAACTGCCGCTTTTGACTTTATTAAAAGCTTCCGACAGTTTTACTACCGGCGTAATAACCCACCACGCGATGGAACTTGAAAGTATAACGGCTAAAACGGCGGTAAAAACCATAACTATAATTATAGACCTTATGAGCGAATAAAGTAGCAAACTCGACCTTTTATTTGAAATTCCTACTCTTACCATGCCTAACCGCCCGTGCAATATGGGAACGGCGGTATCGTATACCAAGCCTTCGTTTGTTTTAATGTTTACGGCGGATAACTTTTTAGCATTAAAATGGTTAACTTTCAATAAACCCGCAGGAAATCCGCCGTTAAAAGTCGAAGCAACAACTTCCCCTTTTTTATTTTCGACAAATGCGTAAACTATGTCGGGGTCGCTTTTAATCGAACTTTTTAATAATTTATCTAATGCGTAAATATTATCTTCAAGAATATAATTTACCGACTGGGACGATAATTGTTTGCCGATTGATAAGCTCATTAATTTTAACTGCATATTATTCTGGAGAGAAAAATCTTCATTTACAAAATATATAACGGGCAGTCCGAACAGAAGAGTAGCAAATATAACAAGTCCTATAACTTTGACTCTTAAAGAAACGTTATAAAATTTTTTTAAAATCGAAACGGCTGCGGACAATAAAGAAAATCTCATATTTATTTATATCTGCTTATATCCGGCGGGGCAAAGCCGTCGATATTAAGTCGTTTTAAAATTAATCTGCCTTTCGGATTTTTCGACATGCCTAAAAGAATTTTTTTAACTTTAGCCCTCAATCTTTTATCTACTCTATCGGGCATAACTATCGGCGGGATAGGAAACAGGGGCGATTTTAAAATAATTTTCGTATGAAGCCGGACGCTTTTATATTTATCGTAGGTGTAAGAGTAAACGATGGAATCGACGGATGCGCCGTCTGCAATGCCCGCCGCGACCGCTTTAATAGAATCCGTATGATTATAAGTGAATATTATCCTTTTAAAATACGTTTTAGGGTTTATGCCGTTTTTTTTAAAAAATCTAACGGGATATTCATAGCCTGTATTCGATAACGGCTCGGTGAAGGCGAATACCTTTCCTTTTAAATCCTTAATCGATTCAATCTTCGAAGGCTTATGCGCAATTATATAGGCCTGATACATCTTTTTTCCGTCTATAACCGGAACGGCGATTATTTTTACTTTGTTCTTTAATCCTCCGTAAACGTATGCTCCGGTACATATAAAAGCTAAATCTATTTTATTTTTTATAAGCAGGTTATTAACCGCCAAATAGGTTCGCTTCTGAACAATCTTAACAGGCATATGAAGCGCGCGGCCGATATATCCTGCAAAAGGCTTATATGCATCGATATTTGCGACCGGCGACATCATCGAAGCTACCGCAAGTTTAAAATACGGCTTAGATAAAGGCTTTTCGGACAGGCGCAAACTGGAAGCTTGTTCGTTTATCTGCCGGATAGGAGACAATTTCTTAAGATTTATAAGGTTTTTCGCGGAATTATTTTTATGCATGAAGTAGATTAAAAATATCAGTCCAAAAATTGTTATGCCGACAAGTAAAATATAAAATATCATTTTGTTTTTCATAACGATATTTTATCATATTTTTTATTTAAGCAAATAAAAAACGCCGCTTTATTTGCTTTCTTACCGTCCGGGGGGTGTAAACTGAACGATAAAAATAAAATAAAACGGCGAAAAAAGGTTTAAGACCCTACCTTTTATTCTTCTGCGGATTTTTTAACCTGCAAAAGTTTTTT
>JBMFVW010000037.1:0-10116 GCA_049965795.1 Candidatus Acidulodesulfobacterium sp.
TCGATGATTAATTTTAAACCATTATTTTAAAAAAGTCAAACTAATTAGGGATTTAATATATAATTTTGAAGAATTTAACTTACGGACAAAAAAGGGCCGTTCAGTTCTTTTTTGTAATTTCTCCATGAGGGAAGGAATCTATCCATAATTTCTTTAAATCTTTTATTATGGTTTTTTTCTATAAGGTGGGCAAGTTCGTGAACAACAATGTATTCGATACAATAAACGGGCTTTTTTATAAGCTCTAAATTTATCCATATTCTTTTAGCTTTAATGTTGCATGTTCCCCATTTTGTTTTCATCTGTTTTATTCTTATCTCATTGACGGAAACGCCCATAATTGCCTGCCATATATCAAAAATATCCGATAGTTCTTTTGCCAGTTCCTTCCTCTGCCAGTTTAAAAATATTTTTTTTCTTTCTTCCGTCGTAGTATCTTTTTTTATAAAAAAGCATATATATTTTTTATCGTTAATAGAAACATAAGGTTTTCCGTCGTAGGCGATAACGTTAAGCAGATATCTTTCTCCCTTAAAATAATGGCTTTCTCCAGAAATGTATTCGGGTGGAGTTTCTCTATGCAGTTCTTTAAATCTGTTTACGTTTTTTTCTATCCAAGGCAGCTTAGATACTATAAAACCGCGGATATATCCGTCGTCTATTCTCTTAGGCGCCGACACTCTTACCTTCCCGTCAGGAGGAAGTATATTTAAGTGAAGATTTTTGATATCTTTTTTTAAAACCGTAATATTAAAACCGCTAATTATTATTTCTGATTTTATAACGGTTTTATCTCGTTTTTTTTTAAAAAATTTAAACATAACCTATTTGAAATTCTTCGATACGGTCTTTATCCTTAAATTTGCAGATAATAAAGAGGTATCCGATTAATTTTCTGCATTAACTGTATACCTTATTTGACTTTTTTGATTAACGAAGAAAAAATCTAATAACTTAAATTATACGGTTTAATGTAAAAATTCAATCAAATCATCCGTAGATAACAGCCTTTCTTCCCTCGTTTTGAGATTTTTTAAGGTAAGCTTTTGCTCTGCAACTTCTCTTTCGCCAATTATAGAAACATATTCTATTTTTTTCTTATCGGCGTATTTTATCTCTTTACCTATACTGGGTTCCGAAGAAACGCAAATTTCGGCGCTTATTCCTTTTGAACGAAGAATTTTTGCGGCTTTATAAGCAAACGGCTTCTCTTTTTCGGTTAAATAAACTATGTATATTTTTACCGGTGAAGAAACCGACTGAAGAATGTCCGCATTTTTTTGCATTATTATGTCTATTATCCTTTCCACTCCGAAAGAGATTCCGCAGGAGCCTTCAGGTCTTGCGCCGTAAAGTTCCACAAGATTATCGTATCTGCCGCCGGCAGCAAAACTGCCTATGGCAACGTCTTTCGACTTTATCTCGAAAATAGGCCCCGTATAATAACCTAATCCTCTGACTAAAAGAGGGTCGAATTTTATAATTTCCGCACCTTCAATTTCTGAATCAGCGGTTTTACAAACATTTTCTATAATATAGTTAAGCTCGTCTATACCTTCTACGACTCTTTGTTTAACGGATTCGTCTTTCAATTCTGCTATAAGGCGCTCTTTTAAAGTCGAAAGTTTTTTCGCGTTACCGGTTATTTCGTTTCCTGAGTCTAAATCTATAATACGCATAAATGAGCGATAATTTTCTTCGCTTATGCCGTTTTCCTGAAACTCTTTAATAACGCCGGTTTCACCTATTTTAGCCGTTTTGTCTAAAGCTCTTAATGCGGCGTCTTTTCTGGTTTCTTCAATACCTGCAGCTTTAATAATGCCGTCAAGTATTTTCCTATTGTTAATGACTATTTCGTAGTTTCCCATGCCAAGCTTTTCGAGTGTAAAAACTGCAAGGTCGATAAGTTCGCTTTCTACTTTCATAGAATACGAACCTATTATGTCGGCATCTGCCTGAAAAAATTCCCTATATCTTCCAGCCTGCGTATTTTCGTATCTGTAAACTTTACCTATTATGTATCTTTTAAACGGCTTCGTAAGCTTTTCGGCGTTGGTAGCGTAATAGCGTCCTAAAGGAGAAGTAAACTCAAACCTTAAACCCAGTTTACGTTTAGCCTTATCCTCAAAAACATAAATCTCTCTTTCCACTTCGCTTCCGCATTTACGGGAAAGAAGCTCGAAATATTCAAACACCGGCGAATCTATTTCTACAAAGCCGTAAAGGGCAAAACATTCCCGTATAGTTTCAATAACCTTTCTTCTTAAAATCATCTCTTCGGGAAGAAAATCCTTTGTTCCTTTAGGCGGCTGGACTAATTGGCTCATATATATTATAATTAATAATTAAAGCGCTATGTAAACGCAACCTTCTTTTGTAAGTTTTCCTATTTTTTCTACTCCTGCAGGTACTATTTTTGCATAATCCGGTATATCGCCGTCTTTAAGTTCAAACATATTCATAGCGTTGCGGCAAACATAAATATTGACTTTGTCGTTCAAAACAGCTCTTAACTGCTCTTTAAGCTGTGAATGATGCAGAAGTGCAACTACTGCAGGACCTATAACAACTACGTTTATTTCATCCGTTTCGCTAATCGCACTTGTATTTTTAATAACGCTCATTAAAAGACCCGGGTTAATTGTTCCGTTTGATGCCTGTATAACGTATTTCATAATTTACCTCCTCTTTATTTCTTTTTATTTATAATATTTATATTTTAATTTTTTAATATTTAATGCTTGAAGCAATTTTAAATATGTTATAAAAACTTTGCGGATCTAAACTGGCTCCTCCGACTAAAACACCGTCTATATGCGGCTTCTCCATAAGCTCTTTGATGTTTTTTTCGGTTACGCTGCCGCCGTATATAACCCTTATCTCGTCTATTGAATAACTTGATTTCAAATAATCATATATAAAACTATGCATTGCTTCGCCGTCTTCAGCTTTTATAGGCATTCCAGTGCCTATTGCCCATATAGGTTCATAGGCAACTATTAAAGATTTTATTTTTGTTCCTTTAACATATTTTAAAGCGTTTAACAGCTGATTTTCGACGAACTTCGATTGCTCTCCTTTTTTCCTTATATCTAAGTTTTCACCTACGCATAATATTGGTATCATTCTTCCGTCGCTATAAATTGCTTCCACTTTTTTACTAATTAATTCGTCGTTTTCATGAAATATATTTCTTCTTTCGCTGTGTCCTATTATAGTATATTCGCAGCCGCAAGCAGCCAGCATATCTATTGAAATTTCTCCTGTAAATGCGCCGCTTTTTTCGTAATAAACGTTTTGGGAAGATAATTTTATAAAATCAAGACATGGCTTGATAATTCTGTAAGTTTCGGTAAGCGAAGTAAATGGAGGAGCAAATATTAAATCCGAGTCTAAGCTGCTTAAATTAGAACTACTTTTTAATCCGTTAACAAAATCTAGAAAAACGGCAAAATACTTTTTAATATCTTCATCCGTTTTGTTCATTTTAAAATTTGCGGCAATTATCTGCTTTCTCATAATATAAAGATCCTCTATGCAATATTATCTGTTTCCGTCAAAAATCGAACATGTAAGATGTTTAGTGCATAATTTCCGTAACTACATTATGACATCTTCCGCAAATATCAGGATAATCTTCATAAGTTCCGACAGTTGTATCATACTTCCAGCATCTTGCGCATTTTTCTCCGTCGGCTTTTTCAACTTCGACTTCTGTTATATCAACTTCGGAAGATTCTTTTTTTTGCACAACTATTCCCGATACTATAAAAAGATCTTTTAACTCGTCTAAATCGATTTTACTGAGAATATCATAGTCTTCGCTGCTTGCTTTTAAAATAATCTTAGCATCCAACGAACCTCCGATAACTTTTTCATCTCCTGTTCTTGCCTTTTCTAAAGCCGATAAAGCTATATTTCTGATTTCTATTAATTTATCAAACTTTTCTTCGATATCGAAATTTTGTAAGTTTTCGTCAGGTTCCTCAAAATTTTCAAAAAATAAGCTTTCTGGTTTTAAATTTTTTTTAAAATATCCCCATGTTTCAGAAGCCGTAAAAGGTATGATAGGTGCAAGAAACTTGATAAATATTTTTAGCGAATAATTAAATACGGTCTGTACCGCCCGCCTTTTTACTGAATTTTTTCCTTCTGCATAAAGCGTATCTTTGACTATATCTAAATAAAAAGATGAAAACTCTATAAGAAATTTATAAATACCCTGATAAACAAGATGAAAATCGTAATTTTCGTAATATCTTAAAATATCCTGCGAAATAAGGGTAATTCTGTGCAATGCATATTTATCCAATTCCGATAAATTTTCATATTTTACTGAATTTTCTGTTTCTTGAAAATCATATAAATTACCCAGCATAAAACGCATGGTATTTCTTATTTTTCTATATCCTTCGGAAAGCCTGAGTATTATTTCCTGCGATATTCTCATATCGTTCTTATAATCCTCTGATGCCGCCCATAATCTTAAAATATCGGCGCCGTATTTATTGATTATTTCATCGGGGCTGATTACGTTTCCAAGGGACTTAGACATTTTCTTTCCTGAACTGTCAACGACGAAACCGTGGGTCAAAACCGTTTTATAGGGAGCTCCGTCGTCGGTTCCCACCCCTATTAAAAGACTTGAATGAAACCATCCTCTGTGCTGGTCCGACCCTTCAAGGTATAAATCTGCCGGAAATCCGACGTTTTTAATCTCTTCGTCGTTTTTAAGGACGCAGAAATAGCTTACGCCGCTGTCAAACCAAACGTCTAAAATATCTTCTTCTTTTTCAAAATCTTTTGAACCGCATTTTTCGCATTTAACTTCTTTTTCGCTTAAATTTATGAAATACTCGGCGGGTTTGTCAAACCATGCGTCTGCGCCGTATTTATCGAATTCTTCTGCTATTTTAAGCGTTAAGTCGTAATCTATGTAGGCTTCTCCGCAATTTTTGCAGTAAAATGCCGTTATAGGAACACCCCACGATCTCTGCCTCGAAACGCACCAGTCGGGTCTTGTTTCAAGCATGCCCGAAATTCTGTCTATGCCCCATTTTGGTATCCACTTTACTTTTTCTATCTCCTCCAGCGACCTTTTCCTTAAACCGTTTATTTCCATAGAAACAAACCACTGTTTGGTAGATCTTAAAATTACCGGTTTTTTGCATCTCCAGCAGTGAGGATAGGAATGATCTATTTTTTCTTCCAGAACTAACGCACCGACTTCTTTAAGTTTTTCTATAACGTGCGGATTGGATTCAAACACGTGCATTCCCGCAAACGTTTCTACGTCGGCTAAAAACCTGCCTTCGTTGTTTATAGGAGCATAAGCCGGAAGGTTATACTTAAGCCCTACGGCATAGTCGTCGTCCCCGTGGCCGGGCGCCGTATGCACTAAACCCGTTCCGGCGTCTTTTTTAACATGCGTGCCGAGTATCAGCAATGAATCCCTGTCTATAAAAGGATGTCTGGCTCTTTTATTTTCCAGATTCTTGCCTTTAGTTTTGGCTATAATTTTAAAATCGCCGCAGCCGAATTTTTTCATTAATTCATCGGCAAGACTTTCTTCCAGAATAAAAATTTCATCGCCTTTATCGACGAAAACATATTCAAAATCCGGGTGCAACGATATAGCAAGATTGGACGGAATAGTCCAAGGCGTGGTAGTCCATATTACCGCAAAAACATCTTTGCCGCCGGTTTTAGAGCCGTCCAATATTTCGGAAATATCGGAATTAATTCTGAACTTTACGAAAATAGACGGCGAAGATTTTTCTGCATATTCGACTTCGGCTTCCGCAAGAGCGGTTTTGCAGGACGAACACCAGTATATCGGTTTGTTTGCCCTATAAAGCCCGCCGTTTTTTATAAAATCCGCAAGTTTTCTAACGGTATTCGCTTCATAGGCATAATTCATAGTCAGGTAAGGGTCATCGTATCTTCCTATGCTTCCGAGCCTTTTAAATTCCTGCTTCTGAATATCGACAAACTTTGCCGCATACCCCCTGCAAAGTTTCCTTTTTTCGCTTTTCGAAATAGAGTCTTTAGATTTTAAAGTTTTATCTACGTTGTGCTCTATAGGCAGTCCGTGACAATCCCACCCGGGAATAAAAGGGGTATGATAACCGGACATCTGTTTGAACCTGACTATAATATCCTTTAATATTTTATTTAAAGCCGTTCCAAGATGAATGTGTCCGTTTGCGTAAGGAGGTCCGTCGTGAAGGATAAAAGTTTTACGCCTGCTTTTCGTTTTCTCCGTTATGTTTTTATAAAGCCCGCTTTCCTCCCATTCTTTAAGAAATTTTTCTTCCGTGGCTTTTAAATTAGCCTTCATCGGAAAATCGGTTTTCGGAAGATTCAGCGTTTCTTTATAATCCATAATAGTCCTCTTTTTATAACAAATCTTTATTTACGCAGTTAGTTAAGTCTTCTTTATCTATCCATTTTTTTATATTTTGGGCGCAGATGCGCGAAATATCCGCGATAGATTCAAAAGTCGCTCCGCCTATATGGGGAGTAGCAATAACGTTAAAATGAAAAATCTCGTCGCTTATATGAACGGGTTCTTCCCAAAACACGTCAAGACCCGCCCCTTTAATCTTTCCGCTTTTCAACCCTTTTATCAAAGACTCTTTGTTTATTAATCCTGCTCTTCCTACATTAACGATGCATGCGCCTTTTTTCATCAAATCTACGGTTTCGCAGCTAATTAAATTTTCCGTATTTTTTTCAAGCGGAACGGCAAGTATGATGTAATCTGCCAACGGTAAAATTTTTTTGAAATCTTCGTCAACGGTACCGGCAAACTTAATGCCCAGTTTTTCCGCATAGCCTGCTTCGGGCTTGCTGTGCTTCAGACCGTAAATTTCGGGATTAAAAGGTTTTAAAATCTTAATTAATTCCTGCCCTATGCCGCCTAATCCGACTATCGCAAATTTCTTATTAGTAATACTGCTGCCCAGGGGACGGTTTGCAATAGCGTGATTTATCGAATCGACGCATCCGTTGTAATCCCTTGCCAATGCTAAAATAAAAAACAGCGATAATTCCGCAACAGATACGGCGTTAAAAGTACCGGTCGTCGGTGCGTTAAACACTAAAATGCCTTTTTTGGACGCATAGTTTATATCGACGTTTTCGTATCCTATGCCGAACTGCTGAATTACTTTTATGTTTGGAAAAGATAAAACGTCTTCTCCTATGGGAATTCCCGCATTAACTATTAAAACCGTGTTTTCTGCGTCTTTAGCACCGTTAGACTCTTTAATCCGGCTTAAAAAATCTTCTTTATTTGAATAATGCCGCACATTATGTCCGGCAAGGAAAGGCTTTAAAATATCGTACATTTCCCTTGACCTCAATATTACGGCAATATTCATAATAATTTATAATACGCGAGTTTTTATTTTGTTTTTTGTTACTTTTTATTTAATTTTTCCGAAACTTTTAAGGCAGGTTTTAAAGTTTTAACCGTCGGCTGCGCGGTGCTGCCCTTTAAAGTGCCTTCACCCATACATAACTGCATTTTTTTATCGTAAGTATATTTATCGGGGCAGATATATATATGATGTTTACCTTCAAATTTATTAATTTTAGTTGCAGGCAAAGCATCATATCCTTTTAATTTGCCTTTACCTACGCAAAGCTGAAGTTTTGGATTAAACGAATAACCGAGCGGACAATAATAATGTCTTGCATATGATATTCCCGAAAAAAAAGATATTGCAAAAATAGAAAGTAATGCCGAAACTGCTAACAATTTGAAACGTTTCATAAATTTTTACCCCCGTTTAAATTTAATTTTATTTATTATAGCACTTAAGGTTTTATTTGTGAAGATAGGAAAAGGAGTCAGATTAATTTTTTGCAGGAACTTTATGTATTAATTGACTTTTTAGTTAATGCAAAAAATAAGATCTGGCACCTTTTCCGAGTAGATAACTTTCATTGTTGGATTAATGTGCCAAAATTGCGTTGAAAATAAAAAGTATATAAATTATAATAATATGGATATGAAACTAATACATTCAGCAATAAGAACAAGCGATCTTAATAAATCGCTGGATTTTTACGTAAAAGTTTTCGGATTTTACGTCAGAGAAAAAAGATATATCGAAGCTCATAAAACAACTTTAGTTTTTCTCAGAGATCCTAATACGGACTTTGAAATCGAACTCATAGCGGACGACAATCCAAAACCTCTTAACGGCTGCGAAAACTCTTTTGCACATTTCGCATTTCAATCGGAAAACATAGACGAAGACGCAAAAAAAATAAAAGAAGCCGGCATAGTCTTTTCGAGAGAACCGTTCTATTCTATTGATAAAAGCATGAAAATAGCTTTCCTTAACGACCCTAACGGCATTATGATTGAAATAATTCAATATTTGAAAAATTAATAGTCTTCGCCAAAAAATAATTTAGCTTACTGCCGACATGGTTGACTTTTCATTGCCGTGAGTCAATCACTTTCGTCATAATTCTTGCTCTTTCCCCATAAATTTTTAAGCCGGATTTTAATTTCTTTTTCTTTGCCGATGCTTTCGGGACGATAGTATATGCGCGAAGAAAGTTCCTTCGGAAGATAAGTCTGTTCGGCAAAATGATCTTTATAATCGTGGGAATATTTATAGCCTTTATGATAGTCCAAGTCTTTCATAAGTTTTGTAGGAGCGTTTCTAAGGTGAAGCGGAACTTCGGCGCCGGGGAATTTTTTAACTTCGCTTAAAGCTTCTTCGATTGCAATATAGCTTGCGTTTGATTTAGGGCAAGCCGCAAGATAAGTTGCAGTCTGCGCCAGAATAATTCTCGCTTCCGGCATGCCCACGGTATTTACTGCGTTAAAACAGCTTACTGCTAAGTTAAGCGCATCCGGTTCGGCGTTTCCTATGTCCTCGGAAGCCAAAATTATCATTCTTCTTGCTATGAATTTGACGTCCTCTCCGGAGTCCAGCATCTTGGCAAGCCAGAAAATCGCCCCGTCCGGGTCGCTCCCTCTTAAACTTTTTATAAAAGCCGAAATAGTGTTATAATGTTCTTCGCCGGTTTTATCGTATCTGGATTTTCTAAGATAAGCATCCTCTATGGTGTTTGCGGTAAGAACTATATTTCCTTTATCGTCAGGTTTTGCAAGATTAACAGCCATTTCAAGAGCATTCAGCATTATGCGCGCATCGCTTCCGGAATATCTTACGAGCGCATTTCTGCCTTCTTTTTCCAATATAATTTTCTTTTTATTTAAAACATCGTCCTTATTAAGAGCCCTGTCTATAAGAAGATTTAAATCTTCCTCAAACAAAGGATTTAGCGTAAATACCGTTACCCTCGAAAGAATCGGAGAGTTGATTTCAAAAGACGGATTTTCGGTTGTAGCTCCTATCAATATGAGGCTTCCTTCCTCTACCGAATGAAGGAGCAGGTCCTGCTGCGACTTATTGAAACGGTGAATTTCGTCTATAAAAATTATAATCGGTTTTTTATAATGTTTAAAGCTGATATTTGCCTTATCTATAATTTCCCGCAGTTCTTTAACACCGGAAGAAACGGCGGAAATCTTGTAGAATTCGTAACCTGCGGCGTCTGCTATAATACCGGCAAGCGTTGTTTTCCCGCTTCCCGGCGGTCCCCAGAAAATCATAGAACGGATAAATCCTGAATCAAGCATATTCTTTAAAGGTTTGTCTTTGCCAAGAATATGCGTTTGTCCGATAAATTCCGACAAAGTTTTCGGTCTAAGCCTTTCGGCAAGCGGCGGCAAAAAACCGCCTACATTTTTTTCGCGCGTATTAGCATCTTTATTGTCGTCGAATAGATCCATATTTATATATTATCATAAGATAATCGGAAAAGGTGTAAATTAAGAGGAATTAATTTTATCGGAATCGGAAAGGTTTCCATTTTGCAACAAATCTTTTTCAATAATTCTTGATATAGACAATTTATCCATATTTACTGCTTCCGCTTATGTGTTATTTTCGGAAGTAAACTTATCCTTTAAGATACCAAATCTGACACCTTTTCCGAGTAAATAACTTTCTATTGCAGGATTAAGAATTGCTTATTTACTGCAGTTTATAAGTGGCTGGGGGAGAAGGATTCGAACCTCCGTAA
>JBMFVW010000038.1:0-8798 GCA_049965795.1 Candidatus Acidulodesulfobacterium sp.
AGGGGAGCTGAAAACTAGAAAATTGAAAGGAGAATAATAATTGGACGAAGCGGAATTAGTCAATGTCAAGGTTAAACATTTACATAATTTGCAAAATCAGATTATTACGGAAAAACATACGATAATAACTGACGAGCCGGAGGCTTCGGGAGGCGACGAACTTGCGGTTAATCCTATCGAGCTTGTGCTTGGAGGAGAAGGTTCTTGCACTATTTCCGTGCTAATGATGTTTGCAAAAAGAATGAAGTACGACCTGCAGGGCGTAGAAATAAATCTCACTCACAAAAGAGTCAGAGTCGAAGAACTAAAGGAATCAGGGATTGCAATAGACGACGAAAGGGGTTATGTCCATAAAATAGAAAAAAAGATAAAATTTATAGGAAATTTAGACGACGACCAGATAGAAGAGCTTCAGAGGGTTTCGCAGAGATGTCCTGTGCATACCATGATAGAAAAACGGACATATTTTGAAATTTCATTCGATAATTCGGAAACATAGGGAAAAGGTGCCAGATTTTTTTTAGGTAATCTGACACCTTTTCCCTATCGGCAATTTTGGGTTTAAAAATCCGGTTGAAATTTTTTGAAATAAAATATAAAATTTATATAGATATATTTTAAATCATTAAAAAAAGAGGTTTGTATATGTCGGTTGTCAGTGTTACATCTACGCCTACCAGTACCATAGATACTAATTACCAGCAGATTATTCAAAATGCTCCGCCGATAAAAATAGAATTGCCAAATACTCCGTCTTCCGTTTCGATTCAGCAGTCAAACGGCAATATAAATATTCATGTTTGACGGATAACTTTTAATAAATTTATAAATTGGATAAAATCAGCTCTTCTTTCCTCGATAAATTAATTAAAACGGTAAGAAGTTTTAATCTTCTCGCTTGGGGAGAAAGAGTCGTGGTTGCGGTAAGCGGCGGGGTAGATTCGTCCGTTCTTCTTTTTTCGCTATACCAATTAAGACATTATTTCGGAATATCGCCCGCCTGCGCTTCATTCGACCATAAAATAAGATCAGATTCAGGACAAGACGTAATATTCGTCAAAGATATATGTAAAAATCTTTCCATACCTTTTTTTTCCGGAAGCGGCGACGTAAAATTATACGCAAAAGAAAATAAATTGAATCTTGAAGAATCTGCGAGGATTTTGCGGTATAATTTTCTATTAAAAACCGCTCGTGATTTTCATGCCGAAAAAATTGCGGTTGCCCACCATTCAGACGATTTTGCAGAAAACGTAATTATGAGGCTTATTACGGGATCCGGAGCCGGAGCTATATCGGGTTTTCAAGCAAAATCCGGACAGGTGGTAAGACCGCTTATAAACCATTCTAAATCCGAAATATTGGAATTTGCCGATAAAAATTCGATAAAATTCACCGAAGATTACACCAATAAAGATACTAAAATTTTAAGAAATTTCGTGAGGTTAAATATTCTGCCATCTTTTAAAGCAGTTAATCCTTCGTTCTTAAATACGGTTAGAAATACGGCTGAAATATTAAAAAAAGACGACGATTTTATCGGAAAAATATCGCTTAAAATTTTTAAAGACATAGCCGAACCTATAAATAACGGAAAAATTTATTTTAAAAAAAAGGATTTATCCGGATTGGACGAACCCGTGCTTTATCGGATATTAAAGTTTTCCGTTTTAGAAATATATAAAAGTATTCCGGAAAATAAAAATAACTTTTTTATAAAAAAACCGATAATTTATTATAATAAATTTAAAGCATTTGTTGAACTTATAAAATCAGAAAAACCTAACGCTTTTTTTTACATCGGAAACCTTATAGAACTCGGCAATGAGTATGACAAGATTTTTATCGGATATACAGCATCGGCAGGCTCGTTAAGATTTAAATCAGTTGAATTTAATCCCGCCGAATCTGTTAAAAACAGGGAATCCGGCGCCGCTTTGCGCTATAACTATAATAAATATGAATATATAATCAAAAAAATGCAGTCCCCTTTAAAAACCGTTTTAAAAATCAAAGAAATAAACAAGACGTTTTATATTGAAAACGTCAATGCGTCCCGCGGAGACGAAATAATAAATAGAATAATAAACAAAGAATTTATTTTTGAACCGGACTCGGTTTATTTTGATTACGATAAACTAAGTTTTCCCGTTACTGTAAGAAACTTTAAAGAAGGCGACAGATTCATTCCTCTCGGTATGAAAGGCGTTAAAAAATTGAAGGAATATTTTATAGACAAAAAAGTTCCGGTTAAAATAAGGAAAATAATTCCGATAGTTATGTTCGGCGGTAATATAGTATGGGTTTCTTTAAACGAGATAAGCGATGATATCAAAATAACGGAATTTACAAAAAACGTCGGAATTATGCGCATAGAATAATAACGTATTTAGAATGTAAAATGCAAATAGTTATTGAAAAAAATATATAAATATGACATATTTAATATATAGCGGTATTAATAAAATCAAAATTAAAATTTAAGCCAAAACCTTAAGGGGGTTAATATAATTTGAATTCGAGAATAAAAAATCTTTTGTTGTGGATATTTATAATTTTTTTGATGATTTTTATCTTCACTATGTTTAATCATCATCCCCCAAAAATTAAAAAAATAATTTTTTCTGATTTAATTAAAAACGTAAAGTCCGGAAAGGTCAAGAGCGTTACGTTAGAATCCCACGATATATTGGGCGTTTTTAAGAACGGAAAGAAATTTAAGGCTTACGCGCCTACTTATCCCGGTCTGGTTCCGCTTTTAGAGAAATACAACGTCGCTATAGACGCAAAACCTAAACCCGGTTCGCCCTGGTATTTGAGTTTTCTTATCGACTGGCTGCCGATGATAATAATCCTCTTTGCATTCTGGTATTTTTTCTGGAGGCAGATGCAGGGGGGCGCCGGAAAGGCTATGTCTTTCGGAAAATCCAAAGCAAAACTTTTAAACGACGGAACAAACAAGGTTACATTTCAAGACGTAGCCGGTATAGAGGAATCTAAACAGGAACTTGAAGAAATAGTCGATTTTTTAAAAGATCCGAAAAAGTTTACCAAACTTGGCGGCAGAATACCGCACGGCGTTCTTTTGGTAGGCCCTCCCGGAACGGGTAAAACGCTTCTTGCAAAAGCTATAGCCGGAGAGGCGGGCGTTCCGTTTTTCAGCATAAGCGGTTCGGATTTTGTCGAAATGTTTGTGGGCGTGGGGGCGTCGAGAGTCAGAGACCTTTTTGCCCAGGGTAAGAAAAGCGCTCCGTGTATAATTTTTATAGATGAAATAGATGCCGTCGGAAGACACAGAGGCGCAGGTTTAGGAGGCGGACACGACGAAAGAGAGCAGACGCTTAACCAGCTTCTTGTAGAAATGGACGGTTTTGAACCTAATGAAGGCGTTATTCTAATAGCAGCAACTAACAGACCCGATGTTTTAGATCCCGCTCTTTTAAGGCCGGGAAGGTTCGACAGACAGGTAGTAGTTCCAAAGCCCGATATAAAAGGCAGGGAAGAAATATTAAAGGTGCATATTAAAGACGTGCCTATAAGCCAGGACGTAAACTTAAAAGTAATAGCAAGGGGAACACCGGGATTTTCAGGTGCAGACCTTGCCAATATGATTAACGAAGCAGCCCTTTTAGCCGCAAGAAAAAACGAAACTTCGGTCAGTATGGCAGACCTTGAAGAAGCTAAAGACAAGGTTATGATGGGAACCGAAAGAAAGAGTATGGTAATCACCGAAAAAGAAAAGAAAATTACCGCCTACCATGAAGCGGGACATACTCTTGTGGCAAAACTTCTGCCGGATACCGACCCTATCCACAAGGTTACGATAATTCCGAGAGGCATGGCGATGGGACTTACCCAGCAGCTTCCAATAGACGAAAAACATAATTACGACAAAGAATACCTTCTTAATGAAATAGCTATTTTACTCGGCGGAAGAACGGCCGAAGAGATAATATTCAACCAGATGAGCACCGGAGCTTCAAACGATATAGAAAGAGCTACTGATATTGCCAGAAAGATGATTTGCGAATGGGGTATGAGCGAAAAACTGGGACCTATGACTTTCGGAAAAAAAGAAGAGCAGATATTTCTTGGCAGGGAATTTGCACAGCACAAGGATTATTCCGAATCTACCGCAGTAGCTATAGACCAGGAAGTTAAAGATATTATTACTTCAAATCATGAAAGAGCAAAGAAATTATTAACCGAAAACTTAGACATCCTTAAAGACCTGTCGTTAAAGTTAATAGAAAAGGAATCTTTAAGCGGTAAAGAGATAGACGAGATTATTATCGCCCATAAACCGGATTACAAAACCAATGAATCCGAGGACGAAAAAGCCGATCAGGCGGAAGGCGGCAAAGGCGGAGAAACCAATGAAGGAATAGACATAGAAGACTAATCCAATTTGCGACAGGGACAGAATTGAATTCTGTCCATATATTTAAACAAGGTTTATATTTTATGAAAGCTTATCTTGTCGATATTTTAGACAGTCATATTGCCGGCAGTGAATTATCGCGTATAGGGGTGTCCGCTACAGGCAGAATGATTATGGGGGAAAAATTAAAATATATAATCATAAAACTGAAAAACATAAATGCAACCGCTCTCAATATCCTTAAACAGGAAGCACTAGGGATAGGCGCCGAAGTCGCAAACCACAAAGACGTTATAACCGGTAAAATTCCTATTTCAGATTCCATTTTATTCGGAACGCCTGTTCAATTAAGAATTATAGTAAAAAAAATTAAATTACAGCAGTTCGGTTTAAACGAACTTTCCAACGAACTTGAAAATATATTAACGGAGTGCGACAGGTCTTTCAAAAAAAACAATCCGAGGAAAATAAAAACAAAAACGCCGGATAAAGATATAATTTTTAACGGTAAGACCTATATAATGGGTATTTTAAACGTTACCCCCGACTCTTTTTCAGACGGAGGAAAATTTTACGATTATAAAGATGCGGTAAAAAGAGGCATAGAAATAGAAAAAGAAGGCGGCGATATTATAGACGTAGGCGGGGAATCGACTAAGCCTTATTCCGAAGAAGTAGATATACGGACTGAAATAGACAGGGTCTGCCCTGTAGTAGAGCAACTATCTAAAACAGTTTCGATACCTATTTCCGTCGATACCAGAAAGCCGGAAGTCGCAAAGGAAGCATTAAAGTCCGGCGCTTCTATAATAAACGATGTTTCCGGATTATCTTACGATGCGGAAAATATGGCCAAAGTATTATTGGATTTCGATGCTCCTTACATAATGATGCATTCCAGAGAAAAAAAACCGGAAGATATGCAGAAAGATATCGAGCCTTACGACGATATTTTTTTTGAAATACTTATTTATTTTAAAAAAAAATTGGAATATTTAGAGCTTAAAGGCTATAATACGGACAACGTTATAATAGATCCGGGATTCGGTTTTGCAAAAACCTTAGACGATAATTATAGTCTTTTATCAGGCATTATTTCTTTTAAATCATTGGGCAAACCTTTGTTAGCAGGTGTTTCAAGAAAATCTTTCATAAAAAATATAGCTAAAAACGATAAAAATTCTATTTTAAGCGGCAGCGTGGCGCTTGCTTCTTATCTAAAAATTAAAGGCGCGGACATCGTAAGGGTACACGACGTTAAGCAGACCTTTTCGGCTTTATCTTTGCTGGAAAAGATAAATTTATAAATAAAATATAAATAAAAATAAACAATATTTTATAGATAAAAGTAAATATGTTTTCTCTCCTCAATAATTTCGGATGGCGCGACGTATTAGACATAATTATAGTCGCCTTTATAATTTACAGGGTTATTACTCTTATTAAAGGCACCGGAGCATTTCAGGTATTAATAGGACTTATTATAGTTTTTGCAATTTTTTTGTTTGCCGTAATATTTAAACTTTATGCCACAGAGTATATCTTCGGCAATTTTTTAAGTTCTATTATAATAGTCATAATAGTTCTTTTTAGAAACGAGATAAGGCGGGCGCTTATCGAAGTAGGGAAAAATCCTTTTGCGATCGCACAGAATAAATTAGAAAGAGTAAGCTTAGTGGAAGAAACATCAAAAGCTGTTTTCGAACTTGCTTCAAAAAAAATAGGGGCGATTATAGTTTTTGAAAGAAACGTATTTCTGGGAGATTATTTAAAAATAGGGGTTAAATTAGATTCTATCGTATCTAAAGAACTTCTTATAAGCATATTTACTCCGCCTTCCCCTCTTCACGACGGCGCCGTTATAATTCAAAAAGGCAGGATTGCGGCCGCTTCCTGCTACCTTCCGCTTTCTACGGAAGACAATATAAGCAAAAAGCTTGGAACGAGACACAGGGCGGCTATAGGTTTGTCGGAACTGACCGATGCGTTTTCCGTAGTAGTTTCCGAAGAAACGGGAAAGGTTTCTATTATCCGATCAAAAAAAATATCCGGAGTCGAGACTATAGAAGATTTAAGAAACGGACTTTTAAAGCATTTAAAGTATTATGAAGACCACGGTCATGTTTTTATAAAGTCAATTTCCGATTTGCTCTTCGGAAAATCGGGCGATAAGTAAACTAAATAAGAATACGGGGACAGAATTCAATTCTGTCCCCGTCACAAATTGGACACAGGATTACAGGATTAAAAATGAATAGATATATAGAAAGTTTTATTAAAAAAAATTTCTGGCTGAAGATTTTTTCCTTAATTTTCGCCGTAATAATCTGGGCTTACGTAGTAGGCGGAACAAAGCAGGACGAGGTTATGACCGCAGGATTAATTATAAAAAATCTACCCAAGGGTTATGCCGTCAGCAACGTTATGCCGGAAAAAATTCACGTAAAATTGAGAGGTTCCAGAATAGACCTTATGAAAATAAATAAAAAAATTTTTTTTCAAATTAACGGCTATTCCCTTCTCGCAAAAAAAAATACTATAGTTCTCGGCAGATCTTATTTGAATCTTCCCAACGGAATTAAAATTATTAAAATAAGTCCGCGGATTATTCCTGTTATAATAAGCAGAATTACGACAAAATATATAAAGGTTTTGCCTGTAACGTCCGGATTGCCGCTAAAAGGCTATGTTTTAAAACATATAAGCGTTTTGCCTCGATATGTCAGAGTCAAAGGTCCGCGCGATATAGTAGATCATCTTTCGGTAATTACTACAATGAAAATAAATATCGATAATATAAATAAAAATAAAACACTGTCTGTTTCTTTAAGAAAACCGACAAATTTGTTAAAAATTTTGTATAATAAAAAGATTAATGTTAATTTAACGGTAGTAAAAAGTTTAAAAAAATAAAAAAGTAACAGAAATTGACGTATAGGAGGAACAGGTATTTTGAGCGGCAGAAAGTTATTCGGTACGGACGGAGTCAGGGGACAGGCGAACAGATATCCGCTTACGTCGGAAGTTGCTTTAAAATTAGGCAAAGCATTGGTTAAAGTGTTAAAACCGAACGGAAAAGGATTAAAAATCGTAATAGGAAAAGACACCAGAATTTCCGGATATATGTTAGAAACTGCTCTTTCTTCAGGCATATGTTCTATGGGGGCGGACGTTTATCTTGTCGGACCGCTTGCTACTCCAGGAGTCGCATTCATAACGTCGAGTATGAGGGCGGATGCAGGCGTGGTTATTTCGGCTTCGCATAATCCTTTTTACGATAACGGAATTAAATTTTTTGACGGCAGCGGATTTAAATTCGACGATGAAGTAGAAAAAAAAATAGAGGATTTATTTTTTAATTTTAATTTCGACGACAAAGGTCCGACGGGAATCCATATAGGAAAGGCGCACAGGATAGACGACGCCGCCGGAAGATACGTTATTTTCGCAAAACTTTCCTTTCCTAAAAATTTGAATTTGAACGGATTAAAAATAGTTATAGACTGCGCAAACGGGGCTAATTATAAAGCTGCCCCTGAGGTCTTTGCGGAGCTTGGAGCCGAAGTTATACTCGAAGGCGCAAGTCCGGACGGCGTAAATATCAACGACGGCTGCGGTTCCATGCATCCCGAAAAATTAAGCGGTTCGGTAAAAAAACACGGGGCAGATGTCGGACTGGCTTTCGACGGCGACGGAGACAGGGTAATTTTTTGCGACGAAAACGGGAAAACTTTGCAGGGCGATGAATTCTTAGCAATTTGCGCATTGCAGATGAAAAAAGAAGGATGCCTCAAAAACGAAGGCGTAGTTACCACTCCTATGTCTAACGTAGCTCTTGAGATATTATTTAAAAAGCACGGAATAAAAACGATTTATGCAGACGTGGGCGACAGGTATATTATGGAAAAAATGCTTAAAGAAGGCTATAACCTCGGCGGCGAACAGTCCGGACATATAATATTTTTAGACGATATTAATACGGGTGACGGCATAATTTCGGCATTAAAACTTCTTTCGGTTATGGTCAAAACGGGTATGCCGCTTTCCGAATTAAGGAAAATCATAAATCCTTATCCGCAGGCACTATTTAACGTCGATGTGCCTTATAAGAAAAATTTGGACGAACTGCCCGAGGTTTCAAAAAAAATTGCGTATTTCGACGAAATTTTAAAAGACAGAGGAAGAATATACGTGCGTTATTCCGGAACCCAGAATTACTTGAGAGTGCTGGTAGAAGGGGAAGACGCCTGCGAAATTAACAACATAGGAGCAGAAATAAAAGAAGAGATAGAAAAAGGTTTCGGCATAGAAAAATAGGTAATATTTATTAACCACCCCGGCAGGCTGACGCCTGCCGCCCCTCCTTAAAAAGGAGGGGAGTTTAAGCAATATAAAGTTATTGCTAATGCGGATATAG
>JBMFVW010000039.1:0-2573 GCA_049965795.1 Candidatus Acidulodesulfobacterium sp.
TTGTATATTTTAAAAAATCTTTTAATATGCTATATTAATTTTATGGTCAAGGTCAGCGATAATTTATCCGATATTAAAAAAATTTTCAAAGATTTCAAAGCCGCAAAATTTAATTTTGAAATTAAAGCGGAAAACGACGCCTTTCTTCCCGAATACAAAGGTTCTACTTTCAGGGGCGTTTTCGGACACATTTTTAAAGACATTATGTGCATATCCCATACCGGAGAATGTAATAGTTGCAGTTTTGATAAAGTATGCATGTTCAAAAAAATATTCGACTCTCCTCCGCCGACAAACTCTCAGAAATTGAGAAATTACTCCGCCGTTCCGCACCCATATGTTATTGAACCGCCTTTAGATCAGAAAAATTTTTACAAAAAGGATGAAATAATCAGATTTTCACTGATACTGATCGGTCAGGCAATTTCTTTATTTCCATATTTTGCATATTCTTTCGGGCTTGCCGGAAAAAAAGGTATAGGCAGGCAGAAAAAAGGCAAGTTTATAATTACTAAAATCATAAACGATAAAGATAAAGAGCTATTATACTATTATAAAAACGACGAATTGAAATCTATAAACGATTCTTATTCTATTCAAGATTTTATTCCTGAAAATAAAGACGAAAGTTTTTCTGTTAATTTAAAATTTATAACGCCTACAAGAATTATGTTTAACGAAAAACTCGTCTCAAAACCGGAATTTCATATGTTCGTCAGGAATACTTTAAGAAGAATATCGAACCTGAATTATTTTCACTGCTTAAATCAGAATGTTCAAAGCGATAACTATATTAACGCTAACAATCATGCGATTGAAAATGATTTGATGTCTGCCGATTTTGAATTAGATTTTAATCGCTATATTGAAAAATCCATGTCCGTAATCTCAAAAAAATCGTTAAAATGGTATTCCTTAGACCGATATTCCAACAGACAAAAAACTCATATGAAATTAAGCGGATTTATAGGCGATTTATCCTTCGAAAAAGTTCCGTTTGAATATTTATGGATTATTAAACTCGGCGAATTAGTGCATATAGGAAAAAACACGACTTTCGGACACGGAAAATACTCCATAACTTCTATTGTATAATCTGATCGCGCTTACCTTCTTCTCCCGCCGCCGCCGAATAACGTAAGCAGCATAAGGAACAGGTTTATAAAATCAAGATAAAGCGTAAGAGCACCCATTACGGTTTCTTTTCTTGTATCAAACGAACCGCTCAAATAAATCTGTTTAAGTTTCTGCATATCGTAAGCCGTAAGTCCCAAGAAAATTACAACTCCGAGAATGGAGACGACATACATAATGGTTGAACTGTGAAGAAAAAAATTTACTACCATAGCTATGATGATAGCAAAAAGCCCTACCATCATAAAATTGCCCATTTCCGTGAGATCTCTTTTAGTAGTGTAACCTACAAATGCAAGAAGTCCGAAAGATACTGCAGTCAAAAAGAATACTATTTCTATAGACTGATTAGTATATACCAAAAATATAAACGAAAAAGTTACACCGGTAAGAGCAGAATAAAATAAAAATATAGCCTCGCTGATATCCGCCGGCAGTCTGTTTATCCCAAAAGACAAACCCAGAACCGCCGCCAATTGAATTCCCATTAAAACATAAAACAACATAACGTGCGTATAAAGATAAGTAACCAAAGGTTTATCCATTGCTACGAAATAAGATATAAAACCTGTCAGCATAAGTCCTATAGTCATCCAGGTAAAAACTCCCCTGAAGAAATCCGACAAGCCCTCCTGCGTCATAGCCCTTCCGCGCGTAATATCGTAATCGTAACCTCTCGGCCCCATACCTAACCCATTATTATTTCCAAACGGCATAACTTTATATCTCCTTTTTTATATAATTTTTAAAATAATCAATGCCAATTATTTTATAATTTAATTAATTTTATTACTTTTTAGTTTAAATATAATTATATTATAAGTCAACTTTTAATTTAAAGTCAAATTAATCGCCTTTCTTAAAAAAGTTTCCGTAATTATCTGGGGACTTAAGCCCGCTATACCGACTAATATCGTTTTAATATTTTGTTAGAAGCTAAAATCTACTCCTGCGGTAAAAAACCCTTCATCATCCTTGTTCCGATTGTATTACGGCATCTATTTCTTTTATTTCAGTCTTATTATTGGTATTTACGTAAATTATCCTCGTCTTACGATTAAGCGTAGCCAGCGCTCCGGCAATGCTTATAGGTTTTTGTCCACCGGTAATATCTATAGCTATCTCGTGTTCCATAATTTCTTTACCGTATTGTTTTCCAATTTCTTGAATTTTATTAATAATTTTTATAAATATTTTGTATACATCTTCGAATTGTTCAAAGTCAACCGCTATATTATTAATTTTTTCTTTGGAAAAAGATTCATCTAATTTTTCCTGTTCTATTTTAATTTCTTCATTATTTTTATGATTATAAACATAAATATCGAATTTCTTATCAAAGAAAAAAAATAGAATCTTTGCAAATAACTTTAGCTGATTTGCAGAACCTTTTTCTCCGTTAGAACCTATAAGCCATATCTGATCTATACCTCTTGTTT
>JBMFVW010000039.1:2673-8777 GCA_049965795.1 Candidatus Acidulodesulfobacterium sp.
TCTGATCTATACCTCTTGTTTCATTTTCTAATTTTATGTTCCTATATATGGAAATTAATGGCATCTGCCAGTTTGTAAATTTTTTAGAATTTTCTTTTTCATTAGGCGATTTAATTAAAATTTCTTCTAACTCGTCGAAATTAACCTTTACGGGTTCATTACCATCATCTATAGTCAGTTCATTTTTATTTTTATCGAAAGAAACATCTTCTATTTTGCTATTAGATAGCGGTAATATTAATACATTAAAATATTTACCATCCAAGTTTCTTTCAAGAGGTATAGAAATTTTATTAAACTTTTTTCTCTGCCGGTTGATTAAAAATAAAGTGAAAAGCAATAGTGCCGATGCTATAATTAATTTATATCCATTATCTTTACATATAATACTTAAAAAATAATCAAAATAAATAGAAATCATGCCTATAAAAATAAGCGATAATGCTATTAAAATAGCAAGGGGAAACCAGTTTATCAGTTCTTTTATACGGTATTTTGTTCTTTTATATAAATTCATTTTTAATTTTTAAATAATTATTATCAATGTTTTGCCGCTACGACTTCATACATTTCGTTTTTATACCTTACTTCGTGAAAACTGTGTACTACTATGTGAAATGCCGTTAAATATACGGGAATGGCCGTCGCTCCCGTCAATATAACGGAATCGTTAAAATCTTTATTTTCCAAGTTTTCATGTTTCAGCCTCTTGATATAATCGGTTATATTTTTACCGATTATATCAAGATTTTCTTGGTTTACCGTAAAAGATTTTCGCCCGCCGAAACTTTCTATTTTAACGTTTTTATATATTTCTTCATTATTTAATGATATGTCCAATTCTACCATTTATCGTATCTCCTTTTATTAGAATTTTACAATTTTTTATCTATTTTAATATTCCTTTTTTCGGTGAATATACCGTATCTTTTTCCGTAATTTCCTGTTTTGGATATTTTGTACACTGCATATTCGAAAGGGTTTAAATGTTTCTTAATTGTTTTGTTAATATTTGAAATATTTTGCATAAAAAATTCGTCGCCCTTTTTTTGTTTTTTAAAAGATTCGGCAAGTCTTTCGTATTGTCCGCTGTTTTTTGAATAGATTTTTTCGTAAACGTTTAAAATAATATTAACATTTTCTTCCGAAGAAAGGTCGTTTATAGATAGATAGCAGTCCGTGCAGTCCCCGCAAAAATCGTTTTTGCATTTAATCTTAAGATAATAAAATAGATAATAAATACATAATTCTATCGGGCGCAGTTTAATTTTCTTATCTCCAAGAAGAACAGACGTATTTTTAATATCGAATGCGACAATTTTATTGCTGCAGTAATCTATTTTTTTCTGGGCTATTCCCACTAAATCATCATAAAATAAGTCGTCTTTTATATTTAAAAGTTTTCTTAATTTTAGAAAAACGATTTCTGAAGAGTGAATTTTGGCATCTTTAGTTTCTAAAATTTTTAGAGTATTTCCAAACATATCTTTAATTTCTATTTTTTCATTTTTCGGAGGAATATAATAAAAATCTTTATTCGATTCAAAATCAGGACTGACTAAAATGTGACACAATATATCGTCATCTTTTGCATAAAGTTGCGCTGCGAGAGCAAGATATGCCGTCATGGTTTTTCTGCCCCCGGCAACCGAGAATATACACTTAGAATCCGGAATCAGCGTAACCTCTTTAACATATCTGACTATTTCGTTTCCGATTATTGCGCTGTCTTTATCGGAAATTATATCATCTATAGGGGCATCCGAACCAAGCACGGTAATGGAGTTTTCGTCAAATTTTATACTTGCAGGATTTATATTATAGTCTTTGCAGAAAGAATGAAACTTGCCCGTATTTTTATCTAAAAGCATATTCATGATTTTTTGTTTTCCTGGATTTGTCGTTAAAACTCTTACTTCGTCTATCCAAAAAGGAGGTTTTCTTTTTATCAAATAATAATATAAAGTCTCCGTAATTATCTGGGGACTTAAGCCTGCTATACTGACTAATATCGTTTTCATATTTTATTTTTTTATATTTTTATCTTATTATATATTATAGATAATAAAGGTTCAAATTAAAATTCAAATTAAAATTCAAAAAACGGGCGGATTATAAAATCAACAAGGATTATATAATCCGCCCGTTTTATTTTAACATAATGCAGCTAAAAGTAAATTAAACTTACATTCCGAGAGAAATACTGTTGGCGGAATTACTGAAGGCATAATTTTTTACTACACCTTTTTTATTGAATAAAATAACAAGAGTTTTTTTATGCCCCTTGACGTCTTTTGCAAACCAATTTACCACCGGAATATAGGCCGCCACCGTATCATGGTCATGCTGATATTCATACGTCCACATCAAGTCGCCCTTACTGTTAAAAGCTATTTTATCAGGGTCTCCGAACATCTGCTTGATTTGCGATTTTGTAGTTTTGCCTTTAATTATCTTTCTAGAAATAGTATTATTTGATTCGTTTGCAATTTTGCCGTTTCCTATTCCGGCAGCACAACCCGAAAGAGCTGCTGCGGAAACTGTTAATACCAAAACAAGCAATAATAAAATTTTTGTCTTTTTTATTTCTTTCATTTTCTATTATTATCCTCCTAAAAATTATAATCGACTCCGATAGTAAAACTGTTTACTTTATCGCTGTCAGATAATGCCCCGCCGAAATACTGTGCCGTTAATCCCCAGCTTGGATTAAATAAATATTCGACACCTGCGCCATACATTAAACCGCCTTCGGAACTCATACTAGATATATATTGAGCGTTATCGCATTCGGTATTTCCTTGAATATCGAAGCATTGAGTGCCTGTGCTGGAAGTACCGACGAAGCCGTAATTTATGTAACCCAATTTCACAAACGGCATAAAATCATGATAATCGTAACCGCCTTTTAAAAATATTCCGTAATATGCTGAATGCAGGTTTTGACTTTCACCGGCATAAGAATAAGAACCGTTGTCGGAATAGCCCAATAATACGCCTCCGCCTACGATTATTTTATTCATATTAAAATTTTTACCTATCGTAATATTGTAAGTTCCGCCAGATTTTGAAGATAATCCGCTCAGGCTTGTTTCGGCAAGACCTCCATTAAGACTAACATAATAACGGTTAAAATAAGAGTAGGAATCTGCATAAACTTTACTTGCCGACAAACTCAACAAAAACATAGCTGCGATTAACATTACAAAAGCCGTTAATTTAACTGGCTTGAATTTTGTTTCAAATTTCATTTTTTCCATTTTACCTCCTAAAGTTAATTTAAAGTTTATTTATTTATTTTTATAATTTAATTATAAATAACGGAAGATTAATTGTCTTTCAAAACAACATTGTTTTTGTCTAAATTATGCACTGCGATATTAGTCATTATTATTATTATTTTCAATAAAACAACGTTATTTCCCAGTTTTTTCTTTTTTATGCTATAATCTTTTATATATATCAACATAACGATTGCCTATATTTATAATACATGGTTTATATTATATGATTGTTATATGATTGCAAATTACGATACGGAATCTATTTCATCAATTTCATCGATAAAAGATCTCCAAAATTTTTTAAAGGATTTTTTAAAGGATTCCGATGTAAAAGTTTTTTTATTTGGTTCAAGAGCAACAGGAAATTCAAGCTATGCTTCCGATATAGACCTTGCTTTTTTATCAAACGAAGATATTTCCTATAAATTATCATTATTAAGGGAAATATTGGATAATAGCAATTTGCTTTATAAAGTTGATTTAATAGATTTAAAAAAAGCGCCTGCACTTAAAGAGATAATCGATGACGAGGGAATAAGGTGGATTTAAAAAAATTTAAAGATTTTGAGTCGTCCCTTTTAAGATTAGAAGAGTCTTACGAAAAAACTATCGAAAATAAAAATAGCAAGGATTATCAATTTTTTAGGGATTCGGCAATACAAAGATTTGAATTTACCGTAGAAATTTTCTGGAAATTACTAAAGAATATCGTTAGAGACAAAGAAGGAATTATCTGCAATTCCCCTAAATCCTGCATAAGAGATTTTTTTGCGTCAGGTTATATAGAAGAAAACAGTGCAAAATTGTTAATGGAAATGATAGACGATAGAAATATGACCTCCCATACATATCATGAAGAAGTAGCTGAAATAATCTTTTCGAAACTTAAAAGTTATATAGACGTTATGGCTTATATGTATGATATTATTAAATAACTTTAAGATTATTCTCAAGCAAAAAATTCATAGCCTGCGGCGATTAAAAAAATTGCATAGTTTTACTATTTTCAATAACATTTTTGCAATGTTTTAAATCCGTGCGCAAATATCACCCTTTGTTTTTATTCGGGATTTATTATCTTTGAATGGTCTAAAAACGTTACGCTTACTAAGAAATAAGGAATATGGGCGGTAATCTAAAATTTTTGAGATGTAGTGTATAAAAAAACTGGAAGAGTTAGTTAATTAAATTATAAATTTAACAGTTGCGACCGAAATATATACATTTTATCCCCATATTCTTGTATTTAAATTAAATTCGTCGACTATTCCCGTGGCAAATTTTAACTGTCCTAAGTATCCATAATATAGGTTTTTGTTGTAAACAGTATCAAATATAGGCACTTTAAAAGGTTTATAGCCGCTTACAGCAAGATAAAGAGTCGAATTAATCAAGGACATATTTATTTTAGAATTTGTTTTTTTCTTAAAATTCAGCAGTCTATCCATAAGACTTGTAGAAATAGCATACATAGACACTACAGGGTCGCTTCCGTAAACATCGAATATGCTATTAAATTCTGGATTTTCAAGAAGAATTTTATTAGTACCTTTTCTAGGCGAAAAAAATCTAAAGCCGTGCGGAAAAAGATAGACTTCGCCGGAAAATTTTTTATTAAAATCGGCAATAAAGAATAAACCGTCAAAAATCGTATATCTATGTGTTGTTTTATGTCCATCGGAATCTTCACTTTCTTCTTCGTAATAGGTATATAAATAAGAAAATTTAACCTGTGTTTTATCTAATTTGCCGGTAACCAAATCTCTTCCGATAAATCCGTCGTAACTTTTTAAAAAAAGCCTACTTGCTTTATATTCTTCGGGGGAAATATGTCCGTTTCTATTATATATTAGATTTTTATCGATGAACTTAGTTATATTGCCTATAGCATGTGATGAAAATTCTGTATCGTATTTTTTAAATAAAGCATTTTTTGTTATACCTATTATAGCCAAGGAAATTATTAAACTAAATATAGTAGAAAATATACTTTGCGTTATTGCAAATACAATTATATCTATCGATACTATGCATGCAATAATAATCCAAAAAATATTAACTTTTTGCTGCCTTGTTTTTTCTAAAGGCTCAAGTTCCGGGAATATTGTTTCTTCAATAAATTTATCAAAATTTTCGGTATCGGACATAAAACAAAATATAATATTTCTTTTTAATTTAATTAAAATTTATTATTATCAATTTTTAAATAATGCTTTTACATCGACATTCTGCCTTTCGCCTTCCGGTATAGAAAATGAATCGGACGGTTTAAAGTTAAATGCATTTGCTATAATATTAGACGGAAAATGATTCACGGCGTTGTTGTATTGCATAACTGCTGCATTATATGCGCGTCTTGCCGCTGAAATCTGTTCTTCTACTTCGTTAAGAGCGGCTTGGAGTTGCAAAATATTTTGACCGGCTTTTAAATCAGGATAATTTTCGGCAACGGCAAATATTCCTTTAATTAAAGCAGTTGATTTTGTATCTAAACTGTCTAATTCCTGAGGATTCATCGACCCCGGTTTAAAAGACGTCCTTAATTCCGTAAGTTGATTTAAGAGATTTTTTTCGTAATTCATATATTCTTTTGCGGCAGAAACAAGGTTTGGAATTAAGTCGAACCTTTTTTTAAGAAGCGCGTCTATACTTGAATATGCATATTTAACAGCGTTCCGTCCAGATATAAGATTGTTATACATTGAAATAACGAATATAAATATTACAGCAACTGCTATAATAAAAAACCAGAATATAAAGTCCATATATATTCTCCGTATTTTAAAAATTAATTTATTTTTTACGCTATATATTGCATAT
>JBMFVW010000040.1:0-8713 GCA_049965795.1 Candidatus Acidulodesulfobacterium sp.
TAGTTAAAACACTAAAGAATAAAACGCGTCTAAAGTTTTTTGATTATTAACCTCGCTTATATATTGCGGTATCATGAAAAAAGGGATACCGAATTTTTGTTTTATCGATTCCAGATAAGTTTCCTGCATTTTCTTCCTGCCGTTAAAAAAAGCATCGTTAAAATTTCCGCCGAGAATGTAATTTACAACCAGAAAAGACGCATTAATTCCAGCCGCTTTTAAATCGTCGTATGCCCTTTTGGCTTCCTCTATAGGACTGTATTCGGGATAAAGACAGAGCGAAAA
This sequence comes from Candidatus Acidulodesulfobacterium sp., assembly GCA_049965795.1. Classification (GTDB taxonomy): domain Bacteria; phylum SZUA-79; class SZUA-79; order Acidulodesulfobacterales; family Acidulodesulfobacteraceae; genus Acidulodesulfobacterium_A. The sequence goes on from JBMFVW010000040.1 coordinate 286, forward strand.
TAGAGTTTTATTAGTATCTTTAATTATTTTAACGAATTCTTCGAGCCTTGCGTCTTTCCTGTCCATTTTGGCATATTCCAAACTTATATATAAAAGCCTCAGCGCATGACCAGTGGGAGCGGCATCGAAAATTATAACGTCATAGTCTTTATATCCAAAAAAGAAACTGCTGAATTTTTTAAAAACGGCAACCTCTTCGGTGCAGGGAGAATTTAATTCCTCTTCTAAAACCTTAAGCGATTGTTCATTGCCGGAATAAGATTTAAAATATTCGACTGTGTTTTTCTTATACTCGTCTAAAGCCGAATCCGGAGAAATTTTTGCAAAATATAAATTATCGTCAACTTCGGACTTTACCGGAAATTCGCCTATATTTTCTAATCCGGTTATTTTTGTAATATGCCCGGAATAATCTGCAGAAACCACTAAAGTTTTCATTCCTTCGTTTGCAAAATATTTCCCGAACAAAAGGGAAGACACAGTTTTGCCCGTCCCGCCTTTACCTGTAAAAAAAAGATAAAACGGCATCTTTTGAGGCATTATATTCCGGATAAGTTTATTGTTTTTTTGTTTAATATCAATTTCATCCGTAAAAGCAATTTTATCTTCATCGGAATCTTCAATTAAACTTGAAAAAAAGACGACCAAAGACCTTAATCCCTTTACCTCGTTTTTCTTTAAATTTATTTCTATAGTTTTGAAACCCATTGAATATACCTCTTTCAGTATTTTTCTCTGTACTGCAACAATTTCTTTAAATTCATCTTTGCGGAATAATTCATCCGGTAAAATTCCGTTAACTATAATTTCAATATTTTTTATGCCGAATTTTTTGACTTCTTCAGTTGAATTTTTAATTTCCAGCAAATCCAGTTCTTTAGGACGCATCACAAATAAAAATGTCGTAATATCAGGGTCTTTTATTCCATTTAGGGCGGTTTTATACTGTTCGTAATATCCGTCTAAATTTACTACAGGACCCATGCATGTCTGTCCTGCGCCTTTTTTGACTTCGTCGATATAAGTAGTCCATTCCATAGGTAATTCAAGCAGCCTTAAGGTATGAGCAGAAGGAGCCGTATCGAATATAATGACATCGTAATCTTTCTTAAGAAAAAGCTCTGTAAAACCATTAAAAAAAGCTATCTCCGAGGTGCAGGGCGATTTAAACTCTTCCTCGATAGAATTTAAAACTTCTTCCGGCAAAAACTCTGCGCTGCCGCCGAGAATCTTCTGCTTATACTTTATAACCTCGGCATCCGTATTCATTTCTAAAGCGTAAAGATTTTCAAATCCTTCAATCTTTTTCTCGGCGCTTCCTATTTTTTGCTCAAAAATATCGCTAAGGTTGGAAGCCGGGTCGGTCGAAACAATCAATGTTTTTTTTCCTTCGAGCGCAAATCTCACGGCAAATGCCGACGACACTGTCGTCTTGCCGACGCCGCCTTTCCCGTGAAAAAAATAATAATGCATTTTATCCTCCGATATATCTTATATATCTTATTAACGGTTTAATTTAAGATGATAAAGAAGATATATAGCTATAAATCTCTTTTTCTTCGGGATATCTCCCGTATGTTACGACTTTTCCGTTTAAGATGCAGACCGGCAGGGCGGCTTTCCCTTCATTTTTCATTAACAGCTGAACTGAAGGGTTTTCAAGAAATTTCTTCGGTTCCTGCGATATCGTCTGCCTTTTTATTTCGATATACGCGCCGAAATCCGATTTTAATTTGTCGATTAAATTCCTGACTTTTATAAGTTTTTCGTCCGGATTTGGACCGCAGACTCCGGTGGAGCAGCATAAAGCCGGGTCATAAATCTCAAAAATTATTTTATCCATTATTAATTCTAACCTCCTTTTTAAAAATTAATTTAATAAATTAAATAAAATTTATACGGCACAAATTTTATCGCCTTCACATTCAGCACTTTTAATTTCTTTTAATTTATCTATTCCGAATAAATCTTTATAAAGATTTTCTAGTTCTTCAAATGCTTCCCTGTTAAGCGAATAATAAACCCACTTCCCCGATTTCCTTCCCTCAATTAATCCTGCTTTTTTTAAAACCGACAAATGATGCGAAACTAACGTCTGGTCGAGACCAAGCGCTTTATAGATAACACATACGCATTTCTCCCCGTTTTTTAGTTCGGAAATTATTTTGAATTTGCTTTCGTCGCCGAGCAGTTTAAAAAATTTATTGAGCGTTAATTCTTTATTTGTCATATGTTTTATAAATGTAATTAAAAATAAATTGGGGACATAAATTTATTATATGAATTAATATTCATATAATAATTATAAAACTAAGAATATAAGTTGTCAATTAAAAATAAATTTTTTAAAATATAATTATAATGGTGTCAGATACATTTATTTATTTTATAATATAATAATTTCTTTAGATAAATTTAATCTTAAGAGGTGTCAAATATGATTAAAACTCATCATAAGGTAATTATCGGAGATTCTAGAATAATGAATGAGTTGCAAGACGAAAGTATTCACCTTGTTGTTACATCCCCTCCATACTGGCAATTAAAAGATTATGGAACAGCAGGCCAGATAGGTTTTAACGACAGCTACGAAAGCTATATTAACAACCTTAATCTTGTTTGGAATGAATGCCACAGGGTTTTACATAAGGGCTGCAGATTATGCGTGAACATAGGCGACCAGTTTGCAAGAGCCGTGTATTACGGAAGGTATAAGGTAATTCCTATAAGGACGGAAATTATTAAATTTTGCGAAACAATCGGATTTGATTATATGGGAGCAATTATCTGGCAGAAGGTTACCACATCAAATACTACCGGAGGGGCCACAATAATGGGCTCTTATCCATATCCAAGGAATGGTATTTTAAAATTAGACTATGAATTTATTTTAATCTTTAAAAAAGATGGCATTCCTCCAAAAACTACAAGAGAGAACAAAGAATTATCAAGGCTTACGAAAGATGAGTGGAATTCCTATTTTCAAGGACATTGGAATTTTGCGGGAACAAAGCAGGATGCTCATATAGCAATGTTTCCGGAGGAACTACCAAAAAGATTAATAAAAATGTTTTCTTTTGTCGGAGATACCGTGCTTGATCCTTTTCTTGGAAGCGGAACGACATCTTTAGCGGCAATAAACTTAAATCGTAATTCCGTCGGATACGAAATTAACCCTAATTTTGTAGAAGCTATAAAAAATAAAATAGGCATTAATGATAACTATACAAAAGATTTTTTGAATACTAAAGAAGCAAAAATAAGCAAAGAAAGCGGTATTATATTAAGCGATGCCGATGTTAAAGTTATATACAGCAATCATAATGATCCTACTGTTTATAAAGAAATGATAAATAAACTGCCTTATATTTTTAAAGACCCGCATAAATTTAACAAAAAGATTGATCCCAAAAAACTGCAATTTGGCTCAAAAATTGATGAAAATAGCAAGAAACGTGAGGAATATTTTACGGTAAAAGATGTAATAAGTCCAGAATTTATAAAGTTAAATAACGGATTAACGGTAAGGCTGCTCGGTATTAAACAAAATCCTATTGTTAACGGTAAGGCTTTAATTTACCTCATAAATAAATTAAAAGGGCAAAAGGTTTTTTTAAGATACGACAACTTAAAGTATGATAAAGAAAATAATCTTCTCTGTTATTTGTATTTGCAAAATAAGACTTTTATTAATGCCCATCTCATAAAAGAAGGATTGGTTACTGTTGATATGGAAACAGATTTTAAATACAAAGAAAGGTTTATTAATCTTATAAGAGAAAATCATGCCGAAAACTAAAAAAGAAAAATATTCGAAAGAGTTTGGCAAAAAAGAAAAGGTGCTTAATTATACATGTCAGACATACCAACTGTCGAGGCCTAATAAAGTAGGCGCTGTTATGGCACTTATAAGAGAATGTCAGCCTAAATCTTTTAAAGATTGGGAACACTGGTATTTTAAGAATGCATATACCGAAGGAAAAACAAAAATTAAGATTACAAAAAAAGAACTTACAGAACTTGGTGAAAGATTATATGTTAAAATTAAAGAAATTGTCATACCAGAATGGGAAGAAGCCTTTAGACAACTAACCCTTCAGGATTGCACCGACTATATTTACAATCTAGTAATTTGCCGGACATATGACGGTTTTTTAAGGGAAAAGTCTGTTGTAAACGACAATTTAGCTAAAAGATTTGCAGATGTTAATTTTCTTGAATCAGACCCTCTGCTTGACCATGCAGGAGATATAGATTATCTCGGATGGATTGGCAGTAAAGCTTTCGGAATACAGATAAAACCTGTAACGGCTAAAGCAAATTTCGGCAACTATTCCGCTTCTGAAAGGATGAAGGCAAGTTTTAAAGAATTTGAACGAAAATTCGGCGGCAAAGTTTTTATAATATTCAGTATTGATGATAAAATTGAAAATAAAGAAGTTTTACAGGAAATAGAAGCAGAAATTACAAGATTAAAAACAAGCAGTTGAAAGATATAGCTATTTTAAAATTTCTATATTCAGATATATTACAAAAAGCTATCGATTATATGTCAATTATATAGAAAAGATAATATTTAAGAATCCTGCAGGTAAGAAACAGGTAAGACAACCGATAAAAAATAGTCAAAAAACGGTAAATCAAAAACCTGCATGACATAATAAACAAACGTGAATGCTGATTTTAGCTTATTTTAAAAAATAATTGCGAAATTTAACAAAATTCCCATAATCGCCTACGTAGAACAGCATAAAGCCGAATCATAAATCTCAAAGATTATTTTATCCATGATTAATTCGTACCTCCTTTTTAAAAATTAATTTAATAAATAAATACATATTTATGCGAAGCAAATTTTATCGTCTTCGCATTCAGCGCTTTTAATTTCTTTTTTGAGAATCGTTTTATAATTAATTGAAAATTTAAAAATATGAAGTATTATTTAAATATGGATGCTTATACTAATAAAAAATCAGATAAAGAATTTTACGTGCAGTGGCATTTTATAGATTCCTGCAATTTAAGATGTATACATTGTTATCAAAACGATTACAACAATAAAAACATAGATTTCGATATTCTTAAAGGCATTTTTCAAAAATTAGACGAAGCAATGGCTAAATGGAATATGAAATGTTACGTTTCCCTGACCGGCGGAGAACCTTTTTTAAAGCCTGAAGGACTTTTTTATTTAATGGATTTAATTGAAAATTCTGATAATTTTAAAAATATCGCCATTCTGACAAACGGAACTTTAATGAACGATAAATTAATTGAAAAACTGAAAACTTATAAAAAATTATCCGAAATTCAAGTTTCGCTTGACGGACACGACGAAAAAACGCATGATGCAATTAGAGGGGAGGGAACGTTTTTAAAAACGTTAGATGCAGTTAAGATGCTAAAAAATTCTGAAATAAAAACGGTTTTGATGTTTACCCTTCATAAAAAAAATGCTGCATCAGCTTCTAAAATGCCGGAATTGGCAGCTTCGCTTAATATAGACGCTTTAACGGTAGAAAGAATGACTACTATGAATGATAAGGAAAAAGACGAATTTTTTATTGATGCTAAAGATTTACAAAAAATATATACCGACGTTTATGAAAAATCAAAAATCGAATTTAAAAATTATAATACTAAACTTTCGACGTCGCGCCCTTTATGGAACCTTATAGACGAAAATGCAGGCGGATACTGCCCTATAGGTTTATCGTCCTTATGTATAATGCATGACGGCACTCTGCTTCCTTGCAGAAGGCTTTATCTTCCGCTTGGAAATATATTGACGGACGGATTATTTAAAGTGTGGTATAATTCCGATATTTTATGGAATTTAAGAAAAAAGAGCGAAAAAAACGAGTGCGCCGGTTGCTTTCATTCGGATAGATGCGGCGGATGCAAAGCAATAAGCTATTATTATAATCACAATTTAAATTCAAAGGACCCTCAGTGCTGGATATAAAAAAATAAAATTTTACAATGAATGATGAAATGCTAAAACTTTCGGATACTGTCTCGATAAAACAAGACGAAACAAACTATTTCTTTTTTGATAACGAAACCGGCGATATTTATAAACTTAACGAAATATCCTATAAAATTTTATCCCTATGCGACGGCCGCACTACAAGCGAAGATATATTGCTGACGATAACGAGTGAATTTAACGTGACTGAGCAGGAAGCAAAAAAAGATTTTGATGCCTTGATTAAAAAGCTTTTAAGTAAAAAATATATCTATAATAACGAATAACAAAAGGAGGTGACTTTTATGAAAAAGGTGTATGATGCGCCGATGTTTGCAGAAATTCCCGCAGAAGAATTTTATTCATTAATTAACAAAGATTACGGCTTAAAGGATTCTTGCTATTCCTGAAAAGAGTGCAAATAAGCGCAGTTTGCGTTTGATTAAAAATTCCCTGGCCGTTCTGCAGTTTATTTCTAAAAACGGTTAGGGAATTATTTTAAACTCTTTATTTATACTTGTTAACCTATTTTAACTATCCTTTTTATTTTTTAAAATTTTTTACATTTCATAATAAATTAACTTGACATTTTTGCATTACTACAATAAAATACAAACTGGTCGGTATGTTTGTATTACTGCCCTAAAATATAACCTATTATAATTAATTAAAGGAGGATTTATTATGTCGAAAGCAAAAGCTTTGGTAATTATCTTATCGGGCGGAAACGATTCCGCAAAAGTTAAAGTAGGGCTTAACTTTGCATGGAGAACAAAAAACGGAGGTGCATTCGAAGACGTAAAATTAGTCTTTTTTGGTCCAGGAGAGGAATTTATTGCAAAAACTGACGACAAAGAAATACTGGAAGCTTATGAACAGGTCCTCGCAAATAATATCGTTCCTCAGGCTTGCGTTGCCATAGCCGAAGGATATGGAATCGCACCTATTTTAACAGGCAAGAAAATGGAACTCGTTCATGTAGGACAAGCAATAGCCGGATTTATGGCAGACGGATATCAGCCAATAACTTTTTAGTTTATTTTAACGGCTAATCAGCATATAATTATAAAATTAAGATATTTAAGTTATAGTAATATGCGTTTAATGCCGGGGATTTAAGATATCATGCCCTAAAGTTGAATAAATAAACGATATTGGAGAAAAATTTGGAAGGAAAAGGTGAAAGTAAATTAATACATAAAGTTTCTGCAAAAAATTAATCCGACGCCTTTTCCTATCCGTTTTTAGGAAATTAAAGTTGCTTAAAAGAGAAGAAATAATAGATGCCGCATACAACCTTCTTTTAGAAAAAGGTTATGAAGGCATGGGCATTCAAGACATACTAGATAAAATTAACGCTACCAAGGGGTGTATTTATTATCATTTTAAATCAAAAAGAGATATTGCCGCAGCCGTAATAGAAGAAGTAATTAAACCCGCTTACTCTGACAACTGGAGCAGCATAAGCAATGCAGAAAATCCGATATCCGCAATAATTAAAGTTATCGACGATATTTATCGTAAAAACGGGAAAAGATTAGCTAAAAACGGCTGTCCTGTTGGGAATTTAATGCTTGAACTGTCTGCAAAAGACGAGATTTTGGCAAAATATATAAACGAAGTAATAGATTTATGGCATGGATATATAAAGAAAGCCTTAGAAAACGCCGTAACAAAAAAAATAATAGATAAAAATACCGACGTTAAAAGCGTTGCAAGTTTCATAATAGGCTCGTTCGAAGGCTGTATTATGCTTTCTAAGTCATCTCAAAGCGAAGAATTACTTAAAGACTGTTTTTATAATCTTAAAAATTACTTACTGAATTTATAGGCTATTTAATAAGCTTTATTCAATTTCGTATTTGCCCGGCTTATAACCTGCATCTTCTATAGCCGATTTTATAGAATCAACGGAAACATCGTCGTTTGTCTCGATATAAGATTGATTTTCTTTCAATGAAGTTTTAACGTCTGTTACGCCATTTACGTTTTTTACAAATTTGTTAACCCTTGCTACGCAATGCTCACAAGTCATACCGCCGACTTCTATTTTTATTTTTTTCATTTTTAATCACCTTTTTGAGTTAAATAACGATAATTTGCCAGCCCTCGTTTATGAGCTTTCCGACGTCTGGATGCCCCTCAAACTCAGATAAAAACTGGATATTTTTTACAGATAAGCTTTCTTTAACTTCCTTCCTGGCAGAACAGAAGCCGCATGCTTTATACACTATACCCATTTCCGTTATTTCTTTAAATAGTTTATTCAAAAAATCAAATTTTGAAGTTTCATTTGAAATAATATCTAACCATTTTGTGCCGTTTCCGTCAAAAATAAGTGTTACTTCATTTCCAGACAATTTAATTTCTTTTGAGTATATCATTGCATGCCTTATTTTTGCAACCGATTCCTCCAAAGCCGGCCCTTCTAAAACTATAATAGCTATTTTTGCCATTTTA
>JBMFVW010000041.1:0-1097 GCA_049965795.1 Candidatus Acidulodesulfobacterium sp.
ATAAATATATCAAGCCAGTCTAATACCGTACAAAACGTTATTCCCGGCGTTACCCTAAGTCTTGCGTCCACAGGCTCTACGACTATAACGGTAGGTTTAGATACGCAGACTATTGACAATGCCGTAAGCAGTTTTATTTCGGCATATAATCAAGTAATAGGCGATGTTGCAACAGAAAATACGGTAACTTCGAGCGGTTCGGGGAATACAAAATCGGAAACACTAGGTCCTCTCGGCGGTAATGTTTCGTTGACTAATTTAGTAACTAATCTTAGCAGTTTTATAGGGGGCGAAGCTGCGGGTCTTTCCGGAAATGCCGGACTTGCTTCTACTTACGGAATTACCCAAAGTTCAAGCGGCTCCGGTAAGCTGCAGCTTAATACGGCCGAGTTAAATAATATGCTGACGTCCGATCCGCAGCAGGTTCAGCAGTTTTTCAGCTCTTTAGTAAACGGTTCGCCGACTGCGGACGGTGCATCTTACCCGGGCAGTTTGACGAATTTTTTAAATACATATACAAATCCTGCAAACGGAGTCATACAGTTCAGCGAACAGGATATAAACGACCAGCTTACTGCGATGAATAACCAAATTTCTCTTCAGCAGGCATTGGTACAGGATCAGATGGGGATGTACACTAAGCAGTTTTCAAGTTTGGAATCTTATATAGGGCAGATGCAGACGACTAATTCTGCAATGACTAATAGCATAAAACAGATGATAGCTCAAGGCGCTTAACTATTTATTTAATTATAAATTAATTATAATTTTTTTATATAAAAAACTTTAAGGAGGATAAATTTTACTATGAATGCAGTTTCAAAATACGAAAATATAAACGTTAATACCGTTGATCAAGGCACGCTTATAATAATGGCTTATGAAGGCGCTATAAATTTTGTCAAGGAAGCAAAAGAAAGGCTTGCTCAAAACGATTATGCCGGTAAATCAATAAATATATCTAATGCAGTTTCCATAATTAACGAGCTTAATGCGCGTCTTAATATAGAAAAAGGCGGAGAAACGGCAAAAAATTTAAATAAACTTTATACTTTTTTGTCTATTCATCTTACTACCGCGAACTTAAAAAAAGATGC
>JBMFVW010000041.1:1197-6767 GCA_049965795.1 Candidatus Acidulodesulfobacterium sp.
ATAGATGAAAGCATATTCGGAATAAGAAATATTTTTAATGCAAAAATAAATTTTATTACTTACGAAAAATTATTAAATCCTGTTAAAATTTCATTTAAACGTTTAAACGAATTTAGTCAATTTTTAACTGATTTTGCTTCTCATTATGATTTTGCCGTAAACTTAAACTACGATTTTGCTAATTCTCTCTTTCTAAGTTTTTTTAAAAATAAAAAATATGGTTTTATCGTTTTGTATAAATCCGATAAAACTGCAGAATCGATTTCAAGAAGCGGCGCTGCTAACTATCTTTTCAATATAGTAAAAAATCGCAGTCTTAACAGGATACATATTACCGATTTATATTCTCTCATAGGTATAGAGAAACCTGCCGAAATAAAGACTTCGTACGACATTATAAATTTTAAAAAAAAGACTGAAGAAAGTAAAGAAAGTATAAGCGGACGTCAGGTTAGAATCTGCATTTCAATAGGAGCAACACACGTAAAAAGAATTTGGCAGTCTGAAAATTATGCGCAATTAATAGCTTTGCTTTCTGCAAATTTAAACTGCGAAATAATAATAGTCGGAACGGCAGGCGAATCTTTTGCTGCCGAAGAAATAAAGAAAAAAATGCCTGACGGCATAAGTTTTATAGATTTAACCGGAAAGACAAGCATAAACGAGCTGATTTATCTAATAAAAGATTTTGATTTGATTATCGCATCGGACACCGGAACTTTGCACATTGCTCAGATTTTTAATATTCCGTCTGTTTCTATTTATATAGGCAGCGCCAATTTTTACGAAACCGGACCCCACATAGAAAATTCATACGTAATAAGTTCAAAGATAAATTGTTATCCGTGCATGCAGCACGAGCCTTGCCGCTATAATTATGCATGCAAAAATGATATAAATCCGGAAGATGTTTTCAATCTTGCTTTAATGCAGATTATTAAAAATAAAATGGACTATGTTTTAAAAGAACATAATGAGCAGGAAATTAAACTTTCAGACGTAAAAAAAAGAGTTATTGCAAACGCAAAAAAGGGGAATTTTTCCGTTGCCGTCTGTAAACATATAGACTCTATTCATTTTTATCCGTTATATAAAAGAAAAATATCTAAAGACGAATTTGCTTCGGAAATATTAAAATTCTGCTGGATTAACGTACTTTCAAAAAATAGCGTAAAAACAAATATAAATAATGTTTTGAGATACACTAATAAATATTATAAAATAGACAAAAGAGAGCTTAATTCTTTGATAAAGGAAATTTATTTCATAAAAGACGTTTTTGAAAATGTATATAAATCGTTTGGCAAAGAAGAAGGCGATAAATATTTTGAAAAATTCAAAGAAACGGTGAAATCTATCGGCTTAAACTACGGCTATTTTAAACTTGCAAGCGATTATTTTATAGACGAACTAAAATTTTCCGGCTTTGAAAAAAGCTTTAACGACCTGATTTTGCTTTTATATAACGCTATAGATATTTTAAAAATATATGAATAATAATATTACTTTTGAAATTATAAAAACAAAAATTTCTGACGCTCCGTCTTTTAAGATTAACGGAATAACAGTTCATTCGGCTTACGATCCTCTATCCGAAGCCAAAAAATGGGCGGCTCAGGTTGCGGACAGGATCAATTCGGAAGGAATGCCGGATAAAATAATAATTTTCGGGCTTGGGGCAGGTTATCACGTAAAAGCTTTAACCGATTTTTTAAAAAAAGACGGCAAAGAAATTAAAATAGAAGTAATCGAGCCTGCTAAAGCTTCTATTGAATTTATAAAGGACAATTTCGACGTTTCCGGATTGTTGTCCGCCGTAAATATTACGGCGTTAGATATTGTAAGCGAAAATCAGCATTTAGACGCTTCCGCAATTTCCAAAAAACTTGAACTCGATAAAGGCAGTATATTATTTTGCGAACTGCCGTCGTATAAAAAAATATTTTCCGAATCATACGACCTTATACGTAAACTTCACGGAATTAACCAGTTTTTTACTCCTTCTTCTTTTAAGGTACTGGTAGTACAGCCTATGTACGGCGGTTCTTCTACAATCGGAAATTATCTGTATTCTGCTCTTTTAAACCTCGGTTACGACGCAAAAATACTAGATTTTTCAAAATTTTACGATGCTTATAAATATATTGGCGAATTTACCCCTAACGAGGATCATGTAAATTCTTTAAAACAAGGTCTTTTCAACCTTATGTCCGAAGCACTTCTTTCTTCGGTTTTTAACGAACCTCCGGATTTGGTTGTTTTTATGGCGCAGTCTCCTGCAAGCGAAAGAACTCTGCTAAAGCTTAGAAGTATGGGCATTAAAACGGCATACTGGTTTGTCGAAGATTTTAGGACGCTTACATATTGGAATACTATAGCAAAAAACGTAGATTATTTTTTTACCATACAGAAAGACGATTTTTTTGCGGAGCTTAAAAATATAGGAGCTGATAACTATCACTATCTTCCTTTGGCCTGCCTTCCAAATTTTCATAAAAAAATTACCGAAATTAACGAAGAAGATGAGATAAAATACGGTTCGGACGTTAGTTTTGCTGGAGCCGGCTATTACAACAGAAAAAACGTTTTTGCTCAGCTTGTCGATTTTAATTTTAAAATATGGGGAGCAGACTGGTATGTCGGACTGCCTTTAAGCCTGTTGATTCAAGACGAAGGCAGGAGGTTTACCGAAGAAGAAGCCGTTAAAATTTACAACTATTCCAAAATAAATATAAATCTTCATTCTTCCATGTGGCACTGGGATATAAATCCAAACGGAGATTTTTTAAATCCGAGGGTTTACGAAATTTTAGCCTGCGGAGGTTTTCAGCTTGTCGACAGGCGCAAATATATGGATGGAGTTTTTGAAGACGGAAAGGATTTTGTAGTTTTTGAAAGCGTTGACGATTTAAGAAAGAAAATAAAGTACTACCTTGCAAACGAAGATGAAAGGCTGGCAATTGCCGAACACGGCAGAAAAACCGTCGTTAAAAATCATACTTACGAACAAAGAGTCCTCGAGATGATGAATATAATACTTTTAAGTTCATACGAACAGATAAAATCTAAATTTGAAACGAGAAAGCAAAATATTTCCGAGCTATTGAAAGAAACCGAAGGAAATAAAGAACTTCACGATCTTATTATGCAGTTTTCGGACAAAAAATCTCTTTCTATAAAAGATATGGTCGAACATATAAAGAGCGGCAAAGGCAGACTTTCTAAATCCGAAGCCCTTATTTTAATGCTTTGGGCTATAAAATCAAAATTAGTAAAACTCGAAGGGCTGTAAAATTGCAATGAAAAATATTATTATCTTGAATCTTACCCGTATGGGAGACCTTATACAGTCTACAGCTCTTTTTAAAAAAATTAAATTAGCTTATCCTGAAAGCCGAGTTAAACTTATAATATCTAAAGAATTTGCAGAAATATCTCCTTTTCTTCCGTATATCGATGAGATTAAACCTATAGACGTTACCGGACTATCCGAAATTCTTAAAGCAAATAATTTCGAATTTACTATAGATGTATTAAAAGCGCTGAATGAAATATTTGACGGTATCATAAACATAAAATACGACATTGCCGTAAATCTTTCCCACGACGAGTTCAGCGTATATTTCCTTTACGTGCTAAATTCTTTAAAAACTATCGGTTTATCGGTAACCCGCGAAGGAGTTATAATATCTACAAACGAAATGATAGCCTATATATTTTCTGCCGTCAAAAACAGGAAAGTCAGCGTTTTAAATTTAGTAGATCTATATGAAAGAACGATAAGCTTAAACAAAGGCGGAAGCAAAATACACGTCAACAATATATATTTAGACTTATCTGAAAAAGAAGGCGAACAAACTTTAGAAGTTTTAAAAAAATACGGTATAGAAGAAACCGATAACATAATTTCTTTTGCAATAGGAGCATCGACGGAACTTAAAAAATGGCGTTACGACTATTTTGCCGAATTAGCCAAAATGTTTTTAAACGGAGATAATAAAACTAAAATAGTTTTACTTGGAGCAGACTACGATACTAAAGCCGGCGGTTTTATAGAAAACATTGTTTCTAACCAAAGACTTATCAACCTTACCGGCAAAACTTCCGTTTCCGACCTTGTTCTGATAGTAAGCCGCTCAAATCTCCTTATAACTCACGATACGGGAACAATGCATATAGGCGTAGCCGCCGGTACTAAATTAATCGTAATTTATACCGGAAACGTAGGTTTTCTGGAAACAGGACCATACTCCGAAAACCGTCTGCTGGTTGTGCCCGATATAGGGTGTTTTCCCTGCGATTTTAACTTAAAATGTTTAAATCCAGTTTGTCAGGGATTAATTAAACCGGAGTATATTTACGATTTATCTTTAACGGTTTTAAAAGATGAAGCCGGCTGCTATGCCGAAAAACTTTCGAAATACAAAAATACGGGCATTATTCCCTATATATCCCGTTTTGATTCTAAAAAATTTATTGATTTTCTGCCTGCCGTAAAAATTAAACTAAATTTTAAAGATCTTAAACTTAAAATACTTAAACTGTCTCTTGAACATTATTACGAGGGAGATTTTTGGCAAATAGACGAAAAAGAAATTCAACTTTTTCTTGACTGCTTTGAGGGTATAGAATATAATCTTAGCTTAGATATAGAGGAAGAATTGAAGTCTGTTGAAAATCTTATCGATTTATGTAAAAGAGGTATGTCCGAGTCTAAAAAAATGATAAATCTTGCTTTAAACGATCCTTTTAATGTTATAAAAATAGACGAGCATACGGTCGGCATTAAATCTATCGATTTTGATTTAAAATATATAGCTTCGGTTTACGACGACTTGTCTTTATTTAATCAGATTCACGTTATAAACCAGAATAGTTCCGTAAGCTACGATTTATTCGGTCTTGCCGTCGATTCTCTTAAGAATTACTCACGCTATAAACTGCAGCTAAATATATTTAAAAAAATTTCTTTAATTTTTTTAGAAAAAATAAAAAATTTATAAAAATTATATAACTAACGGAGGTATTAAAATGAAATTATATATCGACGGCAATTTAAACGATTCTATTCAAAAAGCCGGCAGTATGCACGACATTTTATTTGGCGGCAGCGTAAAAAGTTTTATACCCGAAGGCAAAGTAATAAAAAACATAGTTATAAACGGAACCCAATACGACGATTTAATGTTGAGCGCCGATAAATCAAAAGCATTTAAGCTTGGCGATGCCGACGAGATAAAAATAACCACTATGGATCAGCTGGAACTTTTAAACGGTTCGTTAAACGCAGCCATGACATTTTTAAAAGAATTTAAAGCCGGAATAGTAAAAACCACAGATGAAATCAGATGGGGAAACAGTTTAGGAGGATTTAAAGATTTTTCCGCTTATTTAAGCGGTCTTACTATGTTTGTCCAGATTATGGAAAAGATCTCACAGTTTTTAAAAATAGACTACAACAATCTTGTTTACGACGGCAAAAGCGTTCAGTCTTATTTTAACGACCTCGAAAAAATTCTTTCTTCTATTCTTTCTACTCAGGTTGAACAGGATTACGTTCTTCTTGCCGA
>JBMFVW010000042.1:0-2118 GCA_049965795.1 Candidatus Acidulodesulfobacterium sp.
ATTTTATCACTAAATTTAAAAATAAACAACTTACTACTTTTTCGGAAGCTATGGCATACCGCGAATGGGACTATATGGATATACTTAATTTTAATGAGCAATTATTTAGATAAAGAGAAAAAGGAAGTTGAGTCTGGGTAATCTGACAATATCTGCGGAAGCAATCCATGAATATCGAATATCTTGGCTGTATTTATGCTGTAGTTAAACAATTATAATATAATAGCCCTTTGCTCCTGCCTTTATTTTTAAACTTAGATCTAAACTTTTCCTTTTCGTGAATTTATAAAATTTACTTTACAAATATTTATAATGAATGTAAAATTTATTTATCATAATCTATTTATAATTTATAATCTCTATTATATATAAAGATATCGGAGTAATTACGATAGCCATTATCAATTTTAAAGGAGTGGTTTTAGGCTGTTAATTTAAATTGATTTTTTTTATAAAATATTATATAATATGGCGTAAATTAATTTTATAATCTTAATAAAGCATAATATTACAAAGGAAAGCTGATGTATGAATAAAAAAAATTGGATATTAATTTTAGCACTGAGTATTTTTTTATTGCCTGTTTTTAATATTTCTAAAGTTAATGCCGATTCAGCGCAGAACCTTCCAAGCCTTCAAAATATGCTCGCAAAATTACCGGCTCCCCAAGGGTTTACTAAGTCCCAGATAATAGCCAGGTATAATAGAACAAAAAGCTCAAAAAGTTTAACTTCAAAAAAAATATCAAAGAGCCTTCTAAGTAAAAAAGCAAAAAAGCCCGCCGTTTTACCGCCTTCAAAAATAGAAAATATGTATTATAGGCTTTATCATTTCGGAAAGCCCCTCGTCCAATTCGGGTATAATTTTTTTTACGGAAGAAAAATTAAACCCACTATAGTTGGAGCTGTCGGAAATAATTATATCGTCGGACCGGGCGATTCATTATCTATTTACGTGTCAGGCGCGCCTGCGGAAGTTCTTGGAATCCCAAACTCCTTTAAAGACTTGAAAGTGAACAGGGAAGGGATGATAAACATACCTTTTATAGGAACTATGTATGTATGGGGTAAAAGTCTCGGGGAAGTAAACAAAATTATTGCCCAAAAATTTTCTAAAAGATTCAAAAATGTTTCCGTTAATGTTTCATTAGACAAATTAAGGCAATTTACCGTTTACGTATCCGGATTTGTTAAAAAGCCCGGCGCCGTACTGGTAAACGGAACCTACAGCGTTTTGGACGCATTGACTTTGGCCGGCGGCGTATCCCGCGAAGGCAGCCTTAGAAATATTATCGTCAGGGAGGACATAAACGGCGTTATAAAAAACATCCATGTTGACCTTTATAAATTACTTTTAAGCGGTCTGCCGGTTAATACTTTCTTATATCAAGGAGATGTAATATACGTTCCTCCGATAGGAAAAACCGTTGCCGTTAAAGGAAGCGTAAAAAGACCCGCTATATACGAAATAAAACCCGGCACTACCATTAAACAGGTTATTAAAATGGCCGGCGGCCTTGAATTTTATTCCCGCAAGGAAAATATAAAAACAATAAAATTATCTAACGGACAGTTTAAGATTTCTACGGCAAATCTTGCAAATGCCAATTTTTTAAATAAAAAAGTACAAAACGGTCAGGTGATAATTGTCGGCAGTACATTTAGCAAACTGATAAACAATGAAATTACCGTATCCGGCGATGTTGCCTATCCAGGGATTTATTCGACAAAAACTACGCCTACATTAAAAAGCCTCATTAAAAAAATAGTTCTCTTAAAGAATACAAATCTAAACTTTGCCCAAGTTGTAAGAAAATATAAAAACAAGATAATAATATTTTCTCCTAAAGATGTTTTAGACGGAAAATTTAATATCAGACTGCACACGGGAGAAAAAATCATTTTTTATCCTAAATGGATAGTAAAACCAATTGAAATAAGCGGATACGGCATAACAGGACCTTCTTTTATCGAATATTATAAAGGTTTAACACTGCTTAGCGCTTTTAAAAATATCCGTTTTAAAATTTCGCCTAAGGATTTAAAGGCATATATATTCTCAAATGCTAAAATCAATAAATTGCATTTATTTCCAAGGCATAAACGTAAGAAATCAAAT
>JBMFVW010000042.1:2218-6411 GCA_049965795.1 Candidatus Acidulodesulfobacterium sp.
CATTTATTTCCAAGGCATAAACGTAAGAAATCAAATTTAGTCGGCGTTGTATTTTTAAACGATTTATTGTATCACAACAATATGAAAGACAACATAAAACTGCTTCCGGGGGAAAGCATACTTATCAAAAAATTAGGCCCTACGGATAAAACATCCACCGTTACAATTTTAGGGCAGGTAAGGCGCCCGGGAGTTTATGTTCTTAAAAGAGGCATGACGCTTTATAACCTGATTGTCGAAGCAGGTGGGTACACTTCTGCGGCCTATCCTAAGGCTTTGGTCTTTATAAGACGTTCAGTAAAGGCTCTTCAAAAAATTCAGCTTAACGAGTCCATATTAGATATCAAATCGGAAATGGCCAAGTCTGCGCCGGTAACGGGAGTGGGCAGCGCTGCTCAGCAGGGTTTGCAATATAAAGCTATCGCATATCAGGAAAAACAATATATTGCAAGTTTAAAAAAAGTTTCTATGCAGGGTCTCGGCAGGATTTCTCTTGATATTCCGAATCATTTAAGATTTTTAAAGTATTCTAATCAAAATATAAAATTAGTGCCTGGAGATTTTGTGTTTATTCCCACGAAACCCGATTATGTTCTCGTAATGGGGGCAGTGTTTAATCAAATTGCTATTCCTTATATTCCGGGCAAAACGGTGAAATGGTATTTAAATCAAGCGGGCGGTTTCAGGAGCAACGCCAATACAGGAGAGACTTATCTTATAAAAGCTAACGGAAGAGTTTTGTCGGCTGCCGAAATGTCGTCTTTCTGGTCATTTATAGGCTTAGGGCAAAATTTTTACAATACGCCGGTTAAACCAGGAAGCGCTATAGTAGTGCCGCCTAAATTTGAAGCACCTATTTTATGGATGCCGCTAATTAAAGATATTACTCAGATAATGTTCCAGTCAATTTCAACTGTTGCTTTAATAAGGTATTTATAATGGAAACGGAAAATAAAAATGATGTAAAAAATTATACTGCGCCGGTTTTAGAGAATAGTTCTGAAGATGAAATAGATCTAATCGAATTATGGTCGGTAATATGGAAGCGAAGAAAATTTATCGGGATTTTTTTTGCCTCTGCGGTAGTAATAGCGGTAATAATCAGTTTTATATTGCCGCCTATGTATAAATCCAATGCAACCGTTATACCTATAACTTCTTCATCAAGCACCGGCTCATCGCTTCTTAGTATGGCAGCCAATTTTTTACCGATATCGCTTCCTCAAAACAGCGGCACGGATAAAATACTCGCTGTACTGCATAGCAGGACTATAAGAGATATGGTTATAAAAAAATTGAATCTCGTGCCTGTTTTTATAACAAATAAAAATTCTAAAAATAAACTTATTAAATCTTCGGCTATTTTAAAAAAATTAGTAACGGTTTCGAGCAATAAAAGATTAGGTACTATAACTATATCCGTCCAGAATAAAAATCCAAAACTTGCCCAAAAAATTGCTAAAACGTATGTTACGGAACTGGATAATATTCTTAATAAAAAGGCCTTTACTCTGTCCAAAATGAATGTAATTTTCCTTAAAAAACAGTTAATACTCACAAGAAATAAGATTAATTCCGTCAGTTCTAAAATATCCGCAGAACAAAAAAAATATGATATTACGATGCCGCCTGTTTCGCGAGCATCTAAAAATCTACTTTCTTTTTATTCTCTCTTTCAGAACGGCGGGACGAGCTTTAGCAATTTGGTTATCAGATTAAATTTTTTGCGCGCAAAATACGGCGTTCTGGAAAAGATGTACGAACAATCAAAATTGAATTCGCTTAAAAATAATTTATACGTCCAGGTTATCGATAAGCCGATAGTTCCGTACAAGCCTTTTAAACCTAATAAAAAGCTGATTGTCGCCGTTGCCGGCGTTTCTTCGTTGTTTATAGCAATATTTATAGTATTTTTTATAGAATTTATAGATAAGAATAGGAATAGATTAAAAATGAAAAAAAATAGTTAATATAATTATATGCTAAAAATAAAAAATTTATTTTTTTTAATACTTATAGTTTTTCTAGTATTTGTACTTAATTCAATCAACGCTAATGCAAAAACCCGATATATTCATGTTGAGATAAAAGGTTTTATACGTAAACCAGGAATCTATAAATTAAAATACGGTTCAAGATTATCCGATCTTTTAGAAGAAATTTGGCCGCCAGAAGCTAAAGCATACCTTAAAAATGCATTTTTATTCAGAAAACAGCTTAAAATAGATAGAAAAGTTGAATTAATCGGGCTGAGGCGGGAAATAGAACATCTTAAAGGCTTAAACCGGTATGTAAGGCAAAAAATTGCCCGTCAGTTTTTAAAACTAAAACCGTCGGGCAGAGTCATTATACATTTAAAAAATCCCGTGTTGCTTCTTAATACGAAAGACAATTTAAGACTTAAAAACAATGACATAGTCCTTATAAAAGGCAGACCTAAATATGTGTTTGTAGAAGGAGCCGTTAAGAACCCGGGGAAATTTTATTTTAAAAAAAACCAAACTTATAAGTATTATCTTGATGAATCTCATGGAACAAGGTCAGATGCCGTCAGCGGGTTTTTATATATAATAAAAGCAACAGGTAAAATAGAAAAAATAAGCAGAAATTTTATAGTATGGAATAAGGCAAAAAATAGATGGGAATTTGCTATATTCGAACGACCGAAAAAAATAAACCCCGGAGATATCATTTTTGTACCTTTCGATTATGGAAGAATAACATCTAAATTAACAAGATTAATACTTGCTGTTTACAAGCGAACAGGAACACTTTTAAAATATTCCCCAAACTAAAGAAAAGAAAAATGAATAAAAGAATATTATTGTTTTTTGTTTTTTTATTTTTTTTCCTATCTGTATTGTCGGAAAAAGCGGCGGCGAATCAAGTTAACGCTGCAAAACGCTTCAATAATATTAACGGCTTTAATTCCTGTATCGCCGGCGCCTCAATCCGCTACGGTGTTTCATACTGGATAGTTTATGCAATCGCAAAGGCGGAATCGGGCTTTGAGCCTTACGCTTTAAATATAAACGGCAAATCGTATTATCCTAATAGTTTCAACTCGGCAGAAAAGCTTTTAAGTATGAATCTAAATAATAATTTCGATATAGGATTAATGCAGATAAATAAATACTGGTTTAACAGGTTTCATTATCCTTATTATTACGGATTAATTCCTTGCTTTGATATTATGTTCGGCACGTGGATAATATCCCGTAAAATAGATACTTATGGATTTAACTGGTATGGGATTTCGGCGTATCATTCAGCTACGCCGTCATTAAATTATCAATACGCTATGAAATTATACTGGGAGCTGAAACATGTCGAATCGCGCGCGCGTTAGATTTAATTTATCTATTTTGTTTTTTATTCCTCTTATTCTTATTCTTCTAATTACATGTATTTTTCCCGTAAATGCCGATGCCCGCAACAATAGCAGCGGAAATATAGGAATAGGTGAGCATACAGGGGCACATAGCAATAATTATACTAGCAATAGAAATAGAAATACAATAGATAATTTGTATTATGTAGCAGCCGGCGATATAAAATCGTATCCGTCATTTTTGTTAAAAAACAAAGATTATGTTTTGGGATTTGCGGCTATTCTCGGAAGCAGTTTTTTATTAGACAGGGGCATGCATGCTTATATGGTTCATCATCAAAACAATGCAGCAAGTTTTGCTTCCAATACGGTTTATCCGTTCGGAAAACCTTATTATACATTTCCTGCAGCCGGTTTATTTTCTCTTTACGGGTATTATACTAAAAACATAAAGTTAATGAATGCATCTTTTACGTCTATGGAATCAGGTTTAGCCGCAGGCGTCATAGCTGAAGCAATAAAGGTAACCGCAGGAAGGGAAAGACCTTATGGAACAAATAATCCATTTGAGTTTAAACCGTTTAATATCAAGAATAAGTACAACTCGTTTCCATCCGGAGATGCCACTATAGCATGGTCTATGGTTACCCCTTATGCCGTTTACTACAAACAGCCTCTTCTATATCTCATACCGGCTGCAGTGGATGCAGAACGCGTTTATAAAAACAAGCACTGGTTATCTGATACCGTTATGGGTTCTGCTATAGGTTTTTCGATAGGTTATCTTTTTAGCAATAATCACATATCTAAAGATATTACGTTTAATTCAAGCGGGAATAATATTCTTATAAATGTGAAATTT
>JBMFVW010000043.1:0-6097 GCA_049965795.1 Candidatus Acidulodesulfobacterium sp.
TAAAGAGATTTTGGGGGAAGGCATTTTTAACGTATTAGTAGGACCTGTGCATGCGGGAATAATCGAACCCGGGCATTTCAGGTTTTCTTTAGCGGGAGAGCCGGTTTTGCAGCTTGAAATAAGACATTTTTGGAAACACAGGGGTATCGAAAAACTCTGCGAAGGCAAAGATTTTAAGGAAGCGTTAGGAATTATTTCAAAAATTTCCGGAGATAACAGCGTCAATATATCAATTAGCTATCTAGAAGCTGCAGAAAGCATCTTAAATATCGAAATAACCGAAAGAGCAAAATATGTAAGGGTAATTTTTGCGGAACTTGAAAGAATTTGGAACTATGTGCGGGATGTTGCATGGGTTTTTATGGATATAGGATTTGCCCTGCCGGCGCAGAATCTGTTTGCGCTTCAGGAAGAGTTGATGAGGCTTAATAAGAATTTAAGCGGACACAGGTTTATGTTCAATTCTTTAACCTTAGGCGGCGTCAATTTAGACCTTGATTCCGAGAAACTTAAGTCAATAGAGGAGACAGTCAAGAAGGTCGAAAATATTATAAAAGATTCTGAAGAATTTATTTTAAGTTCCTCTTCGGTTTTAGACAGACTTGAATTTACGGGAAAAATTAACAAGAAAACTGCGGAAGAGCTTTCGCTTTGCGGAATAAGTGCAAGGGCGTCGGAACTTAAACGCGATACCAGAGCGGAATTTCCTTATCTTATATACGGCAGGTTAAATTTAAAGCCGCTTATTCTTGACGGTGGAGACGTCTTTGCAAGAACGGCTTTAAGAATAAAGGAAATTTATCTTTCAAAGAAAATAATTTTGGATTTATTGTCTGATATGCCCAAAGGAAATGTTACCGTTTCATTTGATAGCAATCCTGAAGCATACAGTTATGCAATAGGTAACTCTGAAACTTCAAGAGGTAATGCTTTTTTTTATATAATGGCTGATGATAAAGGAAAGATTTTCAGACTTAAATATATCGATCCGTCGTTTAGAATTTGGCCTTCTATTCAGTACGGCGTTCTTGGAAATATAATTGCCGATTTTCCTTTAATAAACAAAAGCCTTAACCTTTCATATGCAGGGAACGATATGTGATTGTGATGTGTTTATCAAAGCGATAATTTAATTTAATAAACGATATTGCTAACGAAACGGATAAATCCCTTATTATAATAAGTAATTTGATAGGAGACGGTATTCATAAAATGTTTTTTAAAAAATTGTTGTTTAAAAATAAGACGCAGGATATAAATCTGGAAAGCGGGACGGGGTCGGTTTTAATTAAAGGATATGATTTAAAACGTTCCATTGACAAGGTATTTGGAAGAAGTTTATTTGTCAGACTTGTGGACAGCGGCTCCTGCAACGCTTGCGAAACCGAACTGGCCGCGCTTTCAAACCCCTATTACGATTTGGAAAGATTCGGCATAAAATTCGTAGCTTCCCCCAAACATGCCGACGTTCTTATAGTAACAGGCTGTTTAACAAGAAATATGCTTAATCCGCTTTTAAAGACTTACGAAAATATTCCTTCGCCTAAGTTTGTTGTTACCGTGGGAGACTGCGCCGAAAACGGCGGACCTTTTAAGGATTCTTATTCCGTATGCGGACCAGTTTCAAAATATTTTAAGCCGGTAATACACATCAAAGGATGCCCGCCCGAACCTGAAACAATAATATCCGCATTTTTAAAATTCATGGATATAATAAAGTAAAAGTAAATTAAAAAGCCCCAGATTAACTTTATATTAAATAATTAAGAAAAATCTTGACATTATACTTAAGTATATGGTGTATAATAAATATCAAGAGTATAATTAAACAGCAAATTAACTTAAGTAAAGGAGAAAAATAATGAAAAAGATTAAAATTAATGTCGAGGGTATGACCTGCGAGCATTGCGTTACATCTTTAAATAAATCTGTAAATAAAGTAAAGGGAGTTGTCAAAATCGATACGTCTTTGGCTAAAAAAGAAAGTTTAATTTTAGCTGCAGACGACATAAAGGTTGAAGATATTACAAAAAGCATTGAAAATGCGGGATATAAACCTTTATCTCATGAAATTTCTAATGTTTCGGAAGATGAATTAGAAAAAAGCAATATAGCAACAGGGAGCATTACTGAAAAAAAGAAACATAACTATGATTACGATTTAATAGTGATTGGCGGGGGCTCTGCGGCTTTTTCCGCAGCTATTAAATTTGCAGACGAAGGCAAAAAGGTATGTGTTATAGAAAATTGGATAATAGGAGGCACATGCCTTAACAGAGGATGCGTTCCTTCAAAACATCTTTTAGAGGCTGCAAGAATATATTACGAGCCCATTAATAATAAATTTAAAGGTATAGAAACTAAACAAGTCAGGATTGATTTTAAAGAACTTATAAAAGTAAAAACCGAACTTCTTGACAGTCTTAGAGAAATGAAATATTATAACGTATTAAAAGGCTATGACAATATTACGTTTATAGAAGGCAAAGGAAGTTTTGAGTCAAAAAATTCAGTAAAAGTTTTGCCCAATGATAAAAATATAGAGCCATATCAAATTACATCCGACAAATTTATTATTGCCACAGGTTCTAAAAATCAGATAATTAATATTAACGGTTTGGAAGAAGTAGGATATATTACTAATGAAGAGATTTTAAAATTGGATTATCTGCCGGAAACTCTTTTAATACTTGGTACGAGAGCGGTATCGTTAGAGTTTGCCCAGATGTTTAGAAGGTTTGGATCAAAAGTTATTGTTGTGGGACGTTCAAAACGGATTTTACTTAATGAAGAACCGGAGATTTCCGATTCCATTATTGAAATATTAAAACAAGAAGGAATCGAATTTTTAATGAATTCAACAATAAACAGACTTTATAAAAAAGACGGCAAAAAATTTGCGGAAATAAAAACTGAAGAAGGCCTTAAAACAGTTAATTTTAATGAATTTTTAATGGCAACCGGTGTTGTGGGAAATACTGACGGCTTAAGTCTCGATGTTGTCGGTGTCAAAACCGACAAATACGGTTTCGTAAAAGTCGACGGCGAACTTAAAACCGACAATCCGAATATTTATGCCTGCGGCGACGTTACCGGTTTAACGAGGTTAGTTACAACTGCTGCGTACGACGGAAAAATTGCTGCGGAAAATATGTTGCACGCGAAACATTTAAAAGTCGATTATTCTGCTGTTGCGCATACTATATTTACCGATCCGGAGGTTTCGTCGGTAGGACTGACTGAAGAAACTGCGATAAAAGAGGGTTATGATGTTATAAAAACAGTTTTTCCGGTGGAATATGTTCCAAAGGCAAGATCTATTTTTAAAACAGAAGGCGTTATAAAGATTATAGCAGATAAAAAAACCGGAAGGGTTTTGGGTGTTCATATGGTTGCACACAATTCGTCGGAAACGATTCAGCAGGCAAGTGTCTATCTTCAAAATGCTTACACGATTCAGCAGATAGGCGAGGAGATTGGCGTATATCCGACTATGGCTGAAGGACTCAAATTGGCAGCGCAGACTTTTACCAAAGACGTAAGCAAGCTAAGCTGCTGTGCATAATCAAAAAATGACTTATATAAATTTTAATTAAAACCGCTATATCTATCAAGTTGCAAAAAAACAGGTATTGATGGAAATAAAATATTCCGTGTGTCCTCACGACTGCCCCGATACATGCGCTTTAAAGGTTGAAGTTGAGGACGGTAAAATCGTTAAAGTCGCAGGCGATCCGTCGCAGGCGGTCACAAAAGGAGTTATCTGCGAAAAAGTAAGGTCTTATCCGGAGCGTATTTACGGAAACCGGATATTGCAACCGATGCGCAGAACGGGAAAAAAGGGCGGCGGCGAATTTGAGAGAATAAGCTGGAACGACGCCGTTGATGAAATTGCCAAACGTTGGAAAGAGCTCATTTCTAAATACGGTTCGGAAAGTATTTTGCCTTATTCTTACGGCGGAACGGAAGGTATAATTAACAAAACAAGCATGGACCGCCGCCTTTTTAATAAAATAGGCGCTACTTCTCTTGACCGCACTATATGTTCCGCCGCCGGAAGTTTAGGATATCAGCTTGCCTACGGAGAGTCAAGAGGGGTAAATCCTTTAGACTCGGTTAAGGCTAAACTGATAATATTCTGGGGAATAAATGCTTTAGAAACAAATATGCATCAGGCTCTTTTAGCAGAGGCAGCACGGAAAACCGGTGCTAAAATAATTGCCGTAGACGTTCACCGGAATAAAACGGCAAAGTGGGCAGACGATTTTTATATGATTCTGCCGGGTTCTGACGGAGCGCTTGCCCTCGGCATTGCGCATATTATTCTAAGAGATGGTTTAGAAGATAAAGCATTTTTAGAAAAGTATTCTTTCGGATTTGACGAATTCCGCAAGAAGACCGTGGAATATCCTCCTGATAAAGTTGCAGGTATTACAGGTCTTTCAAAAGAGCGCATAGAGTATTTGGCAAAACTTTATGCAGAAACTAAACCGTCTTTTTTAAGAATAGGCAACGGACTGCAGCATCATAAAAACGGCGGTATTAATACTTGGCTTATTTCGGTGCTGCCTGCTTTAATAGGCGCATGGTCTTATAACGGCGGAGGCGCATTGAAGTCTAATTCTGCATATTTTCCTTTAAATGATCAGGCTTTAAAAAGACCAGATTTATTAGAAAAACCTGTAAGAACCGTTAATATGGTTCAGCTCGGAAAAGCTTTGTGCGAACTTAAAAATCCTCCTATTATGTCACTATACGTTTATAACAGCAATCCGGCAGTAGTAGCCCCTAATCAGAACTTAGTCATTAAAGGACTTGCAAGGGAAGATCTTTTTACC
Source organism: Candidatus Acidulodesulfobacterium sp. (assembly GCA_049965795.1). Lineage (GTDB taxonomy): Bacteria > SZUA-79 > SZUA-79 > Acidulodesulfobacterales > Acidulodesulfobacteraceae > Acidulodesulfobacterium_A. The sequence continues at coordinate 4,839 of JBMFVW010000043.1, forward strand.
GTAGTTCACGAACAGACTATGACCGATACGGCAAGATGGGCAGATATAATACTTCCTGCAACTACATGTTTTGAACATGCGGACCTTTATGTAAGTTATTGGCATACTTTTATTCAATGGGCAGATCCCGTTATCCCGCCTTTAGGAGAGGCAAAGCCTAATATCGAAGTATTTAAGCTTATTGCCGATGCTTTAGGTTTTAACGACGAATGTTTTTTAGATAACGAAGAAGATATTGCGCGTTTGGCTATCGACATTCTTTACTGGAAAGAAAAAGGAATAATTTTTGAAAGGTTAAGAAAAGAAAGGTTTATTAAGGTAGAAACTGAAGAATATCCTTTTAAATTTGACAAGCTTAATACTTCCTCGGGTAAAATAGATTTTAAAAGCAAAAAAGCCGCAGCTTATGGATTTTCGGAAGTACCGCAGTATAATCCTATTTTTAAAAACGGCAATTCCGCATCAAATCATAATTATCCTTTAACCTTTGTAAGTCCGCCCAATCACTTTTTCTTAAATTCGTCTTTTGCAGGCGTTTCTTCTTTAAAAGCAAAGGCTGTCGAGCCCTTTTTGGAAATTAATCCTCAAGACGCCGAAGTCAGGGGAATTAAAGACGGAGATTTAGTCAGTGTAGAAAACGAACGGGGCAGTTTATCCATTAAAACGAAAGTTTTAAATTCCGTTTTGCCGGGTGTTGTTGCTTCAGCCGGTTTATGGTGGAAAGACGATTACCTAAACGGTTCTGGAGTAAACGCTTTGACTAATGACGATTTATCGGATATCGGTGGCGGTGCTACTTTTTTTTCATCCAAAGTAGAAGTTAAGAAAATTTAATTAACATAATTACCGGCAATCTCTTCTATCTGATAAGTCTTAAAGAAATCTATATGAGGATATTTCTCTATTAAATAGTCTTCGACTTCCGGAGCGTAAATATAACCAATCATAAAACTTTTTACTTCAGCGTTAAAATGCTTTTCTAATCTTTTAAGCATAAGGTTGAATTTATCGACATCCTTTTTGCCGGGCTGAGCTTTTGATTCGCCTATGATATAAATTTTTTTACCATTTATTTCACCTTCAAGATAAAGGTTGACCTCGTCATAAGTGCCATTTGGATATTTAACGTTCTTTCTTTCCACTTTGTTAATAACGGCATTATATTGATTTAAGGCAAACTTTTTCATAAAAGGCATATATTTGTCTTCTATGCCGTAGCCTACAGCCATTGCAAGACCGCCTATCTGTTTTTTAACGTC
>JBMFVW010000044.1:0-5468 GCA_049965795.1 Candidatus Acidulodesulfobacterium sp.
GCTTATTTACTGCAGTTTATAAGTGGCTGGGGGAGAAGGATTCGAACCTCCGTAATGGGAGTCAGAGTCCCAGGTCCTGCCGCTAGACGATCCCCCAATTTAAATTTATCGGAATGAATAGCTTAATAATACTTGCAAAATAGATTATATAATATTGCGGCACTTGAATTCAAGAAAATTTTGATTAATACCAATTCTATATTAACAACTTATAAAGAGCTACCGCCATTTCGGAAAGAGAACTTTACGTTAATATTGGCTAAAACACTCCGTAAATTTTATATCCGCAGAATTTGCATTTTCCTTCGCCTTCCGCTCCAGATACCCTAATCACGTTATTTTCCAGAATATTATAACCCTGCCTTTTTATCAAAAGTTTACCGCATGAAGGACAAAACGTATCTTCATAGCCGTCCAAACGAATATTTCCGGCATAAATATATTTTAATCCTGCCGTTTTCCCTATTTTATAAGCATTTATTATGGTTTTTTCTTCGGTCACACGTCCGTCTTGCATCTTATATAATGGGAAAAAACGCGAAATATGCCAAGGCAGTTCAGGACTTACCGATACTATAAACTCTGCTATTTTTTTTATTTCTTCGTTGTTGTTATTGTATTCGTCTATTAAAAGAGTTGTTAATTCCAAATGCACGCCGTTTTTATGAAACACTTCTACGGATTTAAGCACCGGTTCAAGTCTTCCGCCGCATATCCTCCTATAGTTTGTATCGTTAAAAAATTTAATATCTACGTTTGCGGCATCTAAAAGCCCTTTTGCAGCATTTATAGATTCTTCCGTATAATATCCGTTGGTAACGAAAATATTTTTTAATCCTTTTTTATGAGCAAGCTCCATAACGTCTAAACTGTAATCGAAGAAAACTGCGGGGTCGGTATAAGTGTATGATATTGATTTGCAGTCAGCTTTTAATGCATTTTCTACGATGTCTTCCGGAGGCGTTTTTTGTATGCCGTTAAAATACTGGAGATAGGATGATAGATTTTCGTCCCTGTATGTTTGCGATATATCGGCATTTTGACAGCCTAAGCACCTGAAATTGCATCCGGGAGAAGCGATAGAATACGAACCCGTGCCAGGAAGAAAATGAAAAAGAGGTTTTTTTTCCACAGGATCGACGCTCTTTGCTACTATAATGCCGTAATTTATGCTGTATAAAACCCCGTCAATATTTGCTATAGTTTTGCATACGCCAGTCATACCTTTTTTGATTTTGCACTTATCGGCGCATATAAGACACTGCACAAAATCGTTGGATTCTAATTTTCTATAAAGCCTGATAGCGTTCATTTTTAATTAATTATTGCTTAATTTAAACCCTTTCTATTATATTTTACTGGCATAAACTAATTACCATATATTAATTATACATTAAATTTTTAAATTATTTCTTCGATATATATTTTAAAATTGCATTTTATTTTTTATTTATGTAAAATTAATTTCAAGTTTAATTTAATAAAATTTAATAAAAAGATTAAAGGTGCGCAATGCTTAATAAAAATAAAAAAGATACGGAAAAAACCGGTAAAAAAAAGGATAAAACCAATTATCTCATTAAAACGGTTTTAAACTCTTTAGATTTGCTGGAAGCATTTAAAGGAGATAAATCCGAACTCGGGGTTAGCGAACTTAGTAAAATTCTAAAACTTCACAAAAATAAAATTTTCAGGCTACTGGCTACGTTAGAATACATGGGATATATAGAACAGGACCCGTTCACGGAAAATTACCGTTTAGGCCTTAAAAGTTTAGAGTTAGGACAGTCGTTCATTAATCACCTGAGGCTTCTGAGTATCGCAAAGCCTGTTCTGAAAGAATTAGTCGATAAAATAAAAGAGTCGGCTTATGTAGGAGTAATCAGGGAAAAAAATCTTATCTATCTCGATATAGTAGAAGCAGACCAGGTTTTAAGGGTTGCATCAAGGGTGGGCAATATGCTTCCGGTTTACGCTTCGGCCATAGGCAAATGTCAAATAGCTTTTGAGTCGAGAGAAAATATTGAAAAAATGTTACCCGAAAAACTTAAAGCTTTTACGAAAAATACTATCACCGATAAAGAAAAACTGTTCAAAGAATTAGAAAAAGTAAAAGCTCAGGGTTATGCCATAGACAACGAAGAGCTTGACGAAGGCATTATCTGCATCGGCGCTCCGTTGAGAGATTATACTACGCATATAATAGGCGGAATATCTATTTCCGCTCCGGTTATAAGAACTACGCCGGAAAAACTTAAAAATCTGTTTATTCCCCTGACCGTCGAAGCAGGCAATAAGATCTCCGAAAAATTAGGCTATGAAATAGGCAAAAAATACGTTTAATTTGAATTTTAATCGGATTAGGTTTATAATATTCATATAAGGACAATTAAACGAATTGAAATAAGAATAAGGAGGTTAAAATGCTTTCAAAAGACGAAAAATCTTTCTGGGAAAGAAGATCCGAATTCAGGCATAAAATAGTTGACGGAATTTACGACAGAATTCCGGTCGATGTCGTAGAGCATCTCGGCAATGCTAATAAAGAATTTATATTTGCAATAGAAGGGGTTTTTAACGGTTTCGTCAAAAGAATAGACGACAGAATCGCAAAAACAAAAGAACGCAGAGAAAATAGCAAAGCCGAAGGTAAGGAAGAAGATAAAGATTAATAATAAAAACGGCAATACGTTTTAATTTATTTTATATAATTAAAAACGTATTGCCGATATCCGTAACGGCTTAAAAGCAAAAACCGCAAAAGTTTGATTATTTGCTTTTTGATTTTGCCGGTTTGCTTTTAGATGTAGAAGCGGTTTTTTTGGATGCGCATGCCATTTTTTATCACCTCCGTAAGTTATCTATTTATTAAACGGAATATTTAATAATTATCTTTAATAATTATTAAATATAATTATTAACTTTTAAATAGATTATACCATATTAAAACTAAAATATTTATTCCGATAAAATTAAATCTCGGTAATCATAGGAAAAATAAACGGATGCCTGTCGATGTTCTTATTTAAATATTTTTTTAATGCTCTTCTTATGTCGTCTTTAACCTTTACCCAGTCTATATTTTCTTTTTCTTTTTTTTGATTTTCTTCGATAACGTTCATTACTAATTTATGAAGAGTTTCATTTAATTCCTTAAAGTAGTCTTCAAAAACAAACCCTTTTGAAACAATATCGGGACCGGAAATTATATTAGAAGTTTTAGAATCCACTACGAGCTGGACTATGATCATGCCGTTTTCGGAAAGATGCGCCCGTTCTTTAAGAGTATGCGTGCCGACATCTCCTATTCCTTTGCCGTCCACAAAAATTCTGCCTGCATAAACGTCTGCGCCCCTGACGCATCCGGATTCCCCGTTAAATTTAAGACTGTTACCGTTTTCGAGAACAAAAACGTTTTCCGCAGGAATTCCCGAATTAACTGCAAGTTTTTTATGCTGATATAAATGTTTTAACTCTCCGTGAACGGGAATAAAATATTTCGGCTTAACTATATTTATCATAAATTTAAGTTCTTCTTTGCTGGCATGCCCCGATACGTGAATTTCGGATATATTTTCGTAATAAACTTCTGCTCCTCTTTTATAAAGATTATTTATTATTTTTGATATAGCCTTTTCGTTTCCTGGAATAAATTTTGAAGACATTAAAACAAGATCGTTAGGTCTAATTTTAACGTATTTATGGTCATCGACGGAAATTCTTGAAAGAGCAGACATAGCTTCGCCTTGAGTGCCCGTGGTAAGGATTAAAAGTTCTTCGGGTTTATAATAACCGATAGTTTCTTCGTCTATTAAAATTTCTTCCGGTATGCTTAAATATCCTAATTTTCTGGCTACCTTCGTGTAAGTCATAAGGCTTCTGCCGCTGAATATAACCTTTTTATTAAATTCGACGGCAAGCGAAAGAAGTTCCGAAATCCTGTGAATATTGGAGGCAAAAAGAGCTACTATTATTCTTGTTTCGTTATCCCTGAAAATATTTCTGAAGGTCTTTTTTATATCGTTTTCTGATATAGTAAATCCTTCTTTTTCTATATTTGTAGAATCCGAAAACAAAGCCAATACGCCTTTGTCTCCGTAATGGGCAAGCCTGTTGATATCCGTTGCCGCATCTTTTTCGAGCGTCTGATCAAGTTTAAAATCGCCGGTATGTATTATCGTTCCGACAGGCGTTTTTATTGCAAGACTGGCACCGTCTATAATGGAATGGGCTACCCGTATAAATTCTATTTCAAAATCGCCGAGGGTTATCGAACTGCCGGTTTTAACGGTAAAGAGAGACACCTTAAAAGACAGATCATGCTCTTTGAGCTTTTCTTCAAGAATACCGAGCGTAAAGGGCGTGCCGAATATCGGAATATTAAACTCTCTAAGTACATACGGTATAGCGCCTATATGGTCTTCATGTCCGTGTGTAAGAACGATTCCTCTAATTTTTTTCTTTTTTTCGGGGTCGTATAAATATCTTATATCGGGAATAACCATATCTATTCCCAGCATGTAATCTTCCGGAAACATAATCCCTGAATCGACTATTATAATATCGTTTTCGGTCTCGTAAACCATCATATTGAGACCGATTTCGCCGAGCCCGCCGAGAGGTATAGCTTTTAACATAGCCATGTATTTTTATCTTTTTATTTTATTTTGTTCATTATTAATTGATAACTGTGTTAATTTTATCATCTGATGCTTTTTTATTCAAGACCTCCCGTATTTCGTATTCTATCGTTTTGATTATTCCGTCTTCTTTGCCGGACGTTAAACCCTTATTCTTTTCAGATACTTCAATAGGCTTTAAAATATGGAGTTCGACTTTTTGTCCTGGATGAACGGCAAGACTGTTTTTTCTTAAAATATTTACGGTACCATTAATTGCTACAGGCAAAACCGTTATGCCGCCTTGTTTTAAAAACATATTAAGTCCGCCTTTTTTAAAACTTAAAAGTTTTCCGTCTAATGATCTTGTGCCTTCCGGAAAAATCAGGATAGACGTTTTATTTTTAATAAGTTCTGTTGATTTTTTAACACTTTTCAGAGCGCTTCTTAGATTTTCCCTATCTATAGGAATATAGCCGAGTCTTTTCATTGCCCAGCCCAGAAACGGGATTTTAAAAAGAGATGCTTTTGCAATGAATTTAAAATTTAAATCGAGCGAAGCAAGCAAAACGAATATGTCGAAATAACTCTGGTGGTTTGGCGTAATAATATAAGATTTTTGCGTCGATATATTTTCTGCTCCTGTTATATCTACTTTTATAAAACAGGCTTTTAATATTATCTTTGACCATAATTTTGCGATTGCCTGCGGAATTTTTTCGCCGAAAAACGAACTTGCAACCGCAAACATGCCGAATATTACGGTCGAGAACGAAATAATAACCCAGCAGTATAAACTTTTAAAAAAACTATATTTTTCCAAGCGTTCCTTTTTTACTTAATTTTATA
>JBMFVW010000045.1:0-5429 GCA_049965795.1 Candidatus Acidulodesulfobacterium sp.
GGTTTTAAAACTTTTTTCGTCGCAGTTGTAAATTTCAAATAGTTTTTTGCGTAAAAAAGGTTCCCAGTATTTATTTACATGGCTTTGAATTTCTTCCGCCGCAATTTCTGGCGGATAAGGAGCAAAAATTTTGCAGATGTCTAAAAACATAGATTTAATTTCTTCGTCACCTTTAAATAACGGATTATAATCTCTTGAAACAAAAGGCGCATCTGCTTTGCTTATTGAAACTGCAGTTACTTTATATTCCGGAGTTTCTGTAGACCAATCCGCATATTCGCTTGTTAATACGTTGGTTTTTAGTTCTGGAAAATGAAAAGTTGTTGCGACTACCCCCTTCATAACTCTTTTGCTTATTTTTGCATTAAGCGTAACCGAACCTTTTTTGCTTTTTACTGCAACTAAACTGCCGTCTTTTATCGATAATATTTCGGCATCTTCTTCGGAGATTTCCAAAACATCTTGTCCATACCATAAACTGTTGAAACTTCTGCGTGTATTATTAGAGCAGTTATACTGAAAAAGATTTCTTACTGTCGTTAAAATAAAAGGGTATTCTTCGGATATAAAATCTTTGGAACCTATGTGTTTTGTTATAGTAAACCTGCCCTTTCCTCTTACGAACTTCTCGGTATGCAAAACGGGCGTACCTTCGGGATTTTCTAAATTAACCGGCCACTGCACCGAACCTTTTTTATCTAATAATTCATAGCTTAGCCCCGAAAACTGCGGTGTAGTCACAGCAATTTCATCCATTATTTCAGAAGAATTGTAATAATACATGTTATAACCCAAAGATTTTGAAAGTCCTGCGATTACTTGCCAGTCCTGCAAACCTGCTAACGGCTCTATAACTTTTCTTACCCTTTGTATTCTTCTTTCCCAGTTTGTAAAAGTGCCGTCTTTTTCTAAAAATGAAGAACCCGGAAGTATTGCATGGGCATATTCGGCGGTTACGGTTTTAAATAAGTCATGAACGACAACTGTATTCATATTTTTTAAAGACTCTATTATTCTGTTTGAGTCGGGATCGGTTTGGACTATGTCTTCTCCCATTATATATATACCCTTAAATCTGCCGTCCAATGCTCCTCTTAGCATATCGGGAAGTCTCATGCCGGGTACGTCGTTTATTTTTACGTTCCAAATTTTTTCAAATAAAGCTCTCGTCTTTTCGTCGGAAATATGTCTATAACCTGGCAATGTTGAAGGTTCTGCTCCCATGTCTGCCGCTCCCTGAACATTGTTCTGTCCTCTCAAAGGAGAAACACCGGTGCCTTTTCTACCGATATTACCAGTCGCCATTGCTAAATTTGCTATTGCAAGAACTCCGGTAGAACCCTGAAGATGTTCGGTTACGCCGAGACCGTAAAAAATCGAAGCGGCATTAGCTTCCGCATAAAGCCGAGCAGCTCCTTTGATAAATTCTACCGGAACACTGCTGATTTTAGATGCGGCTTCCGGCGAATTTATTTCGTCAAGTATAAAATCGACCCATAGCTTAAAAGATTCTACGTCGCATCTCGACTGTATAAAATCTTTTTTAATTAAATTTTCTTTTAAAATAAAGTGTGCCATAGAATTAAGCAGTGCCACGTTGGTTCCAGGAAGCGGTCTTAAGTGATAACTTGCTGCAACGTGCGGCGACTTTGCAACCTCGGTTTTTCTTGGATCTATTACAATAAGTTTTACACCTGAACGAGCCGCCTGTCTTATAAAAGTGCCTACTACAGGATGGGCTTCGGTAGGGTTAGAGCCGATTATCATTATAACGTCGGAATGCAAAACGGAACTTAAATCCTGCGTTCCGGCCCCTGTTCCAAAAGCAACGCCAAGACCGTAACCAGTCGGCTGATGACAAACCCTTGCACATGTATCTATATTGTTATTATGAAAAACCGCCCTAACAAGTTTTTGCATTAAGTAGTTTTCTTCGTTTGTGCATCTTGATGAACTTATAGCGCCTAAAGAATTAATTCCAAATTGATTTTGTATATCTTTAAATCTTTCCGCAATAAAAGCAAAGGCCTCATCCCATGAAACCTCCTTGAAAGGCAATGCAATATTTTCCCTTATAAGCGGGCGTTTAAGTCTTTCGGAACTTTTAACATATCCGAAAGAAAACCTTCCTTTAATGCAGGAACGTCCGTAATTTGAAAGACTGTCATCCGACGGCACCGCTCTTATGATGTTATATCCTTTCGTTTCCACGTTAAAAGAGCATCCTACCCCGCAATAGCCGCATGTCGTTAAGGTGCTTTTAAAAGATTTGCCGTAGTCGGCTATGCTTTTTTCGATAAGTGCGCCTGTAGGACAAGCTTTTACGCAAGCGCCGCAAGAAACACATTCGGAATTAAAAAAATTGCCTTCTCTGTTCCACCCGCCTTTTACTGTCGAATTAAAACCTCTTCCTTTAATCGTAAGGGCAAAATTTCCCTGTATTTCCGCACAAGCTCTAACGCATCTTGCGCATACCACGCATCTTTTAGGATCAAATAAAAAATAAGGATTTGAATTATCTATTGAAAGGTTTAGATGGCTTTTGCCCCTGAATCTTACTCCGTTTAAACCGAAATAAGATGCAGCCGTTTGTAGTTCGCAAAGACCGTTTTTAAAGCATGTGAGACAGTCGTTAGGATGATCGGAAAGATACAGTTCCATTAAAGTCTTTTTTAAAGAAAAAAGTTCGTCCGAAACCGTCTTTATTTTCATTCCGTCTTCGGGAAATAAAGAACAGGATGCAAGAAATCCTTTTCTGCCCTCGACTATAACTCCGCAAAGCCTGCATGAACCGTAAGGCAATAGATCTTTATAATCGCAAAGAGCAGGAATAAATATACCGTTTTGTTTAGCCGCCCGAAGTACCGTAATACCTTTATCCGTCTTGAACGTTTTGCCGTCTATTTCTATCGTAATTTTTTCCGAATTATTTTCTTTTTTTCCGTTCATCTTAATATATGTTTATATATGTTAGTTATTAACATATTAACCTTATTTTACATCCTGTAAAATAAGGTTATTTAATTTGCAAAAGTGTCATATTACAAATGCTTTTTCTTTATTTAATAATTTCATTCTTAAAATAATTTAAAAGACTTCTTACAGGTATATGAACACCCGCTCCAAAAGCGCATAAAGAAAGGTATTTCATAGATTCAAGAATTTCGTCTATTATTTTTAAATTTTCCTCTGCATTCTGCTTTTTTAAAACTCTTTCAAACAATTCTTTAAGCCGCACCGTTCCTATCCTGCAGGGAGCGCACTTGCCGCATGATTCGTCTATAAAAAAATCCAGCGCATTCAAAAGTCTGTATATAAAATCCGTTTCGCTTCCAAAAACCACTATTCCTCCGTGACCAAGCAAACCGCCTTTTTCCGAAACACTTTCATAGGAAAGATTCAAATTTAAAAACTCTTCGTTTAAAGGAAAATAGGCACCGAGAGGTCCGCCTATTTGAACCGCTTTAGCATCATTTTTAATATCTGCAAGATTTAACAATTCGCGCAAAGTTATGCCGAAAGGAAGTTCAAAAATTCCTGGATTATTTACCGCTCCAGAAACTTGGAAGGGCATAGTGCCTTTTGAATCGTCTGTTCCCAAAGACAAAAAAGTTTCTAAATTATGCTCGTCTTGCAAAATATAAGATGCATAAGCAAACGTCAATACATTATTAATAACTGTGGGTTTTCCGTATAAACCGCTTACAGCTGGAACAGGCGGTCTTTGTCTAACCGTTCCTCTTTTATTTTCTATGCTTTCCATGAGAGCCGTTTCCTCGCCGCAGACATAACTTCCGGCTCCTACAATCAAATCAAGATAGAAATTAAAACCTGAACCTAAAATATCGTCCCCTAAATAACCGCTTTCATTTAATACCTTAAGAGCTTTTTCAATTATACTCTTAACCGCGGCATATTCAGCTCTTAAATATATACATCCGTATTCTGCTCCTGTTATTAATCCGGCAATAATCATTCCCTCTATAACAGAAAAAGGGTCGTTTTCAAGAATAATTCTGTCTGCATAAGCACCTGAATCTCCTTCATCGGCATTACATATTATATATTTAGCGTCAGACTTTTCCTTAAAAACCGTTTCCCATTTAATTCCAGCAGGAAATCCAGCCCCTCCCCTGCCTTTAAGTTTGGAACGTTTTAATTCATCTATAAAAAATTGTTTAACCGATTCTTCACCTGATTTTACGCTTTCTATAATCTTTTTTAACGCGACAAATCCTCCTGAATTTACATAATCAGTGATGGACAAAGGATTTAAACTTTCGGCCCTATTAAATATTAAAGATTTAATAGGATTAAGATGTTTAACGAGATAAGCAGATTTAACTTCAATAGGGCTTTCAAATTTGTTAGTTTCTAAATCTTTAATAATTTCGTCGAAAAATTCGGTTGTAACTTTTTCATATAAAATATCATCAATTTCAATTGCCGGCGAAGCGGCGCAATGACCAAAACAGTAAACATAATCAAGAAAATATTTTCCGTCCTGACTAAATTTACCGAAATCAATATTTAAAGTTGTCTTTATATATTCGATCAGTTTTTTTGAACCTGCCGCTTCGCAGCTTTCTGACCTGCATACCACTATTTTACGATAAGTGTTAGCAACTGGACTTAATTCTCGATTGTAATTATTAAAAAAGCTAAGAAATCCGTACACTTCCGCTCTTGAAATGTTAAGACTTTCCGAAATCTGCAAAATTGAATCGTCAGGTATATAGCCGAGCTTTTCGTTTATACCGCTTAATATATGAAATAAAGCTCCGTGTCTGCCTTCAGCTTCTTTTATTAAACTCGAAATAATCAAGCTTGTATTTTTATCTTCCATTATTTTATAATTAATTTATTTATTATTTTATTATGCGATATTTTATAATAAAAAACATTTAAGCAATACTTTTTTCTCTTTTTACTTAAGTTTATGATAAAGTTTAATCGCAATCGTCACTAATGAAGTTAAATTTAAGAAATAGGGATTCGCAAAAAAATTTTTTATAAAATACAATCGTACCTAAATTGGCGATATTAATATATTCCTTTATTGAGTTTTAACCAAAAACGGGTATTTCTATTTTACGATTTACAACGATTTACATTACATTGACAATATTATTTTTTTATTTGAAAAAGACGGTTTTAAATGTTAAAATTTATTATAAAACCATATTATATATTATTTTCATAAAAATAATATATAAAATAAACGTAAAGACAAATATACAGTCAATAAAACTATATGACAAATACATTTAAAATTTACGAAGACCTTAAGAATTCATTCAGCGAAGAGCAGGCGAGAGCTCTTACTAAGATTATATCTCAAGTGATAATCGACGAGTCAAACATAGTAACTAAGGTGGAATTTAATAGGCTTGAGCATATAATGGAAGAGCTTGCTGAAGCACAGAAAA
>JBMFVW010000046.1:0-5083 GCA_049965795.1 Candidatus Acidulodesulfobacterium sp.
TATCTTTCTTCTTTAAGCGGGTCTGCGCTATTGGAATAGCCTCTTTGCTCCCAATAACCAAGCTCTTCTTTATCCAAAAAAGTGATTACTTTAACCCATTTTGCACTTTTATATGCATATTTATCGGGAATGACGAGGCGTACCGGAAAACCGTGTTCGGGAGTTAAAATTTTTCCTGCATATTTTAAGGCAAGTATCGAATTATCTTTAAGAAGGAAATCGATATCTACGTTTGTCGTGTAACCGTCGTATGAACCTATTAAAACATATTTTGCCTCTTTGAGCGGTTTAACGATTGCGGCGAGTTTCTTCGACAAAACGCCCTCCCATTCCGCCGACTCTTTGGTCCAGCCGGTAACGCAGTGGAAATCGTCGGTTACTTTATCGTTGCCGATTTTTACGATATCTTCGTAAGTGAAAACCGCAGGATTTTCGACCATTCCTTGCACCGTAAGTCTGTAATCGTCAATGCTTATGTCCGGAATATATCCTAAATCAAGCTGAATCAGATCTTCTACTTTTTTTTGGTTTGGCGGAATCATTTTGACATCCTTTCTGCTACGATATTTCTTACGCTTTCGCTATTGAAGATTTTATCGTCAAATCTGGAAGCGGGGAAGGGCTGTGTTAGGATAATTTGCGAAATTTAAGCAAATATATCAATTACGCCGTTCCCAACGGATTTTTTAATATATAAATTTTACCGTGTTTATAATTAAAAAGATAAAGAGATTTTTTGAATATATTATTTTTTAGATTAACCATACCGCAAACACCCTTAAACTTTTTAATTTTTAATATTGCATGGTAAAATTTTACGCCGCTGACATTTTTATTTTTTGACAAACTAACTTTACCTGCCGCTCTAATAATTATCCTTCCTATATCGTAACCTTCGGCGCTAAGAATATTAGGGGTTTTTCCATATGTCTGTTTATAATCGGACGAAAAATTTTTAACGATTTTATTATCCGCATGCTTAAAAAACCCGTCCGGAAAAATAGAATTTTCCATATAAAAACCGTTTTTTTCTATAAACCTGCTTGAATCTAAAGAACTAAGCCCGAATATCGGAAACCCCGTAATATTATAATATACCAGCTGCGTTAAAATCAGTTTTATTTTTGAATTTCCGCCTATTACGAACAGTCCGTCAAACGGAATATTAGGCCTCGACTTAGTTATGCCGTGCATGAGGTCGTATTTAGTTATACCAAGTTCAGCTTTTTCTGCTGCGGATACATGAAGATTGCCTATGCCGTTAAATGTAGCTATATTGTTAAAATTATCGAAAAAATCGACGGTATTTTCCGCGTATGCAGTTTGATTTAATAAATTTATCCCGTATTTTTTTGCAAAATTATTGATATATTTTAAAATTTTCGGACCGTATCCGTAATCCGGATATATAACCGAAAAAGATTTTATGCCTTGCTCTCCGGCATATTGAATTTCCGTTTTAATCTCCTGTTTTAACGTCATGCCGTAACCGAAAACATAATGCGATAAATCTTTTTTGGCGGCTACCGGCGAAGGGGTAATAACCGGAATTTTAAATTCATCGGAATATTTTGCAAAATATTTCAACTGTCCTGCAAAAAGAGGTCCGATTATAGCCGAAACGCCTTTTTTACTTAAGGACTTGAACAAACCGTATACGCTTGTTTTGCCTGCGCTTAACGGCAGGTTGACTATAATGAATTTTACTTTAGATTCTCCGCTTTTCTTTAAACTCAGCAGCATTCCGTCGACAAACTGCTTGCCGAAAAAAGCATACCTGCCTTCTACGGGCATTACCAAAGCTATTCTTATAACCGATCCTTGATTTAATGCATTGCCGTCTTTAGCGGCAGCGCTTTTGCATCCGAATACCGAAACGAGAAATAAAGTAAAAAAAATTGCCGAAACGAGAAATAAAATTTTTATTCTATTCATATTGTATTTTGATAACAATTTAATTATTATTATATTTATAATTGCTCTTTTTATTATTTATACAACTTATCTTTACCGCAGTCAATCCAATTTATTATAATTTAATTTTTTTGAATTTTATTTTATTATTATTCTTATGGACGCAGAAGATTTAGAATCGTATAAGAATTACAGGATATGCTTAAACGCTAAACTGGAAGGGCTTATAAAAGCGCATGCCGGTAAAAAAACGGCTGCGGCAGATACTCTTGATTTAAAAAAATGCGATTTTTATGAAAGGTTGAAAAACGTATCGGAAAACGAAATAAATTTATTAAACGAATCAAAAATCAAACCGTTAAAAACTTCACGTGTTGTAAATTATAGCCTAAAACAAAATATTTCGCCTTCTTTACCCGAATTTTTGCATATTTACGACCCGAATGTTTTGTTTGAAGATTTTTATAAAAATACTTCGCCGCAAAAATTTAATAACGGATTATTTTTAACGTCTTCCAGATATCGTGACGCAGATACTTTTAAACCCGATTCGTCTTTAATAAACGAAGTTTATTTTTACTGCAAAGATAAAGAGAAAAACCAAAAAATTTCTTTTTTATGCTTAGGAATGCACGAATCCGCCGATAACGGTTTTATCGAAAAGTTTTCGGATAAATTAACCGAAGATATTTTTATTTTAGTAATTCAGCCCTATTCGCTGTTAAAATCGGCGCATAAAAATAAAACGGAACAATTAAATCTTAAATTTCCGCAAATTTCGGCATTAGATCCTTTTGCAAAAAATGCAAAATACGGATTTGCCTTAAGAAACAGCCTCGCTTTTCATTTATCTCAAGAGATGGCTATACTTTATCTGTCGCATAGCAGTTCCCTTTCGGGTTTAATAAAAAAATTTAAAAATGCGGACAGGGAAGTAAAAATTTTTCTCGGAGAAGAAAACTATAAAAAAAATACGGCTATAACCGCAAATGCCAAAAAAGACCGTGCAGCTTACAAAACGGAATGGTCAAAGGAATATGAATCAATCAATAGTTTTATAATAAATTCTTTAACAAATGAAAACATTACTATTGACAATTTATTGAAACTAAGCAATATTAGATTAAAAGCAAATGAAAATGAAATTATGAGGGCTCTTTCTATCCTTGAAATAAATTCGGAAATAGAAAGACTGCCGGGAGGAATTATAAAAAAAATATGAAAAATTTAGTTCTCGTAGAGTCTCCTTCTAAAGCAAATACTATAAATAAATATTTAGGACCCGATTTTATAGTAAAAGCAACCGTAGGACATATTAAAAATTTACCGAAAAGTTCTATAGGGGTTGACATAAAAAACGGGTTCGAACCTAAATACGAAATCATAAAAGGGAAGGAAAAAACCGTTGACGAAATTAAAAAACTTGCGAAAAAAGCCGACGTTATTTATCTGGCTCCCGATCCTGACCGCGAAGGGGAAGCCATAGCATGGAACATAAAAGAGATTATAGACGAAATTAACGGAAAAAAGCCCGATATAAAAAGGGTTCTTTTTCATGAAATTACTAAAGATAAAGTATTAGAAGCCATAAAAAATCCTGCCGCCTTAAACGAATCTATGTACGAATCCCAAAAAGCCCGCAGAATTTTAGACCGTTTAGTCGGTTATAATCTGAGCCCTTTTTTATGGGATAAAGTAAGAAGGGGGCTTTCCGCCGGCAGAGTTCAATCCGTCGCCCTATATCTTATAGTCGAAAGAGAGAAAGAGATAAACGCTTTCGTAAAGGTAGAATTCTGGACGGTAACGGCTTTATTTGAAATTCAGGGGGGGGACAAGAAAAAATTTTCTACCGATATCGAAGGCGAACTCTTTAAAATAAACGGAAAAGATCCTGAAATTAAATCCGAAGAAGAAGCCGAAGAATTGAAAAACAGACTTCTTTCGATAAAAGATGATTATTCTATCGAAGATATATCGAAAAAACCGATGTACAGAAAAGCCCCTCTGCCTTTGATAACCAGCACGCTCCAGCAGGAAGCGGTAAAAATACTTCGTTTTCCGGTAAAGAAAACGATGTCCGTAGCACAAAAACTTTACGAAGGCATCGAAATAGGAGCGGTGGAAGGCGTAAGCAAAAAATCTCTCGGGCCGGTAGGTCTTATTACCTATATGAGAACCGATTCTACGAGAATATCGGACGAAGCGGCATCGTCCGCTAAAAAATTTATAAATGAAGTTTACGGTTTAGACTATATTGCCGACAAAAATTCCCCTAAAAAAAGCAAACCGTCCGCAAATGCCAAAAAAGTCCAGGACGCGCACGAAGCTATAAGACCGACTAATATTTTATTGACTCCGAAAAAAATTAAAGCATACTTAACCCCGGACGAATACAAATTATACAATCTTATATGGACTTATTTTACGGCATCTTTCATGAGTCAGAGTATATACGACCAGTACGCTCTGACGTTGAAAGGAGCATACAAAGGCAAAAACAAAGAAAAAGACGAATATATTTTTAAGACTACCGAAAGCATATTGAAATTCGACGGCTTTCAAAAAGTTATTAACGAAAATCTAAAAAACAAAGAGGCTTTAGAAGAAGAAAGCGACGTTCAAACACAAAACGAAAAAAATCCTTCGCCTATAATTAAAATATTTGAACTGCTTTCAAAAGGCGACCCTGCTTCCATTAAAAAAGCCGACGTTTTTCAGCATTTTACTTCTCCTCCGCCGAGATACACCGAAGCAAGCTTGGTGAAAGCTTTAGACGAAAACGGCATTGGAAGGCCTTCCACTTACCAGAGCATAATAGCTAACATTAAGACTAAAGACTATGTCGTAATGACTACGGAATCGGCGGATACAGCAAAAAAAGGGAGCGCAACCCAAAAATTTAAGCCTACCGAGCTGGGAATGACGGTGTCGGATATCTTGAAATCCGGCTTTTCCGATATAATCAACTTGAAATTTACCGCAAACATGGAAAAAAAATTAGACGACGTTGAAAACGGACTAATAAAAAGAAAAGAACTGCTTACCGATTTTTACGAAAAATTTATGAAAAACTTTAAAGACGCCAAAATTAATATTAAAAACATAAAGGGTTCGTCCGAACCTACCGACGTAATCTGCGAAAAATGCGGAAAACCTATGGTAATAAAAA
>JBMFVW010000047.1:0-3390 GCA_049965795.1 Candidatus Acidulodesulfobacterium sp.
ACATACATATTTATATCCTCATTTATTTCATAAATAGCCAAAAATAAAAAACAAACAGCCATTATTTAAGTAATTATTTTCATTTTATTATATATTAATTATGATGTATAATAAGTTATAATATACATTATGTAAATACGTAAATAAATTCTGAATTATTTAATTTATATTAGAAGGAGTCTTAATGAGAAGAACGCAAATATATTTAGACGACGAAATCTACGAAATTTTAAAAAAGGAAAGTTTAGTTGAAGGTAAAAGCGCATCTCAAATAATCAGAGAAAACCTCAAAAAAAACTTGTTGAATAAAAGTAATAAAATATCAGATGCCATAGACAATGCCAATGGTGCGTGGAAAGACAGGCCTGATTTTAAAACTAACGATTTTATTAGAAAATTAAGAAAAGGAAATAGAATTGATAATTTTTGATACGGATATTATCATTTGGATATTAAGAGGCAAAGAAACAATAGTAACCGACGCAAAACGCTTATCCGAAAAAACATCGGGTAAAATATATATAACGCCCATTCAGGTTAAAGTACTACCCCATGCTTGGCAAAGATGATTTTATATACAAATATTAAATTTATATTATAAAAAAGGAATAGAAATGGCGAGAATTAACAGTAATAATAGTTCAAATCAGGCGGGAGATATCAATTTTACTTCAAGGATAGGGTTTAACGCAAAAGGAACTGGCTGATAAAATAGGAACTAAGCAGAGCAATATAAGCAGGCTTGAAAGCGGAGAATATAATCCTTCATTGGAATTTTTAAAAAAGTGACAAAAGGATTAAATAAAGAACTAGTTGTTTCGTTAAACGGGTAAAAACAGCACATATTTACGTATGTATATAGATGTTTTTGACGAATTTAAATTTTAAAATTATGCAATAGTTCTATAAAATTAGACAATGCTTTTGTGGTCAGCGTATCCCTTCTTTTTATAAAATAAATACTTATTTTATATTGGTTTTCGGTAAGTATTTTTAAACTTAGTTTATTTTTATGATTTTCTTTTAAAACCGAAAGCGGAAAGATTGCTATCCCCATACCGGCAGACGCATAGGCAAGCAATTCTTCAAGAGAATCTAATTCAAATGTTTTATCAGGATATACGTTTTTAGCATTAAGAAAGTTCTTAAGTTTTTCTCTATAAAAATGTTCTTTTTTTAACACTAAAATATTTCTATTTCTAAAATCATCAATATTTGTGTTAGAAATTAAAGCAAGTTTTTCTTCAAAGATAAGTTTCAGTTCTATATCGGGGTGTTCTATAAAATCCTCGATAAAAGCACCGTCAATTTCATTATCCAAAACATTGCGGTATAACTCTTCCGTTGTGCCCGTAACTATTTTTACATTTGACTCAGGATATCTTTCATGATAACTTATCAAAACGGTATGAAGTTTTATAGCGGTTGCGGTTTCCATAAAGCCTATATATATGCTGGATTTTTTGCCGTTTATGTCGTTTATAGTTTTTTCGGCTTCTTTTGCAATAATAGCTATTTTTTCCGCAAAGGATAATAAAGTCTTACCGGCAGGGGTTAGGGTTAATTTTTGCCTCCCCCTATTAAATAGAGAAATATTTAAATCTTCTTCTAATTGTTTTATTCTTGCCGATACGTTAGATTGAACACAATGAAGTTTATCTGCGGCTTTTGACATACTTCCCTCTTTAGCAACAATATAAAATATTTTTAGAATATTAAGATCCATATTATTTATTATAGCAAGTTTAATATATCACTTAAAGTGATAGTTAATATCATTAAAAATCATTTGATATATCCCACATTATTATATTAACATTAAATAAATAGAAAGTGTATATATTAATAATAGACGGAGCAATATTTTAAACTAACATTTTTATATGAAAAATCAAATATATATAGGAAGACAATCTATAATAAAGCCCGATAAAACTATTTTCGGTTTTGAAATATTATTCAGGCAGACAGAAGAAAATTCTGCAAACATCATAGACAACCTGCATGCAACTGCAAACGTTCTCGAAAATCTTTTTGAACTGGGTCTTGATAAAATAATCGGAGATAATATCGTGTTTATTAATATATATCCGCATTTTTTGAATAATATGCCCATTGATCTGTTGCAAAAAGAAAAAACAATATTCGAGATCTTGGAAACGAGCGAAATTAATGCAGAAGAATTGTCTATAATTAAAGAATGCAAGAGCCTGGGTTATAAGTTCGCTCTGGATGATTTCGTTTTAGAGCCTAAATGGGAAACTGTTATCGAGTTAGCGGATTATATTAAAATAGACGTTAGGCAGTATTCAAGAGAAGAAATTAGGAAAATTGTAAGTTCGCTTAAAAAATATAATGTTAAATTAATTGCGGAAAAAGTAGAGACGAAAGAAGAATTTGATTATTTTGATGACTTGGGGTTTGATTTATTTCAGGGATATTTTTTTCAAAAACCTTTTATTTTAACCGATGAAACTTTAAGCCCCGATTATAACAATTTACTGCTTCTGCTCAAATCCTTTCAAAATTATGACAGTATTACAAAAATAGAGAACCAGTTTAAAAATTCTCCAGAATTAGTATTCAGGTTATTTAAATTAGTAAATTCGGCAAGTTATGCGTTTGCGACGCAGATATCTTCCTTGAGGCAGGCAATAGTTATATTAGGCTATGACACTTTATATAAATGGCTGTTGACGATTATTCTGGCCGGAAAAAGTAAAAACAGCCCCAAACAAAACCCGTTGCTCGAACTTGCAATAATTAAAAGCAAAACTATGGAGGATATATTTAAATATATCGGCGCAGGAGATAATATGGCGGATAAAGCATTTCTGACCGGTATATTTTCTTTGATACCGGCCGTTTTTCAAAAACCTATAGACGAAATATTAAAGCATTTAAGCGTGGATAAAATGATTTACGAAGCGCTTGTTGAACATACAGGAGAATTAGGTTATGCTTTAAATTTAATGGATGCGGTATTTCAATCCGACTATAAGAGAGGTAACCAAATTTTATCAAATTTTAAAAGACGCATTACTATGGATGAAGTGCTAAGGATAAATACGAGGGCTTTAATATACTGGGAAGATTTAAAAAATAACGCATTATAAAATTTTGAAGTTGCGACTTAATATAACTTTGATTCCATATAACTAAATAATAATTAATTAAAATGTGCAATATTATGAATTAATTATGGAGGTGATATTAATAATATTATGGGAGCAAACAATTTTATATGTTTTACGGATGTGAAATCCGATAGTGGAATGTCTCCTTCTTATTTTTATAATATAGCAAAAAACTACGAAAAATCTAATAGACACAATAAGGCTATAGCTGCCTATACCAAGGCGATAGACCTTGATCCAAACTATTCACATG
>JBMFVW010000047.1:3490-3973 GCA_049965795.1 Candidatus Acidulodesulfobacterium sp.
CCTATAACAACAGGGGGCTGGCTTACGCAAAATTAGGCGAATATGAAAAAGCTATTCTGGATTATACCAAGGCGATAGACCTTGATCCAAACTATTCACATGCCTATAACAACAGGGGGCTGGCTTACGCAAAATTAGGCGAATATGAAAAAGCTATCAGATTTTATGATAAATGCATAGAACTAGATAATACAAGTATTGAAGCATATAATAATAGGGGAAATGCTTATATTAATATCGGCGAATACAAAAAAGCTATTCTGGATTATACCAAGGCGATAGACCTTGATCCAAACTATTCCACTTCCTATTACAACAGGGGACTTGCTTACGCAAAGACAGCCAATTGGGAACGAGCTATCAATGATTACGATACGGCGATAAAAATCAACCCTAGTTATGTAAAAGCATATTACAATAGAGGAAAAGCTTTTGCGGACATAAAAAATCATATTAAAGCAATCTCGGATTTCAATAAAGTAT
>JBMFVW010000047.1:4073-5081 GCA_049965795.1 Candidatus Acidulodesulfobacterium sp.
TGGAATTTGAACCGGAATATGCAAAAGCATATTACAATAGAGGAAAAGCTTTTGCAGAGATAAAAAAATATTTAAAAGCGATATCGGATTTCAATAAAGTATTGGAATTTGAACCGGAATATGCAAAAGCATATTACAATAGAGGAAAAGCTTTTGCTGCGTTAACAAATCACCTCAAGGCTATTGAAGATTATAGTAGAGTAATAAAACTAGAACCCGGTTGCGCCGACGCTTATTACGATAGAGCTTGCAGTAA
Organism: Candidatus Acidulodesulfobacterium sp.; assembly: GCA_049965795.1. GTDB lineage: Bacteria > SZUA-79 > SZUA-79 > Acidulodesulfobacterales > Acidulodesulfobacteraceae > Acidulodesulfobacterium_A. The sequence continues at coordinate 4,330 of JBMFVW010000047.1, forward strand.
TTTTGAGCTGAGTAATTACAAAGATGCCTTAGATGACTGTGATAGGGCTATAATATTAGATTCTGCTAAAGAGAATTATTATGAAATGAAAGGCTATATTTATTACAAAATGGAAGATTTTCAAAGCGCTATTAAATGTTTCGAACAAGCTATAGATATTAATCATAATAATTCAGAAATTTATTATCATAAAGCTTTCCTTAATTCTAAATTGGGCAATAGAAAGGAAGCTATCGAAGACTGCCGCAGGGCTATAGACATAAATCCTGATAAATATGCTTATTATTTATTAAGAGGTAAATTATTCTTTTCAGAACAATGCTATCAAAAGGCATTAAACGATTTCAATAAGATCATAGAATTAGGTATTGAAATTACATCTATTTATAAAGATAAGGCTATTGCCGATTTTGAATTATGCAATTATAAAGAAGCTATAGAAAGTTGCAATAGGGTTTTATCGGCTAATCCTAAAGATTCTTTGATTTTCAATAGAAAAGGAATTGCCTGTTTTAAAATAGGGCAATACGAAGCGGCTTTAAAGTGTCTAAATAAATCTATAGAATTAAACCATAAATATGCGGAATCATATTATTACAGAGGGTTGATTTATGCAAAATTAGGAGACTGGAAACATGCTACCGATGATTATATGATTGCTGTAGAACTTGATCCTAAATTTACGTATGATCCTGATGTAAGTTGCAATGCTAAATGATTACAATATAATTTTTGAATATGAAGATAACTAA
>JBMFVW010000048.1:0-4569 GCA_049965795.1 Candidatus Acidulodesulfobacterium sp.
AGGTATTGTAGTTGTCGGCAATCTGACCGAGCGTTGATCCGGGACTGACGGTAATTACGTTAATATAAGAATAAGCATTTAAATTTAAAATAAAAAGTATTGTTAAAAATACAAACAAAGCCAATACCTTTTTCATGACGGATTCTCCTGCTTTGAAAAGTTAAATGTTAAACTTTTTATTCCCTTATATAACGTTTTTGCGTATTTGATTATCTTTAGTAGAGTATATTACTACAAAATATTAATTTATGTCAAGAGTAATAGTAATTTTTTTCAGGTTTTTTACAAAATTTTTGTATTGCAAGATTTATCGCCGCACATAAATACCAAAGGTTTTTTTATTCTGCCGTATTCCGATATGGCACTTCTTACTTCCTCCAAAATAAGCGCATCTCCTTTTTGATAGCCTTTAAAGTCCATATAGATATCTATAATTTCTTTGTTTCCTGCATCTATAAAAATATTAAAAGAATTAAAAGCTGTTTTTAAGTTATCGGAAGTATTCAATTTCTCATAGATAGAATAAAAATCTATTACGGCTTTATCGTTATATCTGCCTACTATTACGTTAACTTTGGCTTTATCTGCATAATATATTAAACCGGCAAGATATCCGGAAGCGTTATGTTTAAGCATACTAGCTTCGTTTATAAAGTATTCGAAAGATTTTAAAATGACGTTTTTAAACTGAATCTCTCCTGTAAGAATATAAAGTTTGGACATAGCAAGCAAGATAGAGGCGTTTTGCGAACAGCCTCCGTAATCGGCTATATTTTTTTCTTTATGGACAAGGTAGCCTATCTTTGAGCTTTTCGTCGTATGCTGTATGTCAAAAAAACCGCCTCTTTCCGAATCGTAAAAATTTTTTATCGTATATTCGGCAATTTTTTTTGCGTAAATAAAATATTCAGGATTTGATGTTGTTTCAAATAAACCTATTAAAGAAAGTATAATATAAGCATTATCTTCCAGAACGGAACCGCCTGCTTCTCCTATGAATCTGCCGACATCACCGTTTTTATCGAAAATATCCGTAAAAAGCTTTATGGACTTTTCTCCTATCTTATTTAATTTCTGCCTGTTTAAATCAAAAGGATTAAAAATTTTGCTCAATTCTGTAATAGAATATATTATATTGCCGTTTAAAGAAGAATATTTTACTCTGTCGGTGTAAGGTTTTTTCCTCCTGTCCCTAAAATTTTTTAGTTTTAAAATCGCCGATTCATAAATTTTACCGCCGATAGATTTAAAATTATCGCCCAAATACAATACGTTGGGAATTTCACCTGGTTCGTAAGCGATGTCGGACTGCGGACCGGAATATTCGACGGCGCTGTCGTTGTCCGTTTTTTTGTTATGCATAATTCCTTCTTTATTTATATTAAACATTTCTGCCGCCGCTTTAAACTCTTCTCTTTCAAAAAAAATTTCTCTGAATTCGTTATACGACCATGTAAAAAATTTTCCGTCGTCTTCGTCTCCGGTATCGGCATCGACGCTTGCATAAAATCCGCCGTTTATGCGGTCGTAAAGATCTCCGGTTATAAAATCTAACGTTTTATTTATAACGTTAAGAAATGCTTTATCGTTAGTCAACCTGTAATATTGGGAATATGTTCTTAAAGCCTGAGCGTTAACTTCTGCCAATTTCTCAAAATGGGGTATTATCCATTTTTTATCCGTAGAATATCTGTGAAAACCGCCCCCTACATGGTCGAATACTCCGCCGGAGGCAATTTTATTTAGAGTATAAGCTCCTTTATTTAAAGAATCCCTGTCTCTATTTACAATATAATCAAGCGCAAGAAGTTCCAACGCGGAAAAATAAAAAAATTTAGGAGATTCGTCTAAACCTCCGTTTTCGTCGTCAAAATGCAGCTTATATTCGTATGATGCTTCGTTTATAAACTTTTTTACGTATTCTATATTTAAAGAATTATCTTTTTTGATAGAATCGTTAATTCTTTTAATATTTATATTAAATATAGAAAATTTATTTGCGTCGTTTGAAAGTCTTTTAAAAAAATCTAAGCTCTGATTGAAGACCGCCTCTTTGTTTTCGCGGTAATATTTTGCTATTTCGATTAAAACGGATTTATATGCGGGTAAACCGTAAGCAGACTCTTTAGGAAAATAGGTTCCGCCGTAAAAAAAATTACCGTCATAGGTTAAAAAAGCGGTAAGAGGCCATCCGCCGGTACCGGAAAATACGCTTACGGCTTTTTGATAGCGTGAATCTATATCCGGTCTTTCGTCTTTGTCAACCTTAATAGCTATATAATGTTCATTGATTATGGCCGCAGTTTCTTCGTCTTCATATGATTCGGAATCCATTACATGACACCAATGGCACCAGACTGCTCCTATATCCAATAAAACGGGTAAATCTTTTTCCTTAGCTTTTTCAAAAGCCTCCATGCACCAAGGGTACCAGTTAACGGGCTGATGAACGGCGGACCTTAAATAAGAACTTTTTTCGCTGTTTAAATTATTCACTAAATATTATTAATTAAATTTATATATATATTTATATATTATATATTTTATTGTAAGCGTCTTCAGGAGATATGCCGCCGTGAACTACTTCTTTTACCGCTTTAATCATATTTATAGGTTTTTCCGACTGGAATATATTTCTGCCCATATCGACGCCGGCTGCTCCATGTTTAACAGCGTTATATGCAAGCCTAAGAGCTTCGAGTTCTCCCGTCTTTTTCCCTCCTGCGACTACGACAGGGACAGGACATGTTTCTATTACCCTGTTAAAATCCTCGCAATAATAAGTTTTTACAATACTTGCTCCTGTTTCTGCCGCAATTCTTACAGCAAGAGACAAATATCTTGCATCCCTTGCCATTTCTCTTCCTACTGCGGTAACGGCAAGCACAGGTATGCCGTATTTATTGCCTTTATCTACCAATTTCGAAAGATTGATTATACCCTGCTTTTCATTGCCCGAACCGATAAAAATAGATAAGGCGACTGCACAGACGTTTAGTCTGACGGCATCTTCCATGGAAACGGTTATATCTTCGTCAGAAAGGTCGTCTTTCAGTATGCTCGTTCCGCCGCTTACGCGCAAAACGACCGGAATATCTATCTTGGGATCAATCTGGGTTCTTAAAATACCGCGCGTAAGCATCAGAGAATCTGCATAAGGCAAAAGCGGAGTAATAGATTTTTTTATATTTTCAAGACCTCCTGTAGGCCCCATAAAATAGCCGTGATCTATAGCAAGCATAACCGTTTTTCCGTCTTTGGGCTTAATAATGCGGGAAAGTCTGTTTTGCATTCCGTAATCCATAAAGATTTTACTCCTTCTTGTTTATTTAATTTAATATTATTTCATTGAATTGAATTTTTTTAAAATTAAACACATATAGTTTTATCGTATTCAAAAATTTTATCTAAAACAAAGTCGTAACCGTTATTATCTATTTCCCAAAGATTAATTACTAAAACCTCGTTACCGTCCGATTTTTGAGCGGATACGAAACTGTTAAAAGATTTCGCTAAATCCCCGTCAATTTTTTCTTTCATTAAATATAAAATTTTCATATTAATAAAAAAATACGATATCATATTTTAACATTTTTTTTCCTATATCTAAATCGGGAATAAAACTAAATTCTTCTTTTTTAAAATTTGAATACAAACCTATGCCGACCGCCTTAATCATTTCGAGATGATTCTTTGCGGCAGGCATATCGTTTATATTAAAATCCTCGTTTAAAATAAAAATATCTACTTTATCTCCGAGAAGGCTTAATCCCGCAGAAATTCTTAAACCTTCGGAATGCCTTTCCTTGGACTTAATTAAAACCGCTATATTTTTCATAAAATATAAATATTAAACTTGCTTTTTATTTTTGATATTATTGTTATTATAATTATATTAAACTTTTTAATAATACCATTTTTTCAAAATAAATTTAATAAAAATTTTACTTCGATAAAATGAAATAAATAAATTAAGAAAAAAAATTCCGCCGTCATATTATTAACATAATCAATAACATAACGGCGGAAAACTAAAAATAGTCAGAAAAATTAATATTTATAGTTATTAAAATCAATCAGCACTGTTTGTTTCCGGCTACTCGAGACCCGATAAATATATCTTGTTCATTATTTCTTAAATTTCTGATTAAATTTTTAGTTAAAAGCAACATAAATTTAAGCCCGATCATTACATCAGGATCCTTCGTCAAACCCATCAGCGACAAAACGCCGCCCTTGTGATACTTTGGATCATCGGACTCCCTAATGGATTGAGCCATTGAGCAGTTAAGAACGTTAATTATCTCTTTAATATCCACTTGGGTTAGAAGAGCTTCTATCAGCTCAAGTCCGGTTCCGACCATTCTTTCCATTAAACCGTCTGTCATCATCCTTCTTGCCGCAGCGACTCCGTCCGAAAGTTCCACTAAATCGTTCAAGGTTCCGCTGTTAATAAAAGATTCGCCAGTGTCTAATAACGGTTTTAAGTTATAGTTAAGCATAAGGTCGCTTAATTCCGTTAATTTTTCTGCGGTTCCCGCCATACGCTCGACCATTGAATCAGTCATG
>JBMFVW010000049.1:0-4502 GCA_049965795.1 Candidatus Acidulodesulfobacterium sp.
ATTGTTTTTATCTTCAGCAATTTTTATAATATCGAGAGGGGAATATATCATTCTAACGTCTTTACCTTTTGCGCGCTCTTTTATCAGCGAACTGTTCGTTCCGGGAACGCGCATCATATCGCCGTAAGCCGCAAGTATAACGTCAGGCGAATCCGCAATTTCTATCGCTTCGTCTATCCTTCTAAGAGGCATAACGCAGACAGGGCATCCGGGTCCGTGAAGAAAATTTATTTTATCTTTAAGGAGGGTATTTAATCCGTATTTCATAATGGAATGGGTGTGTCCGCCGCATATTTCCATTATATTTATAGGGTTTCTAACTTCGCCTTCTATAATAGAAACCAACCTGTCTATATCGTCTTTTCTTTTAAAAGCGGAATATAATTCCATAGCCGGATTTTAGGAATAGTTAAGTGGTAATAATCGTGCTTATTTTGTAAAAACTAAATTATTTTAAATAATTTATATTTCTTTACTGTCCTGCAATTTTGCTTTCGATTTCCCTGAACAGGTTAAGGCTTTCCAGCGCTTCTTTTTCATCTATTTTTTGCATTGCGTAACCGACGTGTATAAGCAGATAATCGCCCATCCTGGCCTGCTCTTCTAAAAGCATCGTAGAAACGAGCCTTTTAGAACCCATAGTATCCACAATGACGGTATTATCGTTTTTTATTTCTATAACTTTAGATGGAATCGCAAGGCACATTTTGATTTTCAACCTTTATTCATTGCATTTTTGATTTAATTTATTGTATTACCAACGCAAAATTAAATCAATTATAATGTGTTGCAATTTAGGTTTTCAGCTTATCGCCGTCCATGCATTAAAATTATTTTTTTAAGCATGGACGGCGGTTTATTTTTTACTATTTATACGGGTATAACCGTACTTCCCCACGATTCGTTAATGCTTTCAGCCGCCGCCAGATAAAATGCCAGCACGGCGGTAATAAGACCGAAATATCCGCCTATGACGGTTATCATAGCAATTCCCGTCCAGAAGCCGACCGCAAGCAGATAAAAAGTCGCCGTAAGAAATAAAAAAATAAGCATAAGCGCCTTGGCTTTTTTTAAAGACGCAACCCACATAAAAGCGGTAAATAAACCCCACAAGAAAAGATACCAGCCGATAAAAGCTCCCGTTACTCCTTTTGAAAAGAATAAAACAAATAATGCAAAACTCCACCAGAACGCTCCGTAACCGCAAAACGCGACCGTGCCGAAACTGTTGCCCCTCGGCATTTCCATAAGTCCGGCGGCAAACTGCGCCGCACCGCCGAAGGCAAACGCGCATCCAAGAACCATGGGCATATTTGCGCCGGTAAACCACCCGATGTTAATCATGCTAAGTAAAAACGTCGTTAGAGCAAATCCTGAAAGTCCCAGCGGAGCAGGGTTAGCTAATTTTGTTTCCATAAATCTACCTCCATGAATTAATTAAAAGTTAATATGTAAAAACCCGCCTACATCATATATATTTTCCTTTCAGTTTCTAAGTTTAGGCTATATGCCGTAGCCGACCCTTATTCCGCCCCAGTGTTTACCGTCAATAAACATAGGAACGCCGACGTCGCTTATTACTTCTCCCGTATCTCTCGGATAAGTCTGGACTATAAGGTTATCGGTGTTTCTTGCTACCGCAAGACCGACAGGGTCATTGAATATCCTCATCGACCTGTTGCCGGCGATATCCTTTGCGTAATCGCCCGTAAGCGGCTTATCGTATATGGAATTATGCGCCGCCGCATATCCGTTCGCGTCAATCAGCAAAAAATATTTAAAACTGGGGTCCTTTCCGAGGTATTTATCTTCTATCGGCTGAATCCGTCTTTTTACAAAATCGGTAAATTTTGTTTTATATTTCTGGGGATTAGTATTTGCGACCGGAGCATAATTTCTGTCCCACAGGTCGGAAGACGAAACCTCGCCGTTTTTAATCGAATCTTCTATTATTTTAACTATTTCGCCGACAGCTTCCTCCGCGAATTCCGCAATTTTTTCGATATGCGCCCCGACTTTAACTTTTTTCAGGATGTTTTCGGATTTTTCTGAAATTTTGCTTATTTCTATACTTTTGGAACTTAAAACGTTTAATTTTTCGGAAATATCTTTCACGGATTGCGACATATGCAAGACGGTCTGCGAAACTTCTTCTACGGAACTGGACTGCTGTTCGGTTGACGCTGTAATATTTATTATCATATCGTTAGCCTGCGATATTTTGCCTGCGAGTTCGGAAAAAGAATTGAGCATTTCTTCTACCGACCCGGTGTTTGTTTTTATTATTTCGATAATAGAATTGTTTTTTTGAACTAAGATATCGAAATTGCCCGCTACTATGCCGGTCGTCTTTTCTATCTCCTTAGACTGCTTTTGGGTCTGTTCGGCAAGCTTTTTAACCTCGTCGGCGACCACGGCAAAACCCCTTCCGTGTTCTCCGGCGCGCGCCGCCTCTATTGCGGCGTTAAGCGCCAGCAGATTCGTCTGGCTTGCTATATCGTCTATAATATTAACTATCGATAGAATATTGTTCATCTGGCTGTGCAGGCCTTCCAGCGATTCTTTATTGGCGTTTATTGCCAATATGGTGCCGGATGAACTCTTGTTGATTTCTTCCGCGGTTTGAATCGTATTATTACTTATTTTATTTAATCCTTCGATAAACTCTTTAAAATCTTCCATATTTGCCGCAATGCCGCTTACAGACTTGGCGGAATCGTTCATAACGTTTCCTATTATTTCAAAATTGTTCCTTATTTCTTTCATTTCCTTCGTTGTAATACTTATCTCGTAGTTAAAGCTGGCATTGGATACCGAAGATTTAGAGGCGTTGGAAACAAGCTCGTGTATGGCGTCCTTTGAAAAACAGATAAGATTTGTCAAGAAAGTCTCGAAAGGTATGAATAATTTGGGAAGGACGTATGTTTTAGTAAAATCATACTTATCGGTCGCCGATATATTCTTAAATTCATTATCGAATTCTTTAACCTGCTTAAACAGGTTAAAATAAAAATAAACCGAATTTACGGCGGCGAAACAGAGCGAAAATACCGCAAAAATCGGCAAAAAGTGATTCAGGGTAAAACTTTTCAAAAACAGGTATAATAAAATAAGACCGAAGAAATAAAGAAAAAAAGTTATTCCCGTAAAATACATTAATTTTTTAACCATTTTAATATTCTCCGTTTTTAAAAAAATATTTAATTATATAGTGCAAATAAAAATTATCATAATTTAGACATATCGATGCGCGGGAAAGCTTTTATAAAAGCATCTACTATTTTTGCATCGAACTGCGTCCCTGAGCATTTTATAAGTTCGTCTATGGCGATTTTGGAATCGAGCCCCTTCCTGTAAGGACGGTCAGACGTCATCGCGTCGAAAGTATCTGCGACCGAAATTATCTTTGCGTTTAATTCAATTTCGTCTTCCTTTAATCCGTCGGGATAGCCTCTCCCGTCGTGTCTTTCGTGGTGGTGCTTGACCCCGGGTATAATGTGTTCCAACCCTTTTATTTTCTTTAGTATCTCTTCGCCGAACACGGGATGTTTTTTCATTAATGCGAACTCTTCGTCCGTCAATTTTCCGGGTTTCAAGAGAACGTCGTCCTTGACGCCTATTTTTCCGATATCGTGCAGTATGGCGGAAAGCCTTAACGTCTCGAGCGCGTCTTTTTCCATTCCCAAAACTTCCCCTATGGCATAGCTGTATTCCATGACCCTTTTTGTATGGTTGCCGGTATAATTATCCCTCATTTCTATAGTCTCTGCCAGCGTATATACCGTAGAGATAAATATTTCCTTCAGGTCTTTATACAGCCTGATATTTTCGACAAAAACCCCTACGTTATAGCTTAACGTCGTAAATAATTTTAAATCGGAAGAGGTAAACTCCGTGTGATTTTCAGTAGCTATGTTTAATGCACCTATAGTTTTATCTTTTATCTTAAGAGGAGCGCACATCATAGAGCCTGTTTTGCCGCCGTCTGGGGCAGTCCAGCCGCCTAAAGATATATCGTTAATTATCTCTGCATTGCCCGAAAGCATAACAAACTCGGCTATGTTTTCCCCATTAAACGGCATAATGAAATTTTTTACCGTCTTTTCGTCGTAATCGTGAGCGGATATAACGTCTATCCAATTTGTTTCGTCATTTTTCAGCATTATAGATACCGTATCCGCCTTAATAAAATTCTTAACTAAGGATAAGGTTAGAAGCACAATATCTTTAAGGCTCGAACAGCCGAGTATTTTTTCGGTAAAATCATAAAAAAGATTAATTTCCTTATATCTGTTTGAAACCTCGTCTATCAAGTCCCTCTTATCGTATTCCGCCACAAGCATATAAGTTAATATAGAAACTATAACCCGCGCTTTTTCGCTTCCCTTAACGTAACCAACCTGCTCGCCTTTAATATTTATAGGAAAAGAACCGGTTTCTATTCCCTGATTCGCCTGCCCAGCATTAGTTCCAGCATTAGTCCCTGCATTTGTCCCTGCATT
>JBMFVW010000050.1:0-4207 GCA_049965795.1 Candidatus Acidulodesulfobacterium sp.
GAAAAACTGACGCCAGCCTTGTTTGCCTGTGATGCGGCAAAAGACTTAGGAGCCGTTGTTAAACTTAAAAAACCGGCGATTGCTACTGCAACGACCAACGCCGGCAATGAAAATCTTTTTTTCATCTTTACCTCCCTTAAATTTTGGTTTTTTTAATTTTTGAAGTCTAAATCAACCTAAATAGTAATAGTCCCCCTATCGAACTATTATATTTGACACTAAAAAGCCGTCAAGTTTAAACTCAATTTATAAACGTAAATTAAAAGTTATCATATATCATATAATTTTGTCAAGAAAAATTAATAGAAAATTAGCAGTTTTCAATAAAAATTTATTATATATAAAAATATTCAAATATTACAATATATATATAAACCTTATGCAAAAAGTGTTACGGCGGTTTTTCCTACGGGAATTAAATTAGATTCTTCTTTTTTTTCTAACTGGACATTTGAAGCTGCCAAACGCTCCCCTATTTTTTTTACTATTTTAGAGTTCATATCGTGTCCGGTTTTTTTTGCAAGCACTCTGCCTTTTATTCTGTAGCCGGCAAGATATAAATCGCCTATAAGATCTAGGACTTTATGCCTAATGAATTCGTCTTTATATCTTAAACCGTCTTTATTTAAAACGGATGTTTCGTCCAAAACAAGCGCATTGTCGAGACTGCCTCCGAGCGCAAGTCCGCTCTTTTTTAAATATTCTACGTCTTTTAAGAATCCGAACGTCCTTGCTTTTGAAATTTCGCTATAAAAGTTAAACCCGTCTATTTTCATATCGAACGATCCGGACTGCACAAGCGGATGGTTAAAGTCCATATCGTAGGATATTTCAAAATCGTTTGAAGGATATATTGAGATAGACGCTCCGCTTTTACTCTCGCTTTCGTTCGCGTTTTCGCTTTCTATGACTATAGGTTTAAGTATTTCGATATATTTTCTTTTTGCGTTAAGTTCTTTTATGCCGCTTTCGTAAAAGGATTCGTAAAATACCATTGCGCTGCCGTCCATAGCCGGAATTTCGCATCCGTAAACTTCTATTAGGGCGTTGTCTATTCCCGCTCCCCATAACGCCGACATAAGATGTTCCACCGTCGAAATGCATCCCGTTGCTTCTTCTTTGGCGTTAATATTCCCTTTTTTAAGACCTATGCTTGTTCTGAGCATAGTCGAGCAGACGTTGTCCGCTTTTGCTTTTATTATTACGTTGGGATTTAAATCTTTTCTGACGAACGTAATTCCTGAATCCGCTTTAGCGGGTTTTACTATTACCTGGGATTCTTTGCCCGTATGCAGACCTATTCCTTTAAAGTAAAGAATATTAGATACTGTCTGCTGTAATTCATTCTTATCTTCTTTTAATATTGCGTAATTTTCTATAGTCATATTCATAATATTATCCAACCTTTGCTTTTTTTATAATTAAAAATTAAATTGCATATTAAATTGCGTTATTACATATATTTCATATTTTTATTCATGCAATAATCATGCCGCTGAATAAGTCCTTTAAAAATAAGGAATTTTGAACGCAATGTGAATTATTCTTCGCACATGCTATGACATATTATATATATTTTGTGGGAATAAAAGTTCGCATAAGGAAAATAAAATCCTACGGCGACGGCTTTCCGAAGAAATTGTCTTTTTCTATGTTCTCAAAATAAAGAATTTTCTGCGTCTTTAGAAAGTCCGAAATGCCTGTATGCAAGTTCGGTGGCTATTCTGCCTTTTTTGGAGCGCTGTATAAAACCGCAGGAGACTAAATACGGTTCGACGGCATCTTCGAGAGTGTCCTTTTCGTCGTTCATAGCCTGAGCAATAGTTTCTATTCCGACCGGACCGCCGCCGAATTTTTCGATTACGGTTTTTAAGAAAAGTATATCGTTAGAGTCTAAACCGAGTTCGTCTATTCCGAGGCTTTCAATGCCGAATTTTGCGACCTCTATAGTTATGCGGTCTTTTTTAAGGTGCGTCATATAGTCCCGTAACCGCCTTAAAAGCCTGTTGGCAATACGGGGAGTTCCTCTTGAGCGGCGGGCTATTTCCATAGCGGCTTCGCTTTCTATTCCGATACCGTAAAGTTTTGCGCTTCTGGTAACTATAACGGACAGTTCGTCGATGTCGTAATATTCCAAACGGGCGGTAAAACCGAATCTGTCCCTTAACGGCGACGGTATAAGACCTGCCCTTGTAGTCGCTCCTATTAGAGTAAATCTCGGCAGACTTATTCTTATAGATTTAGCTGTTGCTCCTTCGCCTATTATAATATCGAGTTTAAAATCTTCCATTGCCGGATAAAGCATTTCGGCAGCCGGCTTAGGAAGACGGTGGATTTCGTCGATAAAAATTATATCGCCGTTTGAAACGGCGGACAAAAGCGCAGCTACGTCGCCGGCTTTTTCTATCGACGGTCCGGAGGTAATTTTAATATTTACGCCGAGTTCTTTTGCTATAATACCGGCGAGGGTGGTCTTGCCGAGACCCGGAGGTCCGAAAAACAGCAGATGGTCAAGGTCGTAATGCCCTAATTTTTCGGCTCTTTTTTTTGATGCGTTGATAAAAATAAGAAGGTTTTCTTTAAGTTTTTTCTGTCCAATATATTCGTCGAAAGACAGCGGTCTTACGGGATTGTCAAAATCGACGGACTCTTTTTTTTCAGGCGACAAATAAGAAGAATCAGATTCGGGATTACCGTCCGGCAATGTATCGGTTTCTTTTTTGAATTCTTTTTTATATGAAGTCATAATTTGCGTTTATATTTGCTTGTATTTTCAGTATTTTTATAATTTTTTTTGAGAATATATATATTTCAGACATTCGCGCATTAAGTCTTCCGTGTCCGACGGTATTGCTCCTTCCTCTTTAGAAATGCCGAAAACTTTGCTTGCCGTATTAAAGGAGTCTATTCTTGAATAACCGAGCGCTTCAAGCGCAAGGGCGGACTCCATTATAATATCCGAGGGCTGTTTTTTTTCCGCCGTTTTTACGCCGCCGGCTTTATTTTTATCTCCGCTTTTTTCAGTTTTGCCGCTGCCGTTACTGCTGCTGCTTTTGCTGCTGCCATTGCTGTTTTTGCCGTTCCCTTTGCTGATGCTTTTATTATCGCCGCTGTTTTCGTTAACATCCTCAGTCGGATCATATTTTACGGTTTCCGGCGTATTTACGTGCAGTTCGTTTGCATTTATATCGTTATAAACCGATACTTTTTTAAGGATTTTATTCTTTAGTTCCATTATAATTCTTTCGGCTTTAGACTGACCTATCCCTTTTATTGAACACAGCGCCGATACGTCCTGCATTGTAAGAACATTGATAAAGTTAGCCGCGTTTATTTTAGAAAGTATAGTTACGGCAAGTTTAGGTCCAACGTCTTTAACGTCTAATAAAAGAGAAAATATATCTCTTTCCAATGTTCCATTAAAACCGTAAAGCGTTATCCTGTCTTCCCTCACGTACGTATAGATAAAAAGACTGAGTTTATTCCCGCCGTCCGCGTTTCCTTTTGCATCTGCTCCGCTGCCGTAAAAAGATGCTCCGCTAAAATTAAGCATAGGAACGTAAACTTCGTATCCTACGCCGTTTACTTCCAGTATAATCAGCGACTTTTCCGCATCCCTATATATTACATTTCCGTGAAGATAAGCTATCATTATTAGTTTCCGAATATATATATTAAGCGTTTATAAAATTTTTCATGTCAGTGGCGCAGCATATCGCTATAGCCAGTGCATCGGATATATTGTCGTTAATTTTACCCTTTAAAAATTCCGATACTCCGTAGACGTTAGAAGAAGAGCATATGATTTTAAGAGCTTCCTTCATCCTGTCCTTATCCGCACTTCCGCTTCCGGCAATACTCTTTTTAACTAATCTCGGCGGATATTCCCTAAGCTTTATATTTAAATCCGAAGAGAGCATGCATATTACGCCGCGTGCCTGAGAAAGCTTGATTAACGAAGACGGGTTTATGCCGGAAAATACCGATTCTAAAGACATTATATCCGGAGAATATTCGACGGCTATTTCTTTAAGCTCCGAATACAGTTTCGATAAATTATAGGGGAATTTTTCATTTTTTACGTCTATTAAGCCGCATGACAATAATTCAAAGGGTCTTCCGAAGGACGGAAGGTCTAAAATTGCCCATCCTGTATATCTCGACCCTGGATCAACTCCTAAAATTCGATAGCCCATAACTAAAAACC
>JBMFVW010000051.1:0-1161 GCA_049965795.1 Candidatus Acidulodesulfobacterium sp.
TTCCTGAATAATTCTGTTTAAATTGTTGTATCCTAATATTCCTTTTCTCATAGGGGTTAAAACCTGAATATCGTCGAAATCGAAAGAGTTTATTTTATTTCCAGCCGAAAGTCTTTTTAATGCTATCTTTTTTATAAATTCTTCAAAGTCTTTTAGTAATTCGTCTTTGCCGGATTGAGCGGCATCGTATTCCTTTCTGTACTTTATAATAAATTCTTTCTTTCCGTCCTCTCGTTTTCCGGTTATAAATTTTTTGTTATTCAGCAGATTATGCGCATTTAAATTTATCAAGCCGCCTTCATTCTGCCTGAAAACTTTGTTTAAAAACGTTACGGGAAAAAATTTTTCGGTTTTAATTATATCTCTTAATACGTCGCCAGGGCTGACGGAAGGTATTTGGTTAGCGTCTCCGACTAAAACAAGGACGGCATCGTCTTTAACGGCTTTTAAAAGTTTGTAAAAAATCATTATATCGACCATGCTCATTTCGTCTATTACTATTAAATCGTGCGGAAGTTTATTCGTTTCGTTGTATAAAAAGACGGACTCGTTCGTATTTCTGTCGAATTGAGCCTTAAGCAGTCTGTGTATAGTGGAAATAGCTATATTTTCATTGTTTAAATTGCCTGATTCTATTATGTCCGAAAGCCTTTGCGCCGCTTTTCCCGACAATGAAATTAAAGCAATCTTTTTGTCTGTGTACAAACCTGCTATGGTTTTTATAACGGTAGATTTTCCGGTACCCGGTCCGCCCGATATTACGGAAATTTTATAATTTAAAGCATTATGCACGGCGTTTTTTTGTTCATCCGTCAAAGAGACGGAATCTTTTTCATAAAGCTTATCATTTATCTCTTTGCTAAATTTTACTGCAGACGAGCCAGATATTCTTTTAAGCTCTTTAGCTACGCCTATTTCGCTGTAATAATAAACCGGCAGATATATTTTTGCTTTATTAATATCGTAAATATCATCATTATATTGAATATTATAATCTTTATCGTTATTAATACCGTTATTAATTTTATTATTTCTTTTATTATTATCGTTATCAGACGATGAGTCGATAATTAATTTTTTTTCTTTAACCAAATCGTCGATATAAGTTTTGAGTATCTCTTCGCTAACATAGATAATCGGACTATCCGTTTCCGCATTATT
>JBMFVW010000051.1:1261-4074 GCA_049965795.1 Candidatus Acidulodesulfobacterium sp.
TTAATATTATCAGATTTATCGGGTTTAACCGATTTATCAGAATTAATGCCGTCGTTTTCTATTATTATCTCGTCTATCCCTTTTTTAATATCTTTATAATAAACGAAAGAGTTTCCCGACTGTTCGCATAATTGTCCTATAACATATTTTACGGCTTCTTTTATTCTATTGGGGTCGTCTTTTTTAATGCCTAATTTTTCCGCCATAATATCGGCTTTTTTAAAACCTATGCCTTTTATTTCGGTAAATAAATAAGGATTTTCTTTTGCTACTGCGATAGATTTTTCCTGAAACTGATTGTAAATGGATTTAATTTGATAATCGCTGAACTGGTACGGCTTAAAAAACATTATAGCTTTTCTTAATCCGTAACTTTCTTTCAAGCCTTCTATTATAATTGAAAGTTTTACTTTGCCTATTCCTTCGACTTCCCTTAATCTTTCAGGTTCATTGTCCATTATCTCTAATGTTTTTTCTTTAAATTTTTCATAAATTTGATTTGCCAAAACTCTGCCTATGCCTTTAAATATATTTGAAGAAAGATAATCTATAACTGCTGTTTTGCCGTTTGCGAGGAATATTTCGTATTCGCTGAAGCTGAACTGGTATCCGTATTTTTTATGATGAACGAATTCGCCCTTAAGCTTGATTTTTGAATCGGGTATGGGTTTATCGAATATACTTCCTGAAGCGGTTATAAATCTGCCGGACGAAAAAATATTTAAGATAGTAAAACCGTTTTCCTGGTTTTGAAATATTATTTTTTTTATTATGCCGTTTATGACTGTTATTGTATTATTTTGTTCTTTTGCGTTAATTAAGTTGCTTGGTTTGCCAGAGGCATTGTTTTTATTGTTGATTTCCATTTCCATTTTGACCGTCATTTTATCTTCATACTGCAATATAGAGTTTATCTATCGAACTATCTCATTACTTCAATTTTGACCGATCTAAATAAAGAAATAAATATTTTCCTATTGCAGAATTAAAATTCTAGTTTTTATTTATAACAAAAATAATCTGATATATAATCCAAGCAGAGTTGCAAACAGCACCGGCAGGGTAATAATAAAACCCACCTTCATATAATAGCCCCAGGTAATTTTAATGCCTTTTCTCTCCAACACGTTAAGCCACAACAGCGTAGCTAAAGAACCTATCGGCGTCAGTTTAGGACCCAAATCGCATCCTATTACGTTTGCATATACGGAAGGTTTAAGCATCGCCGCCTTTAAGTTTGCCGAATGAATAGCGAGGGAATTTATCATTACGGTCGGCATATTGTTCATTATCGAAGATATAAAAGCTGATAGATATCCCGTATAAACCGTAAGGGCGAATCCGCCGAAGCCTGCAATATACGAAATAGATTTACCCAAAAGAAAAGTAAGTCCTGCGTTTTTAAGCCCGAAAACCACAAGATACATTCCGAGAGAAAACACTACTATATTCCACGGGGCGTTTTTGAATACGGTTTTTAAATTAACCACGGGACTTTTAAAGCCAAGCAGAACGAACAAAAGAGCAAACGCTATAGCAAAAGCCGAAACAGGCAGATTTAAAAATTCGCTTAAAAAATATCCTCCCAGAAGCAGCGCTAAAATCAAAAATGAAAATTTAAACATCAGACGGTCTTTAATAGCTTCTTTTGGGTTTTTCAGAAGATTGACGTCGTAACTTTTAGGAATATCTTTCCTGAAATATAAAAACAAAACGATTACCGATATTGCAATCGAAAATATATCCGGCAGATACATATCTATAAAATATGTAAAAAAACCTAAATTAAAATAATCCGCCGACACGATATTTACTAAATTTGAAATCTTAAAAGGAATACTTGCCGCGTCCGCAATAAATCCTCCCGCCATAATAAACGGCAGCATATTTTTTCTTTCGAATTTAAGAGCCTTCATCTTTTCGTAGATTATAGGAGTTATAATCAGCGCAGCTCCGTCGTTTGCAAAAAGAGCCGAAACTAATGCCCCGAGCAGAATAACGTAAACAAACATTTTTCTTCCGCTGCCGCCTGCAAGCCTTGCAATATGAAGCGCCGCCCATTCAAAAAACCCTATTTCGTCCAAAATTATCGAAATTATAATTATGGCGACAAAAGTAAAAGTCGCGTCCCAGACTATATCGAATACTTTTATTACGTCTTTTAAAACTATTACGTTAAAAATAAGCGCCAGCAGCGCTCCTATAACGGCGCTCCATCCTATGCCGATATTGTAAGGCTTTTTTATTATCAGAAAAAGCGTAAATAAAAATATTATGACCGACGTAACTATTAAATAACCGTAAAAGTGCATAAGCTAAGAACCTCCTATTATTTTTTTGAGAAATAAAGCAAAAAAAAAGATAAACAATTTTAATAATTATACAATACTTTTTTATTAAAGATAAGTAAAAACAATCCACCTAAATTTGCCGATAGAAAAAGGTGTCAGATTACCTAAATACAGGGACAGAATTAAATTCTGTCCCTGTCTCAAATTAGATACTGCAGGAACCGTATATATTAATTAACTTTTTTAATTAATACAGAAAAAACTGGCACCTTTTTCTGGCAAATTTTTCTTACTCGCCGCCTTATTTTATCGAACTTTACAATTTTCTATCTGCAATTTTGTGATGGATGAAGTTTATTGACATTGTTTCAATAAAGAGGGTATAATTAAAATCATACAAAAAACAATGTTATTCTATTTTTCTATATGATACCATTTTTCGGGACGTGGCGCAGCTCGGTAGCGCACCTGCATGGGGTGCAGGGGGTCGCAGGTTCAAATCCTGTCGTCCCGACCATTCAA
>JBMFVW010000052.1:0-4013 GCA_049965795.1 Candidatus Acidulodesulfobacterium sp.
GACTCCCTGCTTCCAAAACTTATGTCAGGCAAAATAAGGGTGCCGACCAGCGGCAGCACCACCCCGGCAGCCTGCGGCTGCCGCCCCTCCTTTTTAAGGAGGGGAGCTGAGAGTAATAAAGGCGAGGAATAATTAATAAATAATATGCGCAATATAATATCTGAATCCGATATAGAACAATTAGCCTTAGAGAATCTTGAACGCTTGGGATATATGGTGGTTTATGGGCCGGATATCTCGGAGGGCGGCGAAAATGAGGAAAGAAAGTACGACGAGGTTGTATTAAAATCAAGATTAACGGCGGCGTTGCAAAGAATTAACAGGCATATTCCGAAAGCCGTCATGCAGGATGTTATAAATGAAGCCGTTAAAAAAATTATTTATCCCGAAAGTCAGGATTTAATTACAAATAACAGAACATTTCATCGGTTCCTGACCGACGGAGTTCCGGTGGAATACAATACAGAAAACGGCATAAAAAACGATATTGTATGGCTGTTTAATTTTGAAGATGCCGACGAAAATGAATTTTTAGCGGTAAACCAGTTTACTATTAAAGAAGACAGGGAAAATCGAAGGCCGGATATAATTTTATTTATTAACGGACTTCCTTTAGTTTTAATAGAGCTTAAAAATCCCGTCGACGAGAACGCTTCGATATGGAGCGCATATACACAGATACAAACATATAAAAACCTTATACCATCTATCTTTTGCTTTAACGAAATATTAATAATATCTGACGGAATGGAAGCGAGAGCTGGAACCTTGACATCTCCTAAAAACAGGTTTAGCCCTTGGAAGACAACCGGTTTAAAAGACTTTAAAGATTTCGAAAATATAAATTCAACGTCTCCGGAAAAACAAAAACCCAATATATCCTCACTTCAAAGCAATATTTCCGCAGCCGATTTTAATGATTTTAAGATTAATAATCCGCAGCTTGCAATTCTAATCGAGGGCATGCTTAAAAAAGAGGTCCTGCTTGATTTAATAAGGCATTTTATAGTTTTTGAATCGGATTTTCTTATAAATAACGGCAAAGATTACGATAAAACAAAAAAACAGGACTCGAGCCAAACCGGCGACGGCATTATAATATTTAAAAAAATTGCGGCTTATCATCAGTATTATGCCGTGAACAATGCGGTAGCATCTACAATAGCGGCAGTGCACGGCGACGATAAAAGAGCAGGTGTTATCTGGCATACCACCGGTTCTGGCAAAAGCCTTATTATGGTTTTTTATGCGGGAAAATTAATCCTTGAGCCGAAACTTAACAATCCTACTTTGATACTTTTAACGGACAGGAACGATTTAGACGACCAGCTGTTCGATACTTTCGGCAAATGCAACGAACTCTTAAGGCAGTTTCCCAGACAGGCAAACTCGAGAGACGAATTAAAAGAACTTCTGAAAGTTTCTTCCGGCGGCGTAATATTTACTACGATACAAAAATTTATGCCGAACACCCCGCCCTTAGGTTTCCACTCCATGAAAGGAGCAACTTATAAGAGAGTAAAATACCCTTTGCTCTCGGAAAGAGAAAATATAATCGTAATAGCCGACGAGGCGCACAGAAGCCAGTACGATTTTATCGACGGGTTCGCAAGAAATTTGCGGGATGCTCTTCCGAATGCTTCTTTTATAGGTTTTACCGGAACGCCGATTGAAAAATCCGATAGAAGCACTCCGGCTGTTTTCGGGAAATATGTAGATATATACGATATAGAGCAGTCTATCAAAGACGGTGCTACCGTTCCTATTTTTTACGAAAACAGGCTGGCAAAACTTGAATTAAAGCCCGAGGAAATTCCTCAAATAGATAAAGAGTTTGAAGAAATTACCGAAGGGGAAGAAGTCGAAAGCAAAGAAAGGCTTAAAAGCAAATGGGCAAGCGTAGAAAAATTGGTCGGCAGCGAAGACAGAATCAAAAGAATAGCAAAAGATATAGTCGGACACTGGGAATCGCGCCTTAAGGCATTGGAAGGCAAAGCGATGGTTGTCTGTATGAGCAGAAGAATTTGCATAGAACTGCATAATGAAATTATAAAATTAAGGCCGGACTGGTACGATAAAGACGATGACAAAGGAATTATTAAGATTATAATGACGGGTTCCGCATCTGATAGTCCTTTATGGCAGGAACATATTAGAACCAAACAGAGGCGTCAGAAATTAGGATACAGGTTTAAGGATAATTCAAGCGGTTTGGACATAGTTATAGTTAGAGATATGTGGCTTACCGGTTTCGACGTGCCGTCTCTTAATACTATGTACATAGACAAACCTATGACCGGGCACAATCTTATGCAGGCAATTTCAAGGGTTAACAGGGTTTTTAAAGACAAGCCGGGAGGTTTGATAGTAGATTATATAGGATTATATTTCGAACTCGAAAAGGCTTTATCCGATTATACGGCTGGCGATAGAAAACAGGTTGGAATAGACAAGGAAGCGGCGGTTGCAGTAATGAAAGAAAAGTATGAAATAATAGCGGATTTATTTCACGGCTTTGATTATAAAAAAATTAAGGACGTAAAAATCGACGATAAAATGCAGATTATCTTGGATGCCGAAGAGCATATACTGTCTCAAAAAGAAGGAAAGGAAATATTTTTAAAAAATATTGCCGCATTATCCAAAGCATTTGCTCTATCCGTTCCGCATGAAGAAACGGCAAAGATAAGCGACGAGGTTGGTTTTTTTCAGTCGGTCAGGTCGGCTATGCTCAAGCTGTCAGAATCCCGTGCGGTAGATGAACAGAAAAATTATGATTCGGCTATTAAGCAGATTTTATCTAAAGCAATTGTTTCCGACAGGGTTATAGATATATTTGCTGCAGCAGGACTTAAAAAACCTGATATTTCTATATTGTCCGAGGATTTTCTAAAGGAAATAAAAGAAATGCCGAGAAAAAATCTTGCCTTTGAAACCCTAAAAAAACTTCTTAACGACGAGATAAAAATCAGGCAGAAAAAAAATCTGGTGCAGTCAAGGTCTTTTTTAGAACTTTTAAACAAGGCGATTAAGGCATATACAAACAAAAATATAGAAACAGCCGAAGTAATCGAGCAGCTTTTAGAACTTGCGTTAAAAATGAGGGAGTCGTATAAGCGCAATGAAGATTTAGGGCTTACCGAAGACGAAATTGCGTTTTACGATGCGCTTGGCGTATCCGACAGCGCCGTAAAGGTTTTAGGCGATGAAACCCTTAAAGCCATTGCAAAGGAGCTGACCGATGCGATACATAAGAACGTGACTATAGACTGGACAAAAAAAGAAAGCGTTCAGGCAAAAATGAGAGTTATGGTTAAAAGAATACTTAATAAGCACGGTTATCCGCCGGATAAACGTGAAAAGGCAACAGAAACAGTATTGGAACAGGCAAAAGTATTGTGTGCCGATTGGTCGGAAAAAGCCGAAAATTTTGAAACAAATGAACAGCACTTCGCAGACATTCCGCCTCGGCAGTTAAGCTCTAAAATTGAAAAAGTTCCAAATAAAGACAACGTCGCCTTTTTCCCTGCAAAGTTTGACGTAATCTCCGACGACGAAGTACCCGAAGAGAAGAAATTCGTCGAATATCTTCCGGTGTATTCTTTGGAAGCCGCCGCCTCAAAGTTTAGCGGGGAACAGTACGTAGAGCGGCTCGGCTGGAAAAATGTTAAGGATTTGAATTATTCGCATAAATTATATCCGGATATGTTTATAGCAAAAGTCATCGGAAAATCGATGGAACCTACTATACCGGATGGCAGTTATTGCATATTCCGTTACGAACCGCAAGGCTCCCGCAACGGCAAAGTAGTGCTTGCGGAATTGAAGAGCTTGTTAGACCCCGAAACAAATCAAAAGTTTACCGTAAAAAGATATTACAGCGAAAAGGAATATTCGGGCGAAGACGGACGGTGGTCGCATAAAAAAATTATTCTTTCTCCCGATAATAAAGATTTTGAAGATATAATATTGGAAAACGCTTCCGAAAGCGATTATAGAATAGCGGCGGAGTT
>JBMFVW010000053.1:0-3636 GCA_049965795.1 Candidatus Acidulodesulfobacterium sp.
ATTCCGTATTGATAATTTTATCTTTAGCCGCTATAGGTTTAATAATACATTCTATGTAAACTGACGCAGTATTAGTATTTCAAATAAAAAATTTTAAAACAAAATTGAATTTAGCTAACTTTTATAAATCGCTCCGTAATAAATTTCTTCTGCCAAATTATTTATAGAAGTTCCTATTATCTTTTGAAAAAACGGCTTTTTTATTCCAAGTCTTACGGCTTTATCGGGATTTGCATTCACGGTTTTGCATAATTCTTCCAACGCTTCGTCAAATCCCGACACTCTATCTATTAATTTTAAAGCGATGGATTTTTTTGAAGAAAACAGTTCTCCCGTCGCTATTTTAAGGACATCGTCCTTTGGAATCTTCCTTCCTTCCGAAACTATTTCGATAAAACGGTCGTAAATTTCTGCCTGAAGTTCGCTTATGCTTTCTCTTTCCTCATCCGTGTAATTTCTGGTAAAAAGCCACATATCTTTCCTGCTGCCCTTTTTAACAATTTCATAGCCTATTCCTAATTTTTCTAATATTTCTTTAAGCACGGGTTTAACGCTTATAACACCTATTGAACCGATTAAGGCGGTAGACGGAGCATATAATTTTTCAGCTGCACATGCTATCATATAACCTCCAGAAGCTGCAACCTCGAGATATCCGTATATTACTTTGCCTTTATCTCTCAGTCTTTTTATAGCTAAGAACAGAAGTTCGGAATGAATTGCGCTGCCGCCCGGACTGTCGATAACAAACATAACTCCTTTAACCGACTTCATTTTTTCAAGTTTTTTTAAAAGCTTAATATAAGGCAACACGCTTTGCGCTGTTATAGCTCCGGAAAAACGAACTACTGCCGCTTTATTTCTGTTAAATATCGACATAATTTTATCAGCTCCAATTTTAAAATTTTTTTTAATTATATTACAGTTTAAGTATATAAGCAACAATTCACGGAGGTTCAAATTCCTGAGTTTTCTTCATATTTTAACAATTTAACTTTTAAATCTAAATGGAATATAATAAAGAAAGAGGCGGATAATTATGAAAGAGTTTTATTCTATCGCTATTTCAACGGTATATATAGTGCATCTGATTTACGCACTTGTAATCGTAATCGGTTTTTTTCTTATAATTGCTGGTTTTTTTGCGCGCTGGAAATGGGTAAGAAATTTTACTTTCAGGTTAATTCATCTTTTAATGATCGGAATAGTAGCATTTGAATCCATATTTAATATTGAGTGTCCGCTGACATGGCTTGAATATAAGCTGATGTCTTTAGACCACATGAAACATACTTCTATGCCCTTTATTGCCGGTATGGTAAATAAAGTTTTATATTACAATTTCCCCATATGGATGTTTAACGCAATATATATAGCATTCGGCATAACCGTCCTTATCGTTTGGTTTGCAATACCTCCGGTTCGACAAAAAAAATAACATTCATCTCTTTCGCATCGCTTCCACATCCCTCAGTATCACCTTCCGCCACAGATTAAAGACCGCAATTTTATCGTTTAATTACCTTCTTATTCTATTTTAATATGAGTTTCATTTCCGGTATTTTTAAAAAGTTTTTTTACTTCTCCGCCATAACCGTATATTTATTCAAGATATTCTTTAATATTGTCAATTTCTATCGGTAAACTTTGTATAGTGTCTTGAAATTCTTCGTTCATTTTATCGCTCTGCATAATGCGCCTCATCAATTAATTCAACTGAATCATACCTGATGCTTTATTGCTTTCTTATCTTATATAGTGAAAGTTTTTTATTTTACAATTGCGGCCAAGCTGTAAAAATCTGACCGCTGTCAACATATAAATATATAAAAATACCGATCGTTATAAAAACAGATGAGAAAAAAACTATTTTGCTAAAATTAAAAGAGCCGGACGAAGTCTCGCAATCGCAGGTTTCACCGCCGGCGCTTTCGTTGATATCCGACGCTTGTTTTCTTTGAAATGATATTTTCGGCATCACGTAAATAAAGAAAAAAGATAAAAGAATGCCGATAATATTCAACAACAAAAAATAGTTCCTATAAGGCGCAATTGCTCCAAGAAAAGAGGCGGTAGATCCCAAAATCCCGCCTGTGCTTGCACCTACCCCAAGTACACTGAAAACTAACGGTCCCCAACAACAAACTCCGCCCAAAATTGCAAAAATTCCGGCTGAAAACGAGGTTGCGCTTGAGCCTACTTCGTTAATTGAATTGTATGTTTTTTTTGATTTCATAATATTCTCCTGTAATAGTAGGTTAATCGATGCATTATACCCATGCTAAGTAATTTATTTTATATAGCGCGCACTGTAGTGAAACATAGCATTTGATGCGCCGTCTATTGCATTTATAAAGGTTTGCGGAGGTATGTTTCCTTTAAACTTCACTATAGCCTCTTGATTCTGCATATTGATCTTTACATTTTTAACTCCATTGATTTTATATAGCGCATTTTGAATATTCGTTATGCAAAAAGTATCCCCGCACACAAGCCCGTAAACCTTAAACCTGTCTGTATGAACATTATTTGAACTGTTAAAACCTGTAAGCGTTAAGTTCTTTGAATCGTAATTCGCGTGATAAACAAACGCTGATGCCGTAAATACTAAAGCTGTTAAAATCAAAATAACTAAAATACTTCCCGTAAATTTTTTACTGTTTAAATTATTTTTCATAAATGCCTCCATTTTAATTTATTAAATTTTAAAATTTTTATTCATCGCCGAATATTTATATTTTACACCTTATACTTAGGTATAATGTCAAGTTTTTTTGCAGTTTCTTGGTATTTTTATGCAGGATTAAAAATTTATTAAATGTTGTATAATATACATATAGTATTAATAAATAGGAATATAAATTTTTTTAATCATTTCATCGTATTCCTTTTTAACATTGCTGTAAACGGTAATACCGCCGCCGCTTCTATAAAAACACCCTTTCCCCGTTTTTTCTATAAATCTTATCATAACCGAACTTTTGAAGGTTTCACCGTCGTATATGCCGAATACTCCGGTATAGTAACCCCTTTCTTCCGGTTCGGTTTCCTTTATAATTTCCAGAGTTTTTCTTTTGGGCGCCCCGCAAATGGAACCTGCGGGAAGCATGGCGCAAAGAATGTCTCCGAACCGCTTATTTAATTCGGGTTTGATTTTGCCCTCAATCTCGGAGGTCATCTGCAATAATTCTCCAAAATTTGTTTTAACAGTTTCCATAAAACAAAACCTATTGGCTTTTACGTCTTTGCATACGATATTCAAATCATTTCTCAGGAGGTCCACGACCGTTAAATGTTCGGCTCTCTCTTTTTTATCGTTTGAAAGAATTTCTTTTGCGTTAGAAATACCTGCGTCTATCGTTCCTTTAATAGGATAAGTAAAAATCTTTCCTCCGGATATGTTGATAAAAGTTTCGGGGGAAAACAAAACAAATTCATTTTCTTTATTTTTAAAATAAAGTTTATACTTCGACTTGCTCTTATAAAATATTTCCTGTAAACCGAGATTAATAACAACGGGGCTTTTAAAGGTTAAATTTACTAGATAAGAATTGCCTGCTTTTTCATGATTAACGATTTTGTAGTTAAAACACTAAAGAATAAAACGCGTCTAAAGTTTTTTGATTATTAACCTCG
>JBMFVW010000054.1:0-3607 GCA_049965795.1 Candidatus Acidulodesulfobacterium sp.
TCTCAAATTTGTCTCATAGCATTTTTTGTATTGCTAAATGTTTAATAATATCAATAAGTTATTGTATGCAATAACCTGACTCTTAATCAGTATGTCCCCGGTTCGATCCCGGGACAGCCCACCAGTATTTTAAACACTTTTGAGATATTCGGTTTTTTGCTTTTGTTCCTGCGGTAAATAATCGATAAATATTTTTACAGTAAAAAAATACGATAATTTGTCATTTATATATATTTTTCCTATTAACTATTCTTCAATCTTAAAATATCCATTCCTTAACTAAAAATAATAGCAAAATAAAATAATACCTTCAGCGCTAAAAATGCCAAATATAATAACAGTAAATATTATATAAACTATAATAATAATAATAATTTGATATAATAAAATAAAAACGTTAAGATTATAAAAAGTGAAAACTTCAATCTTTTTGTTGTACCTATTATAATATTATAAATATATGAAACTTAAAACTTACAATTTATTTCCGGCTTTCTTCTCTTTCATTATCGACAACAAACTTAGAAGTTTGGCAGAAAACATGGAGAAAAACGTCGAGATTATGGGAGTTAAAAGCGGAATGAGAGTTCTTGAAGCTG
This sequence comes from Candidatus Acidulodesulfobacterium sp., assembly GCA_049965795.1. GTDB lineage: Bacteria > SZUA-79 > SZUA-79 > Acidulodesulfobacterales > Acidulodesulfobacteraceae > Acidulodesulfobacterium_A. Next base: position 600 of record JBMFVW010000054.1, read on the forward strand.
GGTGCGGAAGCGGTTTTGTTACTCCTGCGCTATCAAAAGCCGTCGGAAAAGAAGGGTTCGTAATTGCTGCGGATATTCAAAAAAAAATGATAGAAAAAGCTAAAAGAAAAAGAGGGTATCTGCAAAATGTAGATTTCATGGTATCAAGCATATCTGATTTAAACTCTATAGGGGACAGCTGCATAGATTTGGCATTTTTATATTATTCTTTTCACGAAATTGATAAAAAAGAAGAAGCGGTAGCCGAACTTCGCAGAGTCTTAAAACCAGGCGGCATATTGTCAATTAAGGAACCGAGATTCGAGGTCTTCAAAAAAGACAGGGAATCGTATAAAGAGCTAATAAAAGCGCTTGGATTTGAATATACCGGAAGTACTAAAAATTGCGACTTGCTGGGCTGCTATCTTAAATTTGCAAAACGTTAAAACTTAAACAAAATAACTTTCATTATATCTATTATTTAAATAAAAATAATAATTATAAAGTAAAAATATGAATTTAAATTTAAAATACAAAAAAAATAAAATTTTAGCAAATCTATTTCTTTTAGCCGCTTTTTTAATTTTTTTACTATCATACATTGCACACAGCAATAATATATTGGTATTTTTGCTGCAAAGAGCATCTGCGGCGGCTCTTATAGGCGGTATTGCCGACTGGTTTGCCGTCACGGCTTTATTTAAATATCCTTTAGGGATTCATATTTCGCACACAAATACCATAAAAAACAACAAAGAAAAAATTATTAATTCTATAAGCAATATGGTAAACGATGTTTGGCTCGGAAAAAACTATCTTGCGTCTGAAATAAGCGGAATAAATTTTTCGGATATTATTTTAACCGTTATTAAAAAAGATAAAAATAAAAATAAATTTATGCTGACTTCAAGAAAATTAATTTTAAAATTTATTAATTCATCTAAAACAGATAATTTTCAAAATTTTTTAAATAAAAATATCGATAAAGCATTGGATAAAACCCTTTCGGACGACAATTTATCCAAAAACATTATAAATAAATTTGCTTTATTTTTAGAGTCTCAAGATGCCGATGATATTTACTATACTTTAATTAAATATATAAATTTATATGTTAAAAAATATAATGCGGAAGAACTGTCTAAAAAAATTACCGGCACATATTCCGATGATATTATAAAATCCATAAAATCGGCAGGCAATAAATTAATAGAGGAAAATTTTGCAGATATTATATCAAACTTAAGCGGCTTTGTTATTGTAAACATAGAAGAAAACAGAACTTATTTAAAACAGCAGATTGCAGATATATTAGAAAAATACAAAAGCGATTCCGCTTTAAAGAACATACTGATGTTCGTAGCCGAAAAAACTAATATTATAGACATAGAGCGACTTTCTAACGAAATTATAGCAAAAATTATAGATTTTATTAAAGATATAAAAAATAACGAAAATAACGAAGTCAGATTAAATATAAAAGATTATATTTTAAATACATTAAACGATATAGATAAAACGTCACACATGCAGATTTTAAACGCCATAGAAACTGCTGTAAACGAAAATGCCGATAAAATCAAAGATTACATCATAAATCGTTTAAACGATGAAGAATTGAAAAAAACTATTAAAAATAAACTTTCAAATTTTGTCAATTCTGAAGGCTTGAATATTATAAGCAGCTATAAAGACCGTTTAAAAACAACGATGCATGAAGCAATAATAAATTTTATCGGCTCAATACTCAAAAATAACAAGGAGTACATAGTTAATAAAAAATTGTTTAAAGAAAAATTTAATTATTTTTTTATTTTAATAGAAAATGAAATATACAAAAATACCGATAAGATAGATGCGTTCTTAAAAAACAACATTATATATCTTATGAAAATAAATCATTCTGCTATAGGAAAACTTATAAGAAAAAATTTAGAAAGCCTTGACGAAGATCAATTAGTCGCCCAAATTGAAGACAAAATCGGCGAAGATTTGCAATTTATAAGAATAAACGGCGCAATTACAGGCTCCGTTATCGGAATAATTATAGCGGTACTTAGTTTGTTTTTAAAGAAAATATAAAGATATAATAATTTGTAAATAAATTACCTGCTTATTAAATACATAATAATAGTTAATATTATGCTTGCAATTATGCTTAATCCGAGAGGAAAATAGAAAGTAAAATCGCCTTTTTTAATTACTATATCGCCTGGAAACTTACCCACAGGAAATTTGTTGAAAAATATTAAAAATAAACCTAAAGCTATTAATACTATTCCCGTCAATATAAGGATTCTGCCTAAGCCAAACATATATTTAACCTCTTTTTTTTAAAAAATTAAATTTATGCTATATTTAACGCTATATTTATTTATTATTTATATTATCATATTAATAGCCGAAATAAAAAATCTGCTGCTATACCTTTACCTATATTTTCTTATAGTACCTACTACAACTCCTGCAACCGTTAATTCCTGCTTTGGCGTTATGCGACCGTATTTAGGGTTTGCAGCTTCAAGTATATATTTGCCGTCGTCTTTTCTAAGATATTTTATAGTCCAATCGCCGTCCACGCGAGCTATTACTATATCGCCTTCTTTAGGCGTAAGCGATTTGTCTACTACTACAAAATCTTTGGGCATAATGCCGGCATTAATCATAGAGTCTCCGGAAACTTCAAGCATAAAAGAAGAATTAGGATTTTTTATCAAAAGCTTGTCGATAGATACCGTATCTAACAATTCCTCTTCGGCAGGACTTGGAAAACCTGCCTCAACGCTTCCGAGAAGTTTAAGGCAGCCGATCCCTTTGCTTGTAACGTACGGCGCAAAAACCGCGGATACGGATATATTGTTGGGCATTGCCGAAGTGCCGTCTGAAGAAACCAAAGCGGGCAATAAAAAACCTTTAGAATCTTTTTTTACAAAACCATCTTCTATAAGCTTGCCGACTATTTTAAAGACGGCATTTTTTGATTTTACTCCGAACAATTCGGTCATTTCGGAATAAGTCGGCATTCTTCG
>JBMFVW010000055.1:0-3517 GCA_049965795.1 Candidatus Acidulodesulfobacterium sp.
GTTAAAAGCAAAGCCGCATAATCTCAAATCAAAAATTAAAATGGACGTAATATAAAGTCGTTATAATCGCTTTTAATTCCGCTGTGCGTGCTTTCGAATCTATGTAAATATTTATAATAATCTGTTTAAGTTCCGAAAGAAGATCGCTAAGTTTGCTTTTTGTCAATTTTTTCAATAAAACAGTCTCTTTTTCTATATTATTTTCAATCTGGTTCATATTTTTATTTTTAAAATATTTTAAAATATACGTGTGCCTATTTGCTATCGCATTCAGGTTTTAAACGAGCAATTATAAACAAATCTTTCTATTTCTTTTTTGTTAATATTACAATGTCATGATGAATGCGTAGAAAGATATCTATTTTACCAATCTATTTCTTCAGGATAATCTGCATTGTTTACTTCTATGTCGCTTGTAGCACAGCCGTATTCTTTTGCCGCCCTTTTTACATCGTAACTTAAACTTTGGTATTCACGGTTAAATTCCGTTATTTTTTTGGCTATTGCGGGAATGCTTTTAATTCTTTTTTCTTTACTCAATTTAAGAAAATTTACATTAAGAATATCGATATATTGGGTAATATAATTTTCTATCGTACTGTAATTTCTATTTAATAGGTTATTTATGCGGGTGAACATAGGTTTAGGAAAAAGTGGCATGATACATTTCGCAACTTCCGCCTGAAATATCCTCGTATATGCAATAGCTGAATCCCAAATATTTTCTTTATAAAGCATGGTATCGTATCTCATTTTAGATTTTTTTACGGCGTAAAGCCTTACGAAATCGTTAAGCGCTATCATAACGAATAACAGTTCCGGCCACAATATTTCTATCCTGTAATACACGTTTTTATCTGAACATACCTTAGAAAACCATTTCATTTTATCAGTATTCATGCCGTTATCTACAAATTCAATTTCTCTATCACCCATTATGGCGTGTCTTAAATCATAACAAACACCCATAACTCTGTTCATTGCCGACTCGTAAATAATATTTTCGTTCTCGCCCCACATTATATCGTGAATAGATTCATATAAGACGGAAAAATCTTTATAATCGCCGAAAACATAAACACCGGCATTGTTTGGGGTCGTTTGAACATATATCATTATGTTATTATATATATCTTTTATTAAAAGTTAATTTATAAAGCGTGGTTGCCTTTTTCTATGATTTTCCTTAACTGTACAAAAAAAATGGATAAAGATTTTCTATAACGCCGTATTACACTCATATTATATAACCAGTATTATATTACAAGATTGCTGATTTATTATTTATCAATTTATACCGCAGCATTTTTTATACTTTTTCCCGCTGCCGCAGGGGCATGGGTCATTTCTGCCTATTTTTACTGCGGTTTTGGATTCGGTCGTATTTTTGTTTATGAAATTTTTCCTTCTTTCGTCGTCTTTAATAGTGCCGTATGCAACAAAAGTATTTATTATATCAGGAATATTCAACATAATTTCATAAATTTCATCTTCATTAAATTCTTCATCGTCATTAAATTCGGCGGCTATATCAGGGTCTATACTCCTGATATAAGAACGAATTATTCTTGATATACTATAGACTGCGATCAAAATAGCTTCATCTTTAGGGGATAGTTTATCTGATTCTTTCCATTCGTAATCAAGTTTCCATATATTTGGTCTTAGATAAATTGCAAGAAAGAAACCTTGCAGCCATTTGCCGAGTTCGCTTTTAACCGTTAAATCATTTTTCAATTCTTTAGCGTTAAATTTATACGGAAAGCGAAGAGTTTTATTGTTAAAAGCCGAAAGATAATCATTATATAATTTCATTACTATTGTATATAAAGATTCAAACTGCTCTTTAGAATCAAAATAAAATGTTTCACTGTCATATAATAAATCAATCCATTCGCTTGGCATAATTACTTCAGGGGTAATCGCTAAACCAAAAAGAAAACCCAATAATCCTGTTGGATTTTCTACTCCGCCTACGGCGTCCCTTTCTTCCAGCAAAGCATAAAAAGATTCTATAATTTTTTCTTCCTGTTCATTTAGATATTTTATTTTTTCCATATAAATTATTGTATCATAAAGCATGAAAAAAATGGATAAAATTTTATCTCTTAAAAGCAACTATGTTGAATATTCTATGTGCATTAAGAATAAATAATATAGTTGACTTTTTTCTTTTATAAACGGCGGCGTAACTTTACTAAAAACTCTTATAGGCTAAAAAGAATTTGGACTTAAAATAAAAGACGATATTTTAAAAAACTCTGCTAAGAAATTGGACAAAGTCGAATTATTAGCAGATAATTACAAGGATGAAATAACCAAAGTCCCTAAGTATGCATCTCTTTCTCCAAGCTCTTACTACTACAAAAAGTGGAAAAGAAATGGGAAAGGGGGACATATTCATTTATTTGATTAGATTTATATGTGCTTTTTTAAATATTTTTTAATACCGGAATAAATGCTTACTATATAAGGAGCGGCTAAATAAAATTTATTTATGCCTTCTACTACAAGATAAATTTCTGAAGAATATTCGTGTGATATTTCATTTCTAATCTCTCTTAATTTTTTCCAATCGTTGGCGCTATCGATTGCTTTTATTTTTTCAAGCCTGTTTAAAATATCCGAAAAAGACATATCTTCGATGTCTTCGCCGACAATTATTAAAACTAAAGGAAATAAGCGCTTTCCCATAGAATCCTGCAATTTTGAAAACCTGAATATAAACTGGTCTATATATCCTATTTCTTCGTTGTTTAGCGATTTATATTTCTCTACGTTTAAAGGCATAAAATTATGCATCTTTTCTTTTGCATATTTTATCCGCAATACATGTTTATCGCATTCTTCCAAAATATGCGATAGTTTTATTTTTAATATATCAGATTCATTATTGTTTTTTTCTTGATTTTCAAGCATAGATGTTTTTCTTATAAATTAATTTATAATCTTTTTAATTTTTTTAATTGATTGATTATAATATAATACCAGTTTGCTTTGCTATGTCATATATAGGCATATTTTTGTCGGAATGCAAATTTTTAATTACTACGTCTATTTTCTGATCGCCTAATTTATTTTTTAAATCCACTATAAAATTGATTTTTAAATCAAAAACTTCGCTTAAAGATTTATCGGTTTCAATATATATATCTATATCGCCCCCTTTCTTTTTATCGTCAATCCTGGAGCCGTAAAGATAAATTTTAGAATTTTCCCCAAAATATTTAATTGCCGTATCTTTAATAGCTCTTGATTCTTCAACGGATAGTCTCATTTTACAGTAATAAATATTAAGAATATTAAGCCGATATTAAGTCAATATTAATAAAATATTTTATTTTCTTTTATTTTATTTGCAATATTACAATTATAGCACAAATAATATTTGTTGGCGAGGTTATAAATTTATGGAATATCTTAAATCACCATTAGGAATTATTAAAATTGTTTCAATATACAATAATATAATGAACCAATAAATCAAGACAATAATTTTAAAATCTTACTTCCCTAA
>JBMFVW010000056.1:0-3403 GCA_049965795.1 Candidatus Acidulodesulfobacterium sp.
TTTGAAGTCCTTTCATAAACGCATTAAATCTGTCTTTTAGTTCATCTGCAGCATCGATTTGAATAAAAAAAGGTTTAATATTATAAGAATAAAACGAATTATCATTATCGTCTTCCGTTTTTGCTTTTGCTGAAACAACAAACAAAGATTCAAGCTCGCTTCCGGAAGGTTCTTCAAAGTAAGCCTTCTGATTAAAATAAACGGATGCGTCGGCTTCGGAATAATCTTTCAAACCGTTTACTTTCATCGTATTTCTAAATCTGTCTTCAAGTCTTTTTAGTATAACTTCCTCTTTTTCGTCGTATATCTTTGAATATACAGATATAAAAATACAATCTTTTGCATTAAAAGCGTTAATTATTTTTTCTCTGTGCGAGCGCTTTAAAAAAGTAGCGTCGAATATAACTCCTCCGCCAGCTGCTGCACCTAATACTCCTCGAACACCGCTTTCAATTTCGCCCGTCCATGCAGAATTATTTGCAATATTCTCCGCATCATCATTAACCGCATTATCCATTACGCTTTTGCATTTTTCAAATTCTTTTAGACCTTCATCAAGCATAGTTTTGTAAACTTTAGAATTCGCTTCCGCAGAATATTTTACGGACTTTTCGGCAGAACCGTATAAAGCCTGTCTGATTTCGTCCGTAGAAAAAATGCGGGCATAAAACCATGCCGAAAGAAGACGGGAAAGAGACGACTTTCCGCTGCCCGGAAGACCGCAGTTAAGAATTACGACCGGTTTCTTGGCGGCAGCAAGATAAAAAACCGCCAACTTAAAATATTTTATAGCTTTAAAACGTGAGTCTTCGCCGGAGTTCTTGGAAAGAAGCGAAATTTTACATCTTACTATAGCCCTGTAGGCTTTAAAAAGAGGTATCACTATATGCTCGTATCGCTCAAAAGGTGCTATAAATTTTAAATAATTAAAACATTTTTTATAATAACCGAAAAATTTAACGGATTCGTAAAAATATCCGTTAAATTCAAAATCCATAAGCAAAAAAGCAATATCTAAATATATATCCTGGCATCTGTATCTTTCGTCAAATTCAACACAGTCCATAAGACAGACGCCGTTAACGCGGCTGACGTCTAAAACAGCTATATGCTCCATTCTTAAATCGCCGTGAACATCCCTTACAAATCCTCTGTCCGACCGAAAACGGATAAATTCCGAAAACAGGCGCGACGAAAGCAAAGAATCTATAAAAGCAAAAAATGAGTTTAAAAATTTCTGGGTAAAAAAGGCATCGGCGGCTAAATATTCTTTTACGGTTTGAAAATTATCGTCCCAGTTTGCCCTGTAAACATCGTAACTGCCGAATTTAGAAATCCTTTTAGACTTCCGTGCGTTTTTATGAAATAGATATATTTTTTTTGCCGTTTTTTTTAAAATATCATCTGCATCTGTATCGATATTAATATTTTTATCTTTATTTTTTTTACCTGTACCTATATATCTATCTGTACCTATATCTTTATTTTTATCTTTATTTATATTTATATTTATATTTATAAAACTTGATTCGGTATGTCCGGAAATTAAATTGTTTAGAAAAAAAGCCGGATCCACTCTTTTCATCCTTACTAAAACATCTATGAGTTTACCGCCTTTGAAACCTATAAAATATCGGCCGTTTTTTTTCCTTAATTCCAATAAATCTATATAAATTCCTGAGCATGCCCGCCTGTTTAAAGACAGCTCTTTTTTAGCAAAATAAATTCTTTTTTCAAGGGAAGTATAATCGACAAAACCAAAATTAACGATTTTTTTTTGCTTGTACGCAAATTTATCGGTAAGATAAACGCGGGATATATGGGTTTCGACAATTTCAGCCGGATTCAAAAAATTAGAGATTGCTTCCGAAATTTCTTTTTCATTGATTCCGTTATCATTAGAGGTATTTTCTGCAGTATTATCTGCGACATTATCAAATATCGGTTTTTTTTGCATTTTGCATAAGGTTTTTAATAAGTTAAACAAAGACCTTAAATTTTTAATTTAAATTATTTAAGTATTTATTTAAACTTTTAACTCTTAACTTTTAACTCTTATATTTTATATTTTATATTTTTATTGATGAATAAATAATAAATCTGCGGCTTTTCTTTTCTAATAAAAAATATAAACTTGCAAACAATAACAAAAATAGGAATAAGTAGCAAAAAGATATGAAGCTATCCGGATTTACGCATATAAGAAACGGTTCGTCTTTGCACTATCCTTTTGTATAATCTATCAAATCTCTGCTTCCTATAGACAAATTTTCCTATTTATTATTCAAAAATGAATATAGTTTCCGGGTCGGATTCGTATCTGATTTCGTCTACGGGTTCTTTTTTATTTTTTCCTGCAAATAATTTGTTTGCTGCGTTAATAACAAGACCGTTTTTTCCGCCGACGTTTTTGTATGCATGAACTACGCCTGGGGGCACTAAAAGTGCGGAAGGTTTATTTTCTCCGAGGTAAAGTATCATTTTATTCATGTATGTAGAAGAATCTTTTCTGTTGTCCCACAATATAATCTTAAAATCCGAAGGACCGATAAAACAAAAATAGTCGGTTTGATATGCGTGTTCGTGGGGTCCTCTTTGTACTTCAGGCATGGTTAAAGATATGTAAGACATCTGCGGAAAAATGGATTCGTCTAATTCGTCGCTTCTGTAAAGTTCGGCGAGCCATCCCCTTTCATCAACGTGTTTTTCGATGTTTTTAACCGCTACGCCTTTAATTTCTGATATTTTAAATTTAACATTATTCATATTATGAACCTTTTGAGATAAAATTAAAATAGCAACATTATAATAATAGATTAGTAATAGTGTAAAATAATTGTATGATTATATTATAAAAGTTTTATGTTTAAATCAATGAAAAATTTTATAAAAGTTTTAATGTTTAGTTTGATTGCGGCATTTTTTTGTTTATTATACATAGATAGAGGAGTATCTGCCGAAGCAATGCGGAACTTTAGTTTGTTATGCGGAGGCAATCCCCTTAAGCAGACTATAAAAATAAATGCCGTTTTTAATCCAAAAACAGAGACTATAAGCGGAAGCGAAATAATAAATTATGCCGTGTATAATTCTCAAAAAAAATATATAGAAAAAATTTACGAAACAAAAGAGAACAAATTTTATTTCTTTAATATTTGCAAAAAAATTTAAAGCAAAAAGAAAAACGACTATTACACGCTTTTCTTAAGCGGCGCAGGAGGCAATATAAGCCCTAACAGCGGTCGTTCCGAAGGCTATTTTAGTTTTACGCTTACCAAAAAACACAGCTACAGAAACGGCATAATTTTTAATATATTCAAATATTAAATAATATAGTTAACTTTATTCCTTTATTTATCATTCATTTACGGCTTTATCTTTAATATGATCTATCGGCCTTAAT
>JBMFVW010000057.1:0-3108 GCA_049965795.1 Candidatus Acidulodesulfobacterium sp.
TCGTTCACTGTCAAGTAAAAAGTAAGCAATGTTAAAAACTTTTAAAATGTCTATTCTTTAAATAAAAAAAATAATAAAATAGTGGATAACACCATCAACGCTAATTAAAGTCCGCTTATATATAAAATCCAAAGGATTTTATATCATATCGGGGTTAATTTATAGAATAAGAACTATTACAGGATCTACCGCCGAAAATTACCTTCCAAAATATTTACAAAGTCTTAACAAAGGCGGAACTGTCGCTCAGATAGGCGCGGAAGAGGTTAGTGTTTTAAAAAATAAAAATTTTAACAACAATTTTGCTAAATTCATAGACAGTCAAAAAGCTTTAAAATTTAACAGTAAAGCCGTTTCAAATTTAAAAAGCGGATATAATATTAATAGCAGGAAAATCAAGCGCAAATCTGGTATATATTCTATTATTCGCTGCACCAAATTAACGTTAATTTGTTTTTTATATCTCTGTCGGCAAAGCTATCTCTTCTTATTGTATTTTTCTCTTTATTACTTTTTTATTAAATTTCTCTTGATTTTCTTTGTGGATTAATGTAACATTAGCCAGTTTATAATTTTGGCTTTATCGTACTTGGTTTATAACGGTGATTTAAGGTAATAAAGTATTAATTAAATAGGCATAATAACAATGCAGGCAAAAAATATGGATAATAAAAATAAAAAGGATAACTTATTGCCCCCCCCTCACCAGATTTATGAATATTATAAAGAATAAAGTTATTTACGTTCTGGGGGCTTTGTTTTTTATAACGGCTTTAACCGTTGCCGCTTCAATATGGCGGTTCGGTCTTATTCCCTTAAAACATTATGTCGTTTACAATACAAAGCTCTATTTAAAGTTTATGGAGATAAACAGAAATATAGAACACCTTAAAACAAAGACGCTTCTTATTGTATATTACGAAAAAGTTAAGCCTTTAAATTACAGTAATAAATTAAAACAGACTTTAAACGAAACAAAAATCCTTATATATAAAACCGGCTCGGAATACAAAAACGCCGCCGCATTTATTAAAAAAACCGCCCAGTACGCCGATTACGATCCTGAAATCGTTAAAACCTTCAGAAACTCTTATTTCCGGTGGGAAACCATAAATAAACCTATATTTAAAAGGTTTATAAAATATCCTGGTTACGTCGCCCCAGGAATATCGTTCAGGCTTTTTTCAGAATACGCCCTATCTCTATCTTCCTCAGTATTGCCGTCAAAAAAGCTTGCAGAAGAATCATTGTCACGCTTTGAAAATATCGTTAGTGTTTATTTTTTCATATTTATCCTCGGAACCTTTATTATAGTCATACTCGGAATTTTACTAACATATTACTTTGATAAATTATTTAATGCCGTCAAAGAAAACGAGCAAAGACTTAAAACATTTTTTAATAAACTCCCTATTCCCTCATTAATTATAGACACGAAAACCGATATTATAATAGACGTCAACGAAAAAGCCGCAGAGTTTTACGGTTATTCCAAGGATGAATTTCGGCAAATGACCATTTCCGCTATAAATCCTTTTATGTCTACTGAAGAGAAGATAAATTTTAGAGCCAAAGCATTAAAAAAAGGAAATAATTTTGCAATTTTCAAACATAAACTTAAAAACGGAAGCATAAGAGACGTCGAAGCAAATATCTCCGGCGTCATATATGATAATAAACCTTATATTCAGGAAATTATCAAAGACATAACAGAGAAAAAACTTCTTGAAGACAAGCTTAAAGAATCCGAAGAACTTTTCAGGACTTTAGCGGATAATATGCCTGTGGGTATCGATATGCATAAAGACAGGTTTATTTACGTTAACCCTGCTCTGCAGGATATGCTTGGCTACACTGAAGACGAACTGAAAAATATGTTCTCCTGGGATATATTTGCTGAAGAATATAAAGAAGAGGCAAAAAAATCTATTAAGGAAGGTCTATCCGATATCCGATATAAGCACTACGTAACATTTAAAGCGATAAAAAAAACAGGCGAAGAATTATGGGTATATATTTATGCAGATTCGGTTAAATATAAAGGCGAAATAGTGAGAATCGCCAGCTATATAGATATCACGGAGATGATGAACTTAAAAATCGCTCTGGAGCATGAGCGTGACTTATTTAAAGTCCTAATCGAAAATATCAACTCGGGCATAGCGTTTTATAATAAAGATAAATTTATTTACGTTAATTCCGCACTTCTTGATCTATTTCATTATACCAAAGAAGAGTTTTTAAATTTAAATGTAAACGATTTCTTCAGTATTGAGGAAGATCAGTTATATCAAGCTGATTCTTCCGTATTTAAAATGCATTATAACAACGAACCGTCATCACGATTTATTTACAAAGTTAAAGATAATAATATTAAAGAAAAAACTGCAGCCGGTATCCGCTATATCGATTTATTCAGAACGGAAGTAACTTACAACAATGAACAGACAGGTCTTGCCATATTTTCAGACGTTACAAATCAGGTACTCAAAGAGCAGAGTATTTTAGTAGAAAAAGAAACATACAAAGAACTCTCCGAACATGACGCCCTTACAGGAATTAACAACCGCCGCTTTTTTGACGATAAACTAGTAGAACTTCTTAATATCGCTTTAAGGTATAATAGACCTTTATCCCTTATTATGTTTGACATAGACCATTTTAAAAGTATAAACGATACATACGGGCATGAAACCGGAGATATTATTCTTAAAGAAATTTCCTCTATAGTTAAAGAAAGTTTAAGAACAACAGATTTTTTTGCCCGCTACGGAGGGGAAGAGTTTATGGTCATAGCCCCTGAAACTCCACTTAAAACCGCCTTAGAGCTTGCGAAGAGATTAAGGTATAAAATAGAAAAACACGATTTTAATATAGGGCAGTCTGTAACATGCAGTTTTGGAATAACCGAGGTTAAAGATAACGATACTTCCCAAAGCATAATACATAGGGCGGACGGCGCTTTATACGAGGCGAAAGATACGGGAAGGAATAAAGTGTGTACGGATAACGGCTAAAGCGGAAGGAGGAATCAGCGCCTAATCACTGCAGCATGTATTTTGCAAACCGTTTCTCCCCAAAATTGCAAATAAAATTCCCCACTTTTGC
>JBMFVW010000058.1:0-2902 GCA_049965795.1 Candidatus Acidulodesulfobacterium sp.
GCTTTTGGGTATTATACCATAAAGCAGGAAAAAATGGATAAATAAAATACTAAATTAAACAATGCTTTCACACCTTAAGGATACAAATTTTAGTCCGAAGATTGGGGAGTACTTCAATATTCAACATAATTTCATAAATTTCATCGTCATTATTCTGTCCCCTTTATTTGGTAACTGAAAAAAACTTGTTTGCTAGGTTTGGGGCAGTTTTCTGATATAGTGGCATCCTCCCAATTAATTTAATTTTCAATGTTATTTAAAACCTCATCTATGTTTTTTTGAGGTTCTTGGATTAATTCGTAAGTATTTATAAATTCAGCGGATATAATATAGCCTGAATCGGTTAGGTAGTCGCCTGAGCGTCCAGTCATAGGTTTAATAGACCACGGCACTTTAATATAGATTATATCTTGAAAATTCAATAATTTTAAAAGTAAATCGGTTATCTTAACAGCCTTAATAGTTTGTTTTTTATATAAAGGAGTGAATTCGAATAAAAGCGAATCTATTTCTTTTTTGCCGTAATCTTTTGCAGCATCTTTATATGGAATTACCCATTCGTTATGATTATTTTCCAATGGGATTTCATTTCTTGCTATAATGGAGTTTGCGGTTACAACCGAAGAAGATTCTACATTATTTTTAATATATGTATCAAGAGTGCTTCCTATTTCATAAGGAAAGGGTTTCCTTAAAAGCGTGGGGTATTTTTTTCTATATATTCCGTATGCTTTAGATTCAAATATTTTTTTTATTAAAGGTTCTTTTTGAGGGTCTATTTGATTCATAATTTAAAGCCCTTCGACCTTGAGTTTTCGTATTGCGCCCAGGATTTATTTTCGTTTATGGATTCTTTGCCTAAAATGTAGATAAAAGTTTTTATTTTTTTATCTCTTACTTTTTTATCTATTTTTTTATCTTGAGATAACTTAGATATCTCCAAACCTATGTCGCTATATATACTTTTCATCTTATTATACTGCGGTATTAATTTATCGGCTCTTGAATCTTCAAAATAGCCTCTGAAATTTAAGTAGAGTATGAACATTATGTTCGACAATATTAAAACGCCCTGTATTATATTATATTTTATATAGAATTTATCAAATACGGCTAAAGATAATATCATTAAAAAAAAGAAAATTATAGAAACTTTCTGAAATATTTTAAATTTCATTTTTGTTTTAGATTCAATTTTGATTTTTTTATCAAAATATTTATCTCTTTGATAGTTAATCCAGTTATCAATTACAAAATTTAAATCATCTTCCTCTATATTTTTTTTATATTTATAATTTAACAAGTATGCTGTTTTTAAAATGTGAGACATCCATTTGCTATCTTCTTCTATTATATCAGAATAATAGCTTGCCATTGATTTATCTATATTTAATATATTAAAGTAATACTGCAATCTTAAAAGTTCGGCCGCAACCCTATAGTGTATGTATTTTGCAGCATCGTCAAAAGGATTTGTAAATTTATTATAAAAAAAGTACGCCAGCGATATAAAAGAAAATGTTATAATAAGAGCCAACGGCATATACGGACTTAAAGCCAAATGATAAAACAGAAGTATTAAAATAGTGATTAGAATGCCTAAAGACAGCACAACCCTCATATTTATTCTGTATTTTTTTTGATGTTTTAGGGCTAAATGATCAAAAACTGAAAACATATTAACAATCATATTAAAATCGTCATTGCCTGTTTTAAAATTATCTTCTTTGACCTTTTTAATTTCATTTATATCTTTTTCCTTAAGATTATTTATTTCGGAATTAATATTTGCAATTGCATGATATATATCAGATATATCCTTTTTATTAAAATTATCAATTTTATCGTTGGCGCTTATAATAGATTTTATGGGATTTACAATATGATGCATAAGACCGTGTTTCATAAGACCTGCGCTGGTATTTTTTTGACATCTGCATAGAAAATCCAAATTTATTTCTTTGTTTAACTTGTTGTAATGTTTAAAAAAACTACTTTGATGATATAAAGATTCTTTATCTAACTCTATTGCATCTATTTCTTTATAGGAGATATCATCAGATAAGTCGCTTCGTTGTTTACGTTTGGTAAGAATATGCACTATATGGCTTTTTGTATTAAGAAGATACTTTTCCTGAAGATATTCTATTTCGTTTAAATCTAAATCTTTTGCAACATCATGCATAAGAGCGTCGTCCACGCAATTTAACTTATAAGCTAAGGAAAAATAAGTCCCGCCTTTGGCAGTTGTTTTATTTCCGTCCCAGAACACAAGCATTATATTTGACGAATCAGCAATGAATTTTGTCGTTCTTGTAAACTGCTCTTCAAGAAGAACGTTATTAAATTTATTGTCTGAATATAATTGCGCCTCGCTAATATTTTTATTGTATCCGCAAAAATAATATCTTTTTGACTTTTTTAAAATATATTCAAATTCTTCTATTGAATTTCTTTTGTATTCTATCTCTATATTAGGATAAGGTTCAGGTTTAATATTTTCAATATTTTCATCGCAAGAACATCCGTCGGCTTTAAGATATTCTATATAAATATTCTTTTCCAACGGCAGCGGACAATATAGATCTATATCTATATTTTTTTCTATTTTAGCCCTTAAAACTCCTCCGGCAAATATACGGTCTGCTCCTTTTGCCAATGCGGATAAGGCTATTAACGACGTTCCTTTATAGTTTTCGTTTTTTGAAATTTTATCTATTAAATCTATAACAAAATCTTCATAAAGCTGCGGATTTTTCAAATCTATATCTCTGTGTCCCACAGCGCCAATAACTATTGGGATTTTATATTCCTGATTTTTAAAGTTTGGGTTCGTTGGTTTCATTATAGATATAGATATTATATAAGTCTTGCATGCTTAATTATTGAATTGGAATTGCAA
>JBMFVW010000059.1:0-2869 GCA_049965795.1 Candidatus Acidulodesulfobacterium sp.
TGTCATCCCGAACATTCAAAACCTCAATAAAAGTTTGGAAAATATTTTTTGTAATACGATGGGTTTTACCTTCGACTTTTCCGTTTATTATTTAAGATATACTCCTTCGTGTTTCAGAAGCCATTGTTTGCGTTTTAATCCGCCTGCGTATCCGCAAATTGAACCGTCTGAGCCGATAATTCGATGACACGGTATTACAATTAATATCGGATTAAATTTATCTGCAAGTGCAACAGCTCTTATAGCTGAAGGCTTACCTATTTTTGCAGCTTGTATTTTATAACTAATAGTTTTTCCAGCTGGAATAGTGCGCAGAACCGACCAGGCTTCTTGTTGAAAACACGTGCCACAAGTTTTTACAGGTATGTAGTCTATGCTTTCAATATCGCCTTGCCAGTATGCATTAAGTTTCTGCTTAATCTCTATTGGAATTTTTCCAGCAATTAGTTTAACGTCGCAGCGGATGTATTGTAAACGAAAAAGTTGATACATACGCGTTTCACAATCCGTCCAATCCAAAGCACGCAGCCGTTTTTCAGAGTCGACAACAGCTATCATTTCTCCGATAGGCGTTGCTATATGTTCAGAATAAAAATAGACAGTTTCGGCATTTTTGTTTATAGGCATTTTCTTAGCTACAAAAAAAGCGTAAGTTTACATATACGTGGAGAGAATCTAATTCTGCCCCCACATAGGAAATTATATATCAAAAATCTTTTTATAATTCTAAGATTTTTCTTATTGTTTCAAAATCGCTTTCTTTGGCTTCTATAAAAGACGTATAACCTTGGTCGATAGATTTAAGGACGTTTAAATCAGTAATATTAATTAAAATATTTTTTATTTTCGTTTCGCTTTCTTTATCTATGCCGGCATTTATGCATATCGGAAATTGAGGTATTGGGTCTGAAGAAGCTATGGTTTTTACGGTGTTTTTATTTTCTTCGGCGACGGAATCCATTACGCAGCCTGCATCAAATTCTCCTTCCGCTACGGCCTTTAAAACGACGTCATGGCCGCCGAGATAATCGTAAAAAGCAAGGTCTTCTAATTTTATGCCTGCCGATTTAATCATGGCTTTTGGCACTAAAGTAGAACCGGTAGACATTTTTGCGCCGAAAGCGACTTTTTTGCCTTTCAAATCGTTTATATTGTTTATCGGTGAATTTTTTGCGGCTATTATAACGCTTTTGTATGTGGGTGAACCGTTTTTTACAGCAAAAACTAAAGGTCTAACGCCGTATTTTTTGCGGGCGCTTAAATATGTCGAAGGGGTCATATATCCCATCATTGCTACTCCCCTTCCTATGTCCTCAACCGAATCTTCATAGCTTGAAGCTACCAACGTACCAAGTTTTATCCCTAAAGAATCGCTTAAATATTTTATCAGCGGTTCGAATTTTCTTTTCATTACCAATGCCGCTTCTAAGGGAACTATGCCGAATAAATATAATCTGATGCTATTTAACTCTTTTTGAAGTTCGTATGCAGAATTAGAAAGCGATGTACTTATTTCAGTAGTTTTTTTTGCCGTTTTTACGGTTTCTCCCGAAACTTTTTGAACGACAAGCAAATTTTTTTCTACGTCTTCTACGGCTATATCAAGCTGTTCTGCCGAGGACGATATTATATCTATATTGCTTTTTTCT
The DNA here is from genome assembly GCA_049965795.1 of Candidatus Acidulodesulfobacterium sp. GTDB lineage: Bacteria > SZUA-79 > SZUA-79 > Acidulodesulfobacterales > Acidulodesulfobacteraceae > Acidulodesulfobacterium_A. The sequence goes on from JBMFVW010000059.1 coordinate 1,650, forward strand.
TCTTCTACCGCATTCATTATGTTCCTAAATATTTCTTCTGCAGTTTTGGTTTTTTCGGTTATTGCTTTTACTTCTTCGACCGAATTTTTAATAGCCTCTGCGGTTTTTGACGTTTCGGCCATAAGTCCTTCTATTATCTGTCTTGTATCGGAAGTTGATTTGCTGGTTCTTTCGGCAAGTTTTTTAACTTCATCTGCAACTACTGCAAACCCTCTTCCCTGCTCACCGGCTCTTGCAGCTTCAATTGCCGCGTTTAAAGACAACAGATTTGTCTGGTCTGCTATATCGCTTATAAGCGAAATAACGTCGCCTATTTCCTTAGATCTTTCATCTAAAGTCTGCATAGTTGTTTGAAGATTTTCTATAGAATCGGAAACTTTTTTAATATCGGATATTATTTCTTCTATCATTAAGTTTCCTTCGCGGGCTTTTTGAAACGAATCGCTGGAAGATTTTTGCGCAAACTTGGCGCCCTTGGTCATTTCTTTATGGGACATGATAATTTCGTCTATCGCGCTTGAAATTGAAGAAATTTGACCGACTAAAGATTCGTTTTCTTTGTATATCTTTTCCATTTCCGAACTTTCTATCCTTGCGTCCACTACGACGTTGTTCGTAGAATCTACAGATTTTATAAAAATATTGTAAAGATTTTTAAAAAGTTCGTTTACTTTGCCGTCTAAACCAAAAAAATTAATTTGCGGCAAATTTTTGCGCAAATCTTTATCTTTATAAAGAAAATCATCTATAAAACTGATTATTGTTTCAACTTTTTTCTTTATAGATTTATTCTTTAAAAAAACAAAAAGGTAAAACAGGATGGAAAGAATTATTATAGAAAAGATCATTAATGTATCTGACTTAACAAACGAAAATATCAAAAAAAATATTGATAGAGCAGTATATAGTATTGTCATTATTGCAGCAATACTATTCAAGCCGTCTATTTTAATTTGATCCTTCTTATTTTTAACTGATTTAGACTTAAACAATATACCCATAAATTTAACCCCCTCCCGTCATGCATTTGCTTTTTATTTTTACTTTACGTATATTTACTTTAAATTTTACAACATATATTTAAAATAATAAAGGTATTTTATTATAAGTTTATAAAAAAAAATAAAAAAACTTGAACTGTTTTTGAATGGTGTTAATGACTGGATTTGAACCAGCGACCCCTTGCTCCGGAAGAAATATATTGTCTTTTATAACTTATC
>JBMFVW010000060.1:0-2778 GCA_049965795.1 Candidatus Acidulodesulfobacterium sp.
TATTTTCTTCATTTTTTCTTTAATTTTATTAATTATAACAAATCTTTCTTTAAGTTTGGGTTCGATTTTTAATGCGGAAACTATTTCATCGCTTAAAGGTAATTTTCCGCTAAAATTATAATTTTCAATAAGCTGTGCAAATTTTTTTTCATCTAAATTTTCTTCTTCGGCGACTTTATTTATATATGCTTTTTTCTCTATATCCATGAATATATTGTATTCCTTTTCTATATCTTTGCTTTTGATATGCGGCATATAGTTTTCTATAAACTTTCTTATATAAGGCTCCTTATCTTTAGATGTTATGTCTCTATTTATTTTTGAAAGAAATTTTTCTTTTTCGTCGTTATATTCCGGCATATTTTCCTTTGACTTAAGATTGGTCAAAAGATTTATGATATAGTCATAGTTGATAATATCTTCGCGGATAAGTTCTATCAAAAAGTCTATATTATCGATATCTTTATCTTCTCCGCTATCGCATCTTTTTTTATATATATCTAGATATTTGCTTTGAAAATTAGCATACTCGTCCTCATCCATATTTACGTCGTCAAAACTAAATTCCATATATGTTTCAAGAGATGATTTTAATTTCATTATATCTCTGAAACATTTAACAAATTTAATTTTATCAGATTCGCTTTTCAAATTATTTACATCGTTATAAGTAGGTACAAAATTCTTTAATTCAGCTACTTTATTTATAAATTTTTCTTTTTGTTTTTCGTAAGGTTCTTTAAATACTATATCTTTTGCGTTTTCGTTGCCGAACAGCGCCAATGCATCATCGGTATTTGCTTTTAAATCCCTAAAACAGACTATATTACCGTGAGGCTTTTTTTCATCGGGATTATATAATCTGTTGGTTCTTGAATAAGCCTGTATAAGCCCGTGGTAACGCAAATTTTTATCTATATATAAAGTATTTAAGGTCGGAGAGTCAAAACCAGTAAGAAACATATTTACGACTATTAATATATCTATTTCTTTGCCTCTAAGTCTGTTCTGAACATCTTTGAAATAATTGTAAAACAGTTCGGTGGAAAAATTAGTATGAAACATATTATTATAGTCTTTGATGCAGTCCTCTAAAAAATCGCGGGAATTTTTATCCTCCTTGCCTGAGGCAAAAGCATCTACGTCGAGGAAATCGCTTCTTTCTTCGTTTACCTGATAGCTGAATATAGCTGCTATTTTAAAATCATGTTGTTTTGCTTTAAAGAGTTTATAATATTTTTTTAATATTTCTATGCTATCCGTAGCCAATATAGCGTTGAAAATATTTTTTGTTTTCTTTTTATGCGCCGACAAAATATAATCAACGATTGTTTCTATTCTTTTATCGTTTTCTAATAATTTTTTATTATTAATATCTACTTCTATATCTTCGTTAAATAAACTGTTTTCGTCTTTAGTTATATATTTGCCGATATATTCGACGGAAAATCCAAGTACGTTATTATCGCTTATGGCATCCGTAATTACGTATTTATGAAGACATTTGCCGAAAACGTCGGCGGTGGTTACTCCGCCTATACAATTTTGTTTAAATATAGGTGTTCCGGTAAAACCGAATAATTGCGTATTATTAAAAAACCTTTTTATATTTGCGTGGGTTTTGCCGAACTGGCTTCTATGGCATTCATCAAATATAATTACTATTTTTTTGTCTTTTAGAAATTCAAACTGTTTATTGTAATGTTCTTTATTAATTGCAATATCGAGTTTTTGAATAGTCGTTACTATAAGTTTTCTATGATCGTCTTTTAACTGCTTAACCAATTCTTTCGTATTTTCTGTGCCGTCAACGCTGCCTTCGCAATATTCGTTGAATTTTTTTACGGTTTGCGTATCTAAATCTTTTCTGTCAACAACAAAAAGCACTTTTGCAACATCGGGCAAATCTTTTATAACTTGAGATGCTTTAAAAGACGTAAGTGTTTTTCCGCTGCCGGTGGTATGCCAGATGTAACCGTTATTTACGGAATTTTCTACTTTTTCTATTATTTTTTCAACCGCATAATATTGATACGGTCTTAATATCATAGGCATATTTTTATCTTCGCCTAAAACTATGTATTTGGCGATCATTTTAGAAATATGGCACGGTTCTAAAAATATGTCCGTAAATTCTTCTATGTTTGTAATTTTATTGTTATGCTCATTCGTCCAATAAAATGTTTTTTCAAATCCTTGATGCTGATTATTAGCAAAATATTTTGTGTTTACGCCGTTTGATATAATAAAAATCTGTATATGTTCAAAAAGAGTGCCCATGTATGAATGATCACGGTATCTTTTTATCTGATTAAATGCCTCTTTTAGCTCTACCCCTCTTTTTTTCAGTTCTATTTGAACAAGAGGCAGACCGTTTACTAAAAGAGTAACGTCATATCTGTTGCCGAAGGTACCTTTTACCCTCATCTGCCGAGTAACCTGATAGTTGTTCTGGCACCATTTGTCGGTATTTAAGAATCTGATATAAGTTTCGGAAGGATTTTTAAAACCGTTTGACGCATCGTCTCTTTTAAGAAGAAATCTGTCCCTTAAATTTGATGCTTTCTTATAACGGCTGCCGCTGTTTAGATGATTTAATATTCTTTTAAATTCATTATCGGTAAAAACAGTTTCGTTAAAATCCTCCAACTGCTCTTTAAGATTGCGCAGGAATTGTGATTCGTCGTGAATATCGGCAAGTTTATAGCCTAATTTTTTTAGGCGGTCTATAAATATGGTTTCAAGAATACTTTCGCTTTCGGACATTGTCGGTTTCCT
>JBMFVW010000061.1:0-2725 GCA_049965795.1 Candidatus Acidulodesulfobacterium sp.
TAGTTAAATTTTTAGCATATAACCAAAATATTTCAATCCATAACCGCTCATTTAACTTCAAAAACAATAAAATAATTTAAATAAGGAGTTAAAAATGGAAAATGAATTTTTTTTTAACTAAGTCAAAATTTGACAATCTCAAATAAATGAATTATTATTCTATATATGAATAATAATTATTCAAATAGTGAATTAATTTACAAAAAAAGACTTATTATAAATAATATTATGCCGGCTTTAAAAAGTTTTCCGGTAATTGTAATTACCGGCGCAAGGCAGGTCGGCAAAAGCACTTTTTTAAAAAATGAGTTTAAAGACTTTAAATACATAAATTTTGACGATTATTCAAATCAGGAACAAGCCAAAAAAGACCCCTCGTCTCTTTGGAGAGACTATGACCATATTATTATAGACGAAGTTCAAAAAGTCCCCGAAGTTCTTAATGCCGTAAAGCTTAACGTTGACGGTACAAATAAAAATATCCGCTTTATTCTATCCGGTTCCTCTAATCTTTTATTAATGAAAAACGTATCGGAAACTCTTGCAGGAAGAGCTGCATATTTTGAAATGCAGCCTATGACCTATGCGGAAATACAAGAAAGAGGCGAAGGGTTATTCTATCATTTATGGGAAAAAGATTTTAATTTAAAAGAAACGGATAACCTTAAAAGCGTTCAAGCCGATTATATTCCATTAATCTTTAAAGGTTTTATGCCGCCTTTGTTAAATTTAAACGGCGAAAAAGAAGTCGTACTTTGGTGGGAAAGTTATGTTAGAACTTATCTTGAAAGAGATCTGAGAGAATTGTCTCAGATAGAGTCGCTCATAGATTTCAGAAAAGTGATGGTATCTCTCGCGCTAAGAACTGGAAATTTATTAAATCAATCGGAAATAGCAAGGGATTCTGGCATCAGCCAGCCGTCAGTTCACAGATATTTAAAACTTCTTGAAATCTCAAACATAATAAAACAGATACCTGCATTTTATTCCAATAAAATTAAAAGGATTATGAAAATGCCCAAGATATTTTTTGTAGATCCTGCTTTAAGTGTGTATTTATCAGGATATTACGATATTTCTCATTTAGGTGAATCAAGAGAGCTTGGCAGTTTTTTTGAAACCATGGTATATCTTCATCTTAAGGTCTATTCAGAACTAATGACTCCGAAAAGCCAAATATTTTATTATAAAACCACTACAGGTAAAGAAGTAGATTTTATAGTTGAGCATGGGAGGGAAATTGTTGCATTTGAAGTTAAAATGACGGACAATCCCACATTCGAAGATGCAAAAAATATAATAGAATTTATAGAAAATTTTCCTAATACAATCAGCGGTATCATCGTCCATTCAGGAAATAGCATTAAAAGGTTTCACTCTAAAGTTATTGCGGTTCCTTGGCAGATGTTGTGATAGATATATATATTTAAAATTAATTCAAACCGTCATTAATTTAGAAAATTTAGACCAGTGTTTTAAGCTCAATAGACTATCGTAAATAGGCATGCATATATTTATAATGGTCTTTTAAATTTAGCGGTCTTAACGGCTGCGTCCACTCTGGATTGCCTACTAATCCTCTTCCGAAATAATACTGCGGCCATGTTCTTTGAACAAAATCGGAATCTGATGCTCCTGTTGTCCATTGATACCCCTGCGCCGTTACCTCGCCGTCGGTGTCAAAATTGACAAACAGCCCGTAATCGTTTGCCAGCTTATATAAATTAGGCAGTTCCTTTTGATTATATAAATCAAGATGCGGTCTGCCCATTTTCCAGCACGGCTATAATCTCCTAAATCTTCGTCAAATGTTTTATTTTCATGTAGAATAAATCGACGTCTTTTGATATTTTTAGCAAAAGACCTTATAATTATAAAAATATATTGACAATTATAAATATTTGTATTACATTTGAATACATACATATATTAATTAATTATTAATTTTATTTTATACAATTAAATAAAAGTTTTATATGAAAGTCATATAATATTTATATAATATTTATAAGTCAGGGGTTATTTTATGAAAAACGCAACTATCACATTGAGAATATCAAAAGATTTAAAAGAAGAAATGGATTTTATTTTAGAAAATGAAAAAAGTTCTCAAAGCGAATTTATCAGGGAAGCCCTTAATAAATATATATCTTTAAAAAAATTTTACTATTTGAGAAAAAAAGTTTTACCTTATGCTGAATCAAAAGGTTTTTTAACAGACGAAGATATATTTAAGAACTTATAATGAAAGTAGTCTTGGATAGCAATGTTATAATTGCAGCATTTTCTGCAAGAGGGCTATGCTCGGAACTATTTGAAAATTGCATTTTAAATCAACAAATTATTATAAGTGAATTTATATTGCACGAAGTAGAAGAAAAATTGATCAAAAAAATTAAGCTTCCACAAAAAATAGTTTATGAGATTATTGAATATCTTAGAAATACATTTAGTTTAGTCGAACCGAAATTAATAGATAGCAATATTTGTAGAGATAAAAACGATTTGAAAATTATCGGCACCGCATTAGCAGGAAACGCTCAAATAATTATAACAGGAGATAAAGACCTGCTGATTTTAAAACAATATAAAAAAATAAATATTGTATCTCCAAGAGATTTTTGGATTAATTATTACAATGTTTAATTGATACTTAATAATTTAAAATTTAAATTTTACCTTAAATCACCGTTAGAAACTTAAAAACCACCCTCAAGTTATTGTA
>JBMFVW010000062.1:0-2534 GCA_049965795.1 Candidatus Acidulodesulfobacterium sp.
CATAAGGTCCGTTCGCACCGCTAAAAGCGGCATTGCCTATTGTTATATAAACTACGCCGTTAACGGCTAAAGGAACTGACATAACAGAACCTGCGGCAGTAGCTCTCCATATAAGTTTGCCTGTTTTTGCATTCACGGCATACAGCATATCGTTATTGGAAGGAATATAAATAATTCCGTTATAATAACTTACGCCGACGGAATCTCCGACAAATTGCGTAAACATAACGGCACCTCTTGTTTTGCCCAGAACGTTTACCGAAGGAAATAAACCTTTTAGAGAAATAGCGTCATACTGTTTATATTTCCAAGATACTGCAGGAAAGTTCAATTTCAGAATAGAATTATGGCTTCTAAATTTATTAAATATAGTCCAATTACCGGATACAACAGGATTTACCGGTCTATTTCCAGGCAGATATTTAACCGTTGTCCACATTGGCAATGGGTTTTTGCCGTAAGTATAATAAGTTGTTTTATACCATGTTTTATTATCTGTTTTACATGTGACAATCTTAGCTTTCATTGCAACGCCGCTTAAATTAGACTTAAGAACGACTTTTTTTGATATTACGTTAATCTCCATGGCAGATGCCGTAGATTTTACAAAACCTACATAATAAACAAATGTTGCGGCAACAAGCACAATTAAAATTATTTTTGTAAAAGTAAATTTTTTTTTCATGAGATCTCCGATCACTTTAATTTTTTAATTTTTAATTTTTAATTTTTTTAATTTGACAATTAAAATGAATAAAATATATTCATCTAATATCTTTTTTTTAATACAACTTGTTCTATTATAACACAAATTTTTTAAATGATCAGAAAGTTGTCAGATTTTTTGCAGATATTTTTTCATTAATTTAACTATTATTTAGTTTAGTATAAAAAAAATAAAATTTGAAAAATGAAAAGTGGGTTTATGTTTTACCTTGATTGAGTTGTTAATCGTCATAGCCATTATCGGTATATTGGCGGCGATAGCAATTCCGACGTATTTAAGTTATGTAAATAGGGCAAAAGACTCAGAGGCTCAAACTAATTTAGGGGCGGTATTTACTGACGAGACGGCGTTTAATGCGACGAATTCGGTTTACATTAGCGCCGGAACGGCGTCAACATTTCCAAATCTTGGAACAAATCCGCCTGCGGCAGGAACATCTCCCACGCCAACCCATCCTTTTTATGCTACCGGAGCAACTTATTATGTTGATGATGCGCCCTACGCTTGCACCGGCAATGCATTAACAGCTAACGGCGGCACGCCAATTACAAATGGGGTAGCCGGGACGACATATGGAGCAGGACCCGCAAAAGGCGGTTTTGGCGACTTAGGTTTCTATCCCAAAGGCTCTTTGTATTTTTATTATGGAGTTGAGGCGACACCAGCTAATACTGCAGTACCAGTAGTCGGAACCGTAATCACACAGGCAGAGGCAACCGACGCAATCTGCAACACAGGATACTTAGCGCAGGCTGAAAGTAACTTTACAGGTTCAAATGTTCAAGTATACGCGGTTAATGATTTTTCTTCCACGCCAACTCCGGTATATGGAACTGCATACTAATCCCAACTTGCTTTTACCGTTTATCTTACCCCCGATATTTAATCGGGGGTTTATTTTTACAGATATTTTCATAAAATAGATAAAATAGGGACTAAAAATGGAAAATAGGGACAGCGACAATTTATTAAATAAAGTCAGATTTATTTATTATCATATTCCTGCCTGCGTTTGCAGCAGTCGGGAGTTTTTGTTTTTACTTTTCCCGCTTTTAATTCTTTAAATAAAATTATCCGATTTATTTATTTCCTTACTTTCTGTCGAATATCTAAAAAACGTAAAATATTGACAAACTCTAAATAATAATGTATTATAAATACATTATTAGAGGTGCATTATGAATACAGGAAGATTAAATATCACTTTACCGTCGGATGTAATGGAAAATATAAAAGACGTTAAAAATAAGTCGGCTTTTATAGCAGATGTTATAAGAGAACATTTAAACAAAGAAAAAAAACAAAAACTTATGGAATTGCTTCAAGAAGGATATATTGCCACAAAAAATGAAGATAAAAAAATAACTGCCGAATGGGAGCATACGATTGGCGATGGAATTGCTTGATATCAAAAGAGGAGGTATTCACTGGGTCAATCTTAACCCTATAGAAGGCTCGGAAATAGGAAAAACGAGACCTGCGGTTATAGTATCAAATGACGTGAATAACAAATTTGCTGATACCGTTACCATAATTCCTATTACGACAAACACCGAAAAGATTTATCCTTTTGAAGTGATGATAAGAAAAAATACGGGCAATTTAAAAGAAGATTCAAAAGCGAAAGCGAACCAGATTAGAACCGTAGATAAAAAAAGAATTGGAGAAAAGATAGGAAGCTTGCCTGAAAATATACTAGACGATATTGCAAAAGCAATAAAAATACATTTAAATATTATATAGAATAATAGGTATAATAGGGACAGCGACCGTTTTTAGGAATAATGGTATCTGATTTATTTTATTC
>JBMFVW010000063.1:0-2524 GCA_049965795.1 Candidatus Acidulodesulfobacterium sp.
TTTGTTTTTTATTTTTGGCTATTTATGAAATAAATGAGGATATAAATATGTATGTATCAAAAACTAATCCCATTTTTTGAGATATCTTTTATAATTAATTCCCAAATTTCCCAATCAACTCTTCGCTCAGCCGCCATAGTTTTGTCCTTGTATCTTTATCGCAGGCTATATCGTGAGGTTTTGCGATTTTTGAATCGCTGAAATATTTTCCGGTTATGTTTTCTACGTCTTTAGAAACGGCTAAATAAACCGATGTCTTAGCCCCTTCCTGCGGGCTTCTGCCGAAAAAACCTCCGACTGCGCCCCAGCCCGCTTTTAAAAGTTTCGTGTTTATGACTCCCGGATGCAGGCAGTTTGCGGTGATATTTTTATCCTTCAGCCTTTCGCTTAACTCGACGGTAAAAAGAATATTGCATAATTTAGAAAGGCTGTAGGCTCTGTGGCCGTCGTATTTTACCGGTTTTACGAGATTGTCGAAATCCATTTTCGAAGCGTGCGCGGTCGAACTTACGTTTATTATGCGGGCATGTTCTGCGTTTACAGGCCTGATTATGGACAGCAGGTTTAAAGTAAGATAAAACATCGCAAGATGGTTTATCTGAAACGTCGCTTCTATTCCTTCCGGAGACAGCACGTAATCCTTCAAGTAAACGCCAGCATTGTTTATTAAAATATCTAAACTGCCATACTTTTTTTTAACCTCTTCGGAAAAGCGGTAAACTTCTTTTAGGGACAGTAAATCGCAGACAAAATAATCCAGATTTTTAGCACCGGTTAAAGAAGAAATTTCCCTTACGGTTTGTTTGCATCTGTCTTCATTTCTGCCGTGAATCAGGACGGAAAATCCTTTCTTCGCCAGAATAACGGCGGTCTGCTTTCCTATACCGTCGGTAGAACCGGTAACAAGGACTGTTTTCATAACTTTGACATCCTTTCCGCAACGATATTCCTGACGCTTTCGCTTTCGTCGTCTTTCATTAATGGGAGATATTCTTCAGGGATTCTTTTCGATACTGCCTTTCTTACAAGCGCTTCGGAATCATACATCATATCTTTTAAATACTGCGGTTCTATTCTTTCGGCAACTTTAATCCTTACTATGGGTTCTTTATCGTGCATTAACGAAGGCAGAAAAGATTCGTCGATTCTTTCGGCTACCGCATGCCTCACCCAGAAAGATTTATCGTTGAGCATTTTTGGAAGTTCTTTTACGTCTATTCTTTTTGCGACTATTAAACGGACTTCTTTATACGGGTCGTTTATAAGTGGCGTTAAATTTTCGTATGATATTCTTGAAGCTACTTTATATCTTACGTTTTCGTCTTTATCTGTTAAAGCATGAACAAGATAAGCAGGCTCTGCCGTACTTACGGCATTAAAACGCTCTTTGAAATCGCCGGTTTTTAGAATATTTATGAATTCGTCTTCGGTCATTTTATTAATAAATTCTATAAATTAATAAATTTTAGTTATCACCATTTAATTATACCTTAAAATTTAGGAAAATTTACGAAATCCTCTCCTTTTTAAAGAAGTGATGTAAGCAGACTATATGTTATGTGCAGGACTATTTTTAAAGGGCATTTACGATATGCACCTGCCTCATAAATTTGTCGTATCCGGTTCAGGAAGTCTTGAGCTTAAGGAAAAAATACACGAATCGCTTGCTGGTAGAAAACAGATATTTGAAGTTAATCCTTTATCTTTTAAAGAATTCGTAAATTTCAAAACAAATTACAAATATGCCGACAGACTTCCTGATTATTTTAAGATAGAAAGAGAAGCTGCCAAAAGACTTCTGCTTGATTATTTGAATTACGGAGGTTATCCGCGCATTGTTACCGAAGAAACTTCTGCTAAAAAAACGGGCATAATTAACGAAATTTTTCAGAGTTATATAGAAAAGGACATTTCATATCTGCTAAAGGTAGAAAAGATAGACGCTTTTAAAAATTTAATCAGGATATTAGCCTCGCAATCCGGGAAACTTATAAATATAAACGAGCTTTCCGCTGCTTTGGGAATAGCGGCTCCAACGATTAAAAACTATATTGCATATGCCGAAAAAACCTTTATACTGAGATTAATTACGCCTTTTTATAGAAATATACGAAGCGAAATTATTAAGTCGCCTGCAGTGTATTTCAACGATTTAGGACTTAGAAATTTCAGCATAGGGCAATTTGGAAATATAGGTTATTTTGATTCTGCCGGATTTATTTTTCAAAATTTTGTCTTTAATGTATTATACGATAAGTTTCTTTACGGCAATTCGTCGGTTCATTTCTGGAGGTCTAAAGACGGCGCAGAAGTAGATTTCGTCATAGATAACGGGAAAGAAATTATACCAATCGAAGTAAAATCGTCCGAACTTAAAAAACCTGTTATCACAAGGTCTGTTAAAAGCTTTATAGAAAAGTATAGCTCTAAAGAAGCATGGATAATAAATCTTTCGCTAAATTTCGAAACGGTCTATAAAGATACTAAAATAAAATTTATGCCGGCGTTCGATTTAATTTAACAT
>JBMFVW010000064.1:0-2477 GCA_049965795.1 Candidatus Acidulodesulfobacterium sp.
AATTCGATTGCCCCGCTTTCCGACTGATATATAGCTATTTCATTTTTAATATTTTCCATAGATTCTTATTCCAGATTCAGCCCTATTTTAGCCAGTTGTGTTTTTATCTCTTCGTCCAGCCTTTTTTCTTCCGCCATCTGTTTCGACAGTTCCGCCGTCAGCAGTTTCATCTTTTCTTCGAATACTTCGTCGTCTTCTTCCGTTTCTTTAGTGCCGACGTATCTGCCGGGCGTTAAAATATAACCCTGTTTTTTTATTTCTTCAAGATTTGCCACTTTGCAAAATCCTGCAATATCCTCGTATTTTCCTCCTTCGCCCCTGAAAGCATGGTAAGTATCTGCGATTTTATTAATTTCTTCATCGGTAAGCTCTCTGTGCCTTCTGTCGAGCATAACGCCCATTTCGCGGGCGTCTATAAACAAAACCTCGCCCCTTCTATCCCTGAATTTATGGTTCTTTTTGTCGCGGGCTATAAACCAGAGACAAGCCGGAATCATAGTGTTGTAAAATAGCTGGGAGGGAAGGGCGACCATACAATCCACGAGGTCGGCCTCTATGATATTTTTTCTTATTTCTCCTTCGTTCGAGGTATTGGAACTCATCGAGCCGTTGGATAGGACAAAACCCGCTATGCCGGTCGGAGACAAATGAAAGATAAAATGCTGAATCCATGCAAAGTTTGCATTATTAACGGGAGGAACGCCGTATTTCCAACGGACGTCATCCTTTAAAAGTTCGCCTCTCCAGTCTGAATCGTTAAAAGGAGGATTGGCGAGAATAAAATCGGCTTTTAAGGCTTTATGGGCATCGTTTAAAAAACTTCCTTCGTTGTTCCACCGGATATCGGCTTCTATCCTGCGGATAGCAAGGTTCATTTTACAAAGCCGCCAGGTAGTCTGGTTGCTCTCCTGTCCGTAAATAGAAATATCGCCTATTCTGCCGCCGTGTTCCTGAACGAATTTTTCGGACTGGACGAACATTCCGCCCGAGCCGCAGCATGGGTCATATACTCTGCCTTTATAAGGCTCTATCATCTGCGTAAGAAGTTTAACTATGCATCTTGGAGTGTAAAACTGCCCGCCTTTTTTGCCTTCCGCATCTGCAAACTGCCCTAAAAAATATTCGTAAACACGGCCGAGAATATCTTTGCTTATATTTTCTTTTTCGCCTAAACCTATCGTGCCTATTAAATCTATAAGTTCGCCAAGGCGTTGTTTGTCTAATCCTTCCCTTGCATAATTTTTCGGAAGGACGCCTTTTAATACGGGATTAATATTTTCTATTTCGGTCATTGCGTCGTCTATTAGCTTACCTATATGCGGCTGTTTAGCATTATTCTGCAGGTAATCCCATCTGGCTTTTTGGGGAACGTAAAATATGTTTTCGGATTTATATTCATCCAATTCTTCGGGATCCGCCTCAGGATTGTTTAATAACTCGTTGTAACGCTCAATAAACGAATCAGAAATATATTTAAGGAATATAAGCCCCAGGACTACGTGCTTATATTCCGCGGCATCCATATTGTTGCGCATCTTATCCGCCGTCTGCCAGAGCTTGGAAGTAAAATTGATATCTCCCGCCTGATTTGAACTATTATTACTGTTAATTCTCGCCATTTCTATTCCTTTTTTATAATATAAATTTAATATTTGTATATAAAATCATCTTTGCCAAGCATGGGGTAGTGCTTTATATTTAATGTAAATAATTTAAAATTGTAATTTTTTGCCGAAGCTCCTATAATTGCATCTGCAAGCTCTATTTGATGTGACTTTCTGTATTTATTTATATATATGCCTGCTAATTCGCCTATTTGTTTATTTATATCTAAAAAATAAAAACTTTCTATAAGTTCACGCGTTTTTCTTTCCTCTTTGTTTTTCATTACGGAATAAACCTCTGCAACCTGAATGGGCGTTATATATATTTTACCCGATGTTTTTTCGGATAAGCGTTTTGCGTCGGTTACTATTGTTTCTTTGCCTCTTAATATCCAAATGATAATATCCGTATCAAAAATTATCAATTCTATTTCCTTTTCTTAATTTTCTAATAAAATCGTTAGTTTTAAAATCAGGCCTGTCTTTCCACGCACCATTGGCATTGTCTATGGCATCTGATATTTTATTACTTTTATTCAACAAGTTTTTTTTGAGGTTTTCTCTGATTATTTGAGATGCGCTTTTACCTTCAACTAAACTTTCCTTTTTTAAAATTTCGTAGATTTCGTCGTCTAAATATATTTGCGTTCTTCTCATTAAGACTCCTTCTAATATAAATTAAATAATTCAGAATTTATTTACGTATTTACATAATGTATATTATAACTTATTATACATCATAATTAATATATAATAAAATGAAAATAATTACTTAAATAATGGCTTTTTGTTTTTTATTTTTGGCTATTTATGAAATAGTAGAACCGTTGACATACTCCCCATGCCTAAAGGCAGGGGATTCCGGTATCAACG
>JBMFVW010000065.1:0-2454 GCA_049965795.1 Candidatus Acidulodesulfobacterium sp.
GTTATAATAAAAACTATCCCTTCCTTAAAAAAAATAGGAATAAAATCGGTTATATTGTCCGGTGGGGAGCCGCTTTTGAGGAACGATATATTCGATATTGCAAAAGCCTTAAAAAGCGAAAACATCATGACTTCCCTTTCGTCGAACGGCACTTTAATAAACTGCGGCAACATAAAAGAAATTAAGGAAAACTTCGATTACGTCGGAATAAGCCTTGACGGCGACGAAGAAACACATGATAAATTCAGAGGCATTGAAGGTTCGTTTAAAAAAGCCGCTAACGCGGTTAACGTGTGTATGGAAAATAACGTTAAGGCAGGGCTGAGGTTTTCGCTTACAAAATTTAATTACGATAAATTAGATTATTTTATAGATTTAGCTTTAAAGTTTAAAGTTCCTAAAATATATATATCCCATCTCGTTTATTCCGGAAGGGGCGCGTCTTATGACGATTTGGGAAAAAAGGAATATGCGGAAATTTCAAGAAAAATCGTAAATACGGCCATAAAACTGATAGAAGAAGGCAAAAAATTGGATATCGTAACCGGCAACAGCGAAGAAGAAGCGGTAGTTTTATTGGACGTATTCGGAGGCAGGTATCCGGATTTAAAAGATAAATTATATAAAAAATTAGTGCGCTGGGGCGGAAATCAGGCGGGAGTCAGACTTCTTAATATCGATTATAACGGGTTTATCAAACCTGACCCGTTTTATGAGTACAGAGCGGGCAATATTAAGTATGACGATATAAGTGAAATTTATATGCATAACCCGCTGTTTGCAAAACTTAGAGACAGAAAAAGGTTTTTAAAAGGTCGGTGCGCTTCCTGCGGGCATCTCGATATCTGCAACGGAGGTTCAAGGGCAAGGGCATACGGTATTTATAACGATTATTTTGCGGAAGACCCGTCGTGCTATGTTAAAAATTAACAAAACAAATAAGGAGAAATATGCTAAAGACTCTTAAGGCAAAATTATATGCCGGCGCGGCGGCGGTATTTTTAATTTTCTTAATTTCCGACGTCTTTATTTTAGGTTTTATAGTTAAGTTTAAAAACAATTCTACCATGCAGGCGCTTCTTGGTTCAAGTTCTATTTCGCTGATGAGGACAAATAGGGATATCGATAATTTAATATTTCTGGCGAAAAGCAGGAAATCGGATATTAAAGCGTCCAAATTTGCAAAAACATCATACGATACATCTGTTATCGATGTAAAAATCGATAAATTAGCAAATAAAATAAAACTGGAGCAGAAAGCTAATATTACGGCTTTATCCGGTTTTTATTCGGGGTTCGAAAATAAACGCTTCAAGAAACTATTTGGTTTCGGTAAAGAACAGTTAAAAAGACCGTCTATATTAAAAAGTCAGGAAATGCAGTCTTATAGAGCAGAACTCAAGTCGATGACGGAACGATATATACAGAAAACAACCGAACTTTTACAGAATCCGTCGGAAGCCGGACCGGATATGAAACCTGCCGATTTTAACGGCATTTCCGGCAATATCGTAAATTCTCTTAATTTTTTCAGATACACGATTGCTAAAAGTACGACGAAAGGAATTAAATATTTAGTTTATTTATTTTTATTTGCCCCGTTTTTGATTTTATCGGCGTTACTTTTTATTTCTTATTATTTTAAAAAATCTTTGATAAGCAAGATGGAAATAGCCGTCAGCAAAATCAAACAGATTGCCTCAGGCGACCTCACCTCCAAAATTAAAATATCCGGCGTCCATAAAGAAAGCGAAATAGGCATACTTATCGAGCAGGTCAACAGCTTGGTAGATTCTTTATCCGGCAACGTCCGGGGCATCATTAACACTTCCAACTCCTTAAGCTCCCAGTCGGAACAGCTGAATTCCTCTTCCAAGGAGTTTGAGAAGACGATAGAACAGATGAGGGAAAAAGCGTCCCGAATAATAGAATCTATTAAACAGATGTCCATAGCCATCATAGAAGTAGCCAAGAACTCTTCCTCTTCCGCACAGAAGGCTCAGGAAACCGAAAAAGTCGTGGACTACGGCACGAAATCCGTTCAGGACGTGGCGCGCGAGATGAAAAACATAGAAAAGACCGTTTCTGCCGTTTCCGCCACCATTACCGAACTCGGCTCTTCTTCTGAAAAAATAGGCGAAATAATAGGCGTAATAAACGACATAGCCGACCAGACCAACCTTCTTGCCTTAAACGCCGCCATAGAAGCCGCCAGAGCCGGTGAACAGGGAAGAGGTTTTGCCGTGGTCGCCGACGAGGTAAGAAAACTTGCCGAAAGAACCACAAAGGCTACCAAAGAAATAGAAGCTATGATTTTAAGCATTCAGAGAAGCACACAAGATGCCGTTACCTCTATGCAGAAAGGAAAAGAAGAAGTTTCCAAAGGTGCGGAGATTGCTGGAAAATCTGCAGAAGCTATATCCAATATCAACACTTTAATGATAAAACTTAAAG
>JBMFVW010000066.1:0-2305 GCA_049965795.1 Candidatus Acidulodesulfobacterium sp.
TCTATAATGTTCCCATAAATTAATACAACCCTAATAGGTGGATTAGGGATATGCAAATATCCCGAAATTACGGAATATCTAACGCTTCCATTTATTTATTTCATTCCCTCCTATTTTTTATTTTATTCAAATTGCAATTTTAGTTTCTTCGCCTGTGCCTTCATTAAGAAAAACAAGTTCCCCGTCTTGCTTCATCAATTCGTTTGCATTTAAAAGTTCTATGCCGTAAATTTTTCCGTCTGGTGATAAGTCGATATTGACTTCATCGCTTATTTTTATAGTTTCCACTTTTTCAGAAGATTCAGCTAATTTAATATAAGAAATATTATATTTCGGGTCATATGTTACTTTCATTTAAACTCCTTCGGTTAATTAAAAATATTTTGCTATTGCCGTAATTATTATAATGTCATTACCTTCATTTACGGTTATAACCTCTACCTGCTTTATATTATATTTTTTGCCTCGCCATAAATCGTTAAAAATAAAATTTCTTCTAAAACCTTTTCTGCCAAATTTAACTGGAAAACATTCGCCGTCTTCTAAAGTTTCTATAACTTCTTTTTCGTCAATGCCCCTTTCACTCATTCGTTCTTTTGCATGAGGGTGAATTATTATCATAAATGATTATTAATTATATTATGCTATATTAAATTATATTATATGTCACAAAAAAAATAAAATGTAAAATAAATTATCATTAACGTAAATTATATCATGTTAATGGTATCAAGAATAATAAATAAATCAGACGCCATAAATCAGACGCCATTTTTTTTCTCTGCTTTGTTCTACCAAAGACGAAAGATATTTAATGCTTGAAGTAGCTTCCCGTCTTTCGTCTTTAAATCCTATAGAGCTTGAAGACTATAAACTTAAACTGATAAACATAATGCATATAAGACTCAATTTAATAAAAATCATCAGAGTCGAGCCCATTTTTGAGGAGTATTACAGCTTGAATTATTATATAAGAAAATATTACATTGCTTTCTTTATCATTACATATTATACTTATCATAGTAAGCAAATATATATTGAAAATGCTTAACATATTAAGCATAATTATTTACGTTATGCTTAATTATAAATATACAAAACCAATCAAATCTAATTAATCAAATTATTAAATTATTAAATTTTAATGTATGGCTGATTTTTTAGAAAATATTATAAGATTTCATGCAAGTATAATTAATGATACTCCGCTGTCTTTCACGCGATATTTATACGATAAAATTGATTTTAATGAAAGATTGATTGGAATTGTAGGACAAAGAGGGGTCGGAAAATCTACCTTAATGCTGCAATATCTTAAAAAAAATTTTACCGATCCGGAAGAAGGACTCTATCTTTCTTTAGACAACCCTATAGCAGCAGGGATTAATTTGACGCTTTTTGCAGAGGATTTTGTAGCAAAAAACGGAAAATTACTTGTCTTAGACGAGGTTCATAAATATAACAATTTTCATCAGCACATAAAATCTATTTACGATTCTTTTAAAAAATTAAAGATTATATTTTCAGGCAGCAGCGAATTGCACTTAAAAAAGGACGGGGTTGATTTATCAAGAAGAGCGATAGTTTACAACATGAACGGATTATCTTTTAGAGAATTTATTAATTTAGAAACAGGTTTAAATTTTCCGACATTAAGCATAAAAGATATCATAGAAAATCATTATGAAGTATCTTTGAATATTACAAGTCAAATTAAGCCGCTGTCATATTTTGGAAAATATCTAAATTATGGATACTATCCTTTTTATAAGGAAAATAAAAGCGGATATTTAATAAAATTATATAATGTTATTAATGAAGTGCTTGAAGGAGATATGGTAATCTTAGGGCTTATACATCCCTCCCATATTCATAAAATTAAAAAGCTTTTAGATATACTTTGCTCTTCTGATCCCTTTAAAATTAATATAGAGAAACTTGCCGCTTCCGCAGAAATAGATAGAAATACGGTTTATAAATATATTAAAAATCTTAATGAATCACACCTAATTACGGTATTGTATCAAAAAGCCAAGGGCTACGGGATAATGACTAAGCCTGAAAAATTATACCTTAATAATCCTAATTTAGTTTATGCCCTTTGCAATAATAACAGTTTGGGGACAATAAGAGAAATTTTTTTCATAAATCAAGTTTCTGCGGTACAAAAAGTAAATAGCCATAAGTCGGGAGATTTTATAGTCGACGATAAGTTCATTTTTGAGATAGGCGGAAAAAATAAAGATTTTTCACAAATAAAAGATATAGAAAACTCATTTCTTGCACTGGACGGAATAGAAACCGG
>JBMFVW010000067.1:0-2301 GCA_049965795.1 Candidatus Acidulodesulfobacterium sp.
GCCATAGCTTCCGAAAAAGTAGTAAGTTGTTTATTTTTAAATTTAGTGATAAAATGACTATAACTTAAAGGTGGTTTTAAAGTTTCTAACGGTAATTTAAGAAAATATGAAAATTCATAAATAAAAAAGGAAATATAGTGTGAAAAAATTTTATTTAATATTAGGTATTTATGCATTTTTTTTATTTGCTTTCTTTCCCTGTAATTCTTTTGCAGCAAACAAAAGGTTTATAACTCCCACAAATTCAGGTTTCACCGGTATTCTTGCAATACCTGACGCATATACCTTACCTAATAATATTTTTAGAATAGGCTTTAGTATGGAAGACCCTTACAGAAAATTTTATATGTCGTACGGATTATTACCTAATTTAGAGATTACGTTTCTGCAAACGGAAATAATGGGAGTGGACGGACTGCCGGGTGTTCCGCTTAACCAGTACGGCTACTATAAAGACAAATTAATTGATTTTAAATATATGTTTCTTAAAGGAAGTAAATTTTTGCCGTCTTTAGCGCTTGGCATAAACGACCCTGTCGGAAATAGACTTTATGCCTCGCAATATATAGTAGCAAGCAAAGAATTATATCCTTTTGATTTTAGTATTGGATTTGGAAACGGCTGGTATGGAACAGAGCCGCTTCCGCCTGACGACAACGGTTTTGGAGCTGAGATTTTTACGCATCCGCGCAGTTGGCTAAGGCAGGCTATGCCATTTTGGGGCATTCAGTTTATGCCGTCTAAAAAATTCGGCTTAGAGATAGCTTACGACCCTACGGAATATCAAAACCATCCTCAGGATCCGGCAGATAAAAATTTTTTTAACAATAATAAACCCGTTCCTTCGAAATACGACTTCGGAGTTATATATAAGCCATGGAACTGGCTTGAAATGATAGCAAGTTACCAAAGAGGGAACACGCTGTCTTTTAATATAGCTATGCCTTTCGATGTTTACAAACCTTTGATACACATATTTGAAAAATCTTATCCGAATATCTCTTACGGATTGCATGAAACATTTAGGGAAAAAATCATGCATGCAATGCGGTTTTACGGTTTCAGTAATATCGGAATACTTATAAAAAGAAAAAGTCTTTATCTGCAGATGGAGAATAATAACTTTTTTTCCGATAGGACTGCGGCTTTAATGGCTATAAAAACTCTTGCCGCAATTAATATAAATAAAATCAATACGGCGCATATTATAATAGAAGATAACTATGTGCCTATTCTTGAAGCCTCAGGAAATTTAAGGCTCATAAACGCGCTGGCTTCTTCAATAAAAGGCGAGCATGAAATAAACAGATTCGTTAAAATGCATGTAGAAAATAATATCCATATTTTGCCGGTAGAAACTAAAGATAACAGAATAATAAGCTATAAGATAAGTCCGTCGTTTGCAATGTCGGAAAATGACCTTTTTGGAAGATTTCAGTACACTTTAGGAGGCGTCGCTTACGGTATCGTACATCCTTGGACAGGCGGCTCGATAATAGCAGGCGTTGGCGCTAATGCGCTTGATAACGTTAAGGTGATTACTCCTCCGTTATCTATTCCGGTTAGAAGCGACATGCCATATTATATGCAAAGAAGATTAAATTTAAACAATCTTATGTTCCAGCAAACACATTATTTTAATCATGGAATTTACGGAAAAGTTTCCGCTGGTCTTCTTGAATACGAATATGGCGGCGTTAACGCTCAAATAGCTAAAGTTTTCGCTAAAGGCGATATAATACTTGAACTGGGGGGCAGCATTGTTAAGAAAAGGTCGGTTGATAACCCTTTCGGTTTTGGCAATGTCCCTGATGAAACGCCGCTTAATCATTATGATACTTATTTTTTGACAACGGTTTTTAATTTTAAAAGACAGGGTATGTCTCTAAAAATAAAAAACGGCAGGTTTCTTGCCGGAGACTACGGCTCCGAATTTTTCTTATCCAAATATCTTCCAAACGGCATTAAATTTACAGGATTTGTAAGTCTTACAAATACTAATATGTTTACGGATAGATTTAACAGGGGCTATCATAATTTTGGCGTTGAAATATCAATACCTTTAAGAATATTTACTGGAATAGAATCTAAAACAGATTTCTCTTACAGCGCAACGCCATGGGACAGA
Source organism: Candidatus Acidulodesulfobacterium sp. (assembly GCA_049965795.1). Taxonomy (GTDB): domain Bacteria; phylum SZUA-79; class SZUA-79; order Acidulodesulfobacterales; family Acidulodesulfobacteraceae; genus Acidulodesulfobacterium_A. Next base: position 2,129 of record JBMFVW010000067.1, read on the forward strand.
GACGTCGCTCAGGATATAGGCCAATATTTGGATTTATCGGATTTTTTAACGAACAAAATATTTGTTGACAAAAAGTAAAATATTTAATATATTATATTTTATATTATATTAAATAAAGCATTTATAAGTTATAGTATGTAATATGGAATAATAATGAATAATATTAATGTATT
>JBMFVW010000068.1:0-2264 GCA_049965795.1 Candidatus Acidulodesulfobacterium sp.
AATCTGACACCTTTTCTGAGCGGATAACTTAATATTGCAGTATTGAGATAGAAAATAACATTAAATTTTTAATAAATTAAATTTTTATTTAAAAAAGGAGACTGTCATGGAAATGGTAAGAGCTATAATAAGACCAGAAAAAGAAAAAGACGTTCTTAAAGCGCTTGAAGAAAACGGATTTGTTTCGGTAACCAAGATGCATGTTTTCGGCAGAGGAAAACAAAAAGGGATTAAAGTAGGCGAAGTAGTTTACGACGAACTGCCGAAATTAGAGTTAATGTTAGTCGTCAACAAAGGAGATGCAAACAAGGTTTGCGATATTATTCAGGAAAATGCGGTAACCGGACATATAGGCGACGGAAAGATTTTTGTAATACCCGTATCTAATGCTTATACGGTGAGGACCGGAGCCGAAGGTTTGTAATAATCTTATTTTATATCCGTAAAAGGTGTCAGATTGATTTGTTTCGTATGCAAAAAAGTATCAAAATATTATCTATTGCAGGATTAATGGAACTGATTTATCTTGATTATTAATTATTCAATTCTATTTAATTTTAATTTAATTAAAAGAGGTTTTTATGGAATCTAAATTTCAGGAAAACGTAGTAGAAATTATAGCTATAATAAGGCGACACAAGGTCCAGGAAACAAAAGAGGCTTTAAGCAGCGAAGGTTTCGACCAGATAACTTTTTATTCTATACACGGTAGAGGCAAACAGAAAGGCAGAGGAGGACTCGCCAACGAATTAGACCCCGGTTTAAATTTAATAAATAATAAGGATAATATGCCCGATAACGATTACGGCTTTCTTCCAAAAAGGATGCTGTCCTTATCTATCAAAGAAGCAGATCAGGACAGAGCCGTAAAAACTATAATACAGGTAAATAAAACGGGGCATTACGGCGACGGAAAAATATTTGTTCTTCCAGTGAGTCTTGTCGAAAGAATAAGAACGGCGGAAGAAGGACTTTATGCGATAAGCTGATGATGGAGGCGGCGCAGGGGGTACGAGTATGTCGTCGATTTAATTTTATTGTAGTTTTTTGCAATTTATAAATTGACATATTATTAAGTTTCTGCGATAGTATTGTTATATGATGACGTTCTTTAAAAACAGCTAAACAAAATGGAAAAATTAAAAAATATTCATCCGGATGAACAAAATAACCCTTAACGATTTATCCCTTAATTTAGATTTATTAAAGAAACAAAATCCTTTAGTCCATAACATTACTAATGTCGTGGTAACTAACGTAACCGCAAACGCCCTTCTTGCGATTGGCGCAAGTCCTATTATGGCTTACGCCGAAGAAGAAATGGAAGACATAGTTTCTATTTCAAGCGTTTTAGTTCTCAATATCGGCACTCTTTCAAAAGACATAGTAGATTTAATGATATTCGCAGGGCGCATAGCCAACAAAAAAGGAATACCGGTAGTCTTCGATCCTGTAGGGGCTGGAGCAAGCGGTTTAAGAAGCGAAGCCGCCAAAGACATAATGTCTAACGTAAAACTATCTATTATCAGGGGGAACGAAGCGGAAATAGCAAATCTTTTCGGCATTAAACTTCAAATCAAAGGAGTTGATTCCAAAGGTCACGTAAAAGACAAAGTATCTTTAGCAAAAGAGTTTTCTTTAAAAACTTCTTCAGCAGTATGCATAAGCGGCAAAGAAGACGTAATATCCGACGGTTCTTCCGTTTATTCCGTTGAAAACGGCGATATACTATTGACGAAGATGACCGGTTCAGGCTGCATTTCTTCTTCGGTTATGGGAGCTTTTGCCGCTGTCGATACAAATTATCTCAAAGCGGCTTTAGCAGGAGCCGTCCTAATAGGCATATGCGGAGAGCTTGCCGCATCAAAATCAAAACTCGCAGGTTCCTTTCAGGTAGAATTTTTTAATAATCTATCCGCTTTTGATTCGGATACTATTTTAAAATACGCAAGGTTTAAAGAGGTTTGTTGATAACAATCATTAAGAGTATTGGGGAACTTTTCTTGCATTTTAGGAAATTAGACATATCAAAAATATTCGGCAAAGATATTCCGATATTTCACGCTGATACCAAAGAAAATCATAGAATTATTTCCGTTAATTTATGAATCTGGATTAACGTTTCAAGAAGCAACTCTTTATCATACATATATGGCTTCCTTATCTATCCGTTTTTTTAAAAAACTGTTCATATTTTCGCGGTATCTGATTATATCGACGGGCATGCCGAATATCTCTTCAAGGTCAAGCTTAATTCCCGACAT
>JBMFVW010000069.1:0-2224 GCA_049965795.1 Candidatus Acidulodesulfobacterium sp.
CCATATCTGGTTCTTATCCATGAGTTCAAATATTAAATAGCCCTTATAAAACTCAACGCCGATATTTCTCGAACCTGTCTTTATCGTATGGAGTACTTTAAAGTTTTTATTTAATATTACTACGTCTTGGGGCTTATAACCGGCAACGGCTATAAGGTTTTTTGACAGGCAGAAATCAACCGTATCGCCGGATACCTTTTTCTGCAGGACGATTTTGTCCGTTTCAGCGTCTATTTTGGATAAATAGCCGTTTCTGCTTAAGGCATAACCGTAACGCTTCCCGAAATATACTATGACGTGCGTTCCGTTGCCTATATGCTTTATACTGCCCGTCAGTTTGTTATGCGATATAATGCCGAGAGAACCTCCCGCTCTTTCGACGACGTAATATTTGTCTGCGAAAACATTTTTTCGGGGGATAAAAATAACAGTAATGAGCATAACAAGCCATACCGCATTAATTATTAAATTGCGTCCAACCGAAAAGTTTAATTTTCTCTTTGTGCTTTTAAACAGCGTCATTTTAAATTACCCTTTATTTATTTTACATTTTTATTTAATCCAAATTTTATCTATTCAAATTTCGTCAGTTTCCATGCCTCCAGAAATTCCTATTCCCTGAATTGCGGATAAATATTATAAGGGTTCTTAATTCCTGCTTGTTTAACTTAAACGGGGGCATTGCATTGGATTTATATCCGAGCAGTCTGGAAACTTCTTTCGGGTCGGCAATTTGAGCCTTGATTTCATCGTTTTTTAAATGACTTGCTATGTACGAAAAAGACGGTCCGATGGACCGGAGCGTAGGATTGTGGCAGCCCCAGCAATACGTAAAATAAACCTCTTCCCCGAGAAGTGCGGCTTCGTTTCTTCTTTGGGAGTTTACGTAATTATATTCTCCCATAACGTCATTAGCCGGTATATTTTTAACTGTTTTTAACGAATTTGCGTTTACGATTGCAAGCTCTCCGTTCTTGCCGTAGCCGCTTATATAGGCAAGCCTTTCGTTTCCCGAAAACTGGGTATGAATAACCAATCCGCCCTTTTTTACAGCAACCTTTTTAGTTTGAAAATTATATTTGTTAATCAATATATCCGCATCCGAGCTGTTATCGACCCATAGATATTTGGTATAAGGATTGGTTTTTACGAAAAACCCTGGACCTCCCGTGTATATATTTTTTATAAATTTCCAGTTATACATCCTCCATACCGATATAAACGGCTTCATTAAATTTGTCAACGCAAAATAAAACCTGCCCTTGTCGAACCAGAAAGCTGCGCCGGCAGGATGCGGTATTCCTTCCGATTTATAGGAATATACAATTTTATGGGTTTTTAGGCTAAAAACGTTAATAGTGCCGTTTTTAAAGGAAGTCCCGACGGCGTATTCGTCAAGCGGGTCAACAAAAAAATCCTGAAACGGCAAGGGGATTCTATAATAAGATATATTTAATGTCTTGGCGTTAAGTATGCCTATCTTCGGTTTATGCATAAAAGAAAATAAGGCTTTATCTTCTCTGAATAATCCGTAAATTACGCTTACTCTGTGTTTTAAAGGTATTATTTTTTCCGGTTTGAGATTATTTGCGTTTAATACGACGACTGATTTAGGAAGCCAGCAGGCTGCCAGAACATACTTTCCGCCTTCCGACAGCGATATATTCCTTAAGTAGCGGCATGCCCTTATTCTGGAAACTAATTTACCCGTATAAAAATCATATTTGCCGACATAACCGGTCGTTGCCGGAATATAGAGATATCTTCCCGAAGGGGAATATTTCAAACCGCCGCGGATACTGCCGAAACTAAACTTGCTTAATATCTTCGTTCCTTCCATTATCCAGACCTTTCCGGTTCCGCCTTCCACGACCGCAATAAGATTTTTTATGTTGACAGGTTTAATATATAAATCTCTATTCATCTTCACCGGCAGCACTTTAAAAATACGGCTGCCGTCCGCCGTTACGGAAGATGAAAACAGCATAAAAAAAGAAAAAAGAACCGCAGATGCTATTATGAATAATTTCATAATCTTATCACGACTATCTATATAAAAACTATATAAAAATTGTTAAAACCGCTCCGAGCTGAATAAAATCCGCCGCCGCCTTCGATTTAAGATTTTACGCCGTCTTAAACATCCTTACCATATTGGATAAATCCAGAGCCATTCTTGCAAGCTCTTCGGAAGAAGCTATAACCTGTTTTGAACCGGCTTGGG
>JBMFVW010000070.1:0-2142 GCA_049965795.1 Candidatus Acidulodesulfobacterium sp.
GTGAAATAAGGCCTCTGAAATTATTTAAGGAGTATTTGCAGAAAGGTTTCTACCCGTTTTATTTCGAAAATCCGGATACTTATTTTAAGAAATTAGAAGAAACGATAAATGTAGTAATAGAAACAGATTTGCCTTTCGTATTCGGAATCGACATAAAAAATACGATAAAACTTAAAAAACTTGTGAAGCTTATTTGTCAGTCCGAACCTTTTGAAATAAATATAACAAAACTTGCCCAAAAAATGGAAATTGACAGAGCCACATTATATCAATATATAAGTTATTTAAACAAGGGAAATATTTTTAATATATTAAAATCTAAAACAAGAGGCGATTCTATTTTTGTAAAACCTGAAAAAATATATCTGCATAATACCAATCTTAACTATTGCTATTGCGAAGAGCAAAAGATAGGCAATATAAGAGAAACCTTCATCATATCTCAGCTTATATATTTTCATGACATAGAGTATCCTAAAAAAGGCGATTTAATATTAGATAAAAAATATATATTCGAAATAGGCGGCAAAAATAAAGATTTTTCGCAAATAAAAGATGACGGCTATCTAATATTAGACGATATCGAAATCGGGAGTAAAAGAAAGATTCCGATTTGGCTGTTCGGTTTTTTGTATTAAATAATAAATAAAGGTGTCCTGCGTTTGAAGAAGTTTTGTAATAAAGGGGACGGATTTATCCGCTTCGGCGAGCATAAAAGCTTTGTTTCTATAATCGTTTGCTCCGTATTCTCACTCCCAACTGAATTTGCAGGTTATTAAATAAATGGGAGATATTATTTAATTTTGCATTCCCGTGCGGCTTTAATAAATCATAACGCACTTAAGAGTGGAGTCCGATTTTTGGTGAGTGCTACAAACTTTTAATTTTTTAATTTAATTATGGTATAATTAAATTAAAAAATTATATCTTAATTTATATAGACTAAATATAGCAAAACAGCATATAAATAACGAAATCGACTATAAATTAACGATATAAATAACTCATAAAGCATAATGCTCGATAAGTTATAATATAAATAAATTATAACAAATACTAATATTTAAAACATGCCGGATTTTAACTTCAAGTACGACAGAACCCTAAAGGATATACTAAAAGGTTATCCCAAAAAGTTCGTAGAGATACTTACCGGCAAAAAAGCTTTGGAGTCTTTAGACGTTAGTTTTCCCAAAGTCGAGGAATTAAGGGCTGATCTCCTATTAAGGCTTGAAGACGATTCTATATTCCATCTCGAACTTCAAACCGAAAACGATCATTCAATGCCCATTAGGATGCTTAGGTATTATACCTATATATATTCTATTTATTCCAAAGAACCGCTTCAAACGGTTCTTTATATAGGCATAAAGCCCTTAAAGATGGAAAGCTCTATTTCAAATAACAATCTGTCTTTCAGCTACATGCTTAAAGACATAAGAAGCATAGACTGCAACGAACTTTTAAGTTCTAACGATTTAAACGACGTCGTTCTTTCTTTGCTTTGTTCTACTAAAGACGAAAGATCTTTAATGCTTGAAGTAGCTTCTCGTCTTTCGTCGTTAAATCCTATAGAGCTTGAAGACTATAAGCTTAAACTGATAAACATAATGCATCTAAGACCCAATTTAATAAAAATTACCGAAGAACTGGAGGAGAAAATGCCTATTACCATAAAATTGGAAGATGATCCTTTCTATAGGGAAGGCGTGGAAAAAGGTATTGAAAAAGGTATTGAACAAGGTATTGAAAAGGGTATCGAACAAGGTATTGAAAAGGGTATTGAAAAAGGTATTGAAAAAGGTATTGAAAAAGGTAAAGCCGAAGGAATAGCCGATACCAAAAGAAAAATCATAATAAACTTGCATAACAACTTCAAAGCTACCCCAGAACAGATTGCTTTTAACGTCAACGATACAGTAGAAAACGTTATAGCCGTTCTTAAAGAGGAAGGGTTGCAATAAACAATAAAGGTGTCAGCAATTGTGTTTTTTGTCAAGCTATTTTTTTATATAAGTTATCGAAATATTTAATAAAATAAAGGTTTTATGTATTGAAGTTTTATTATATCAATTTATTTATAGCAAATTATTTTTTAGGTAACTTATACAAAATAATTATTTGACTAAAAAGCAGCTGCAT
>JBMFVW010000071.1:0-1738 GCA_049965795.1 Candidatus Acidulodesulfobacterium sp.
GTCAGATATGGGGTTTATTGTTGTAAGCCCTTGAACCATGCTTTGCTGCCGTTTTTAAATATAAATAAAGTTGCAGGATCGTCTTCTAACAATAATGATTTTCGTCCTAATATATTTATCGCTCCAAAGGATTTTATCAACATTGTACAGTATCAGGGAATTAAAAAAACAAAACCGTTTCCTTAACAGAAAATTTCAACTTTTATGCTGACGATTAATATTTTTTTAATATTTTTTACTTAAAATTAAATGTTAATATCCATAAACGGGATAGAAAATCTATGCTCACGTCCTGCACTTAAAGAAGGAGTGCTTGACGCAAGATGAACTGAATTTCTTCCGAATTTTTTATTTATATCGTCTATAGAATCGTATATGCGTTTTATTTTATCTATTTTAACCATGTCGTCAAAAAGCGAATACTGAACGTTTTCCGTTAGGTGCAAAACTGTTTCCGTCTGCCTGTATGAACAACCTTTTTTATATATATATCTAAAACCTTCTTCTAAAGCATTCATAAGGAGAGGAGGAAATGCCGAAGGAGTAACAAGTTTTATCTGGACGCCTTCAGTTTTAAAATCCTGCTTTTTTAAAAAAATGGAAATTTTTGAGGCTGCTAAATTAAATCTCCTTGCTTTAGCGCAGGCATTTTCCAAATTTTTAGTAAGTTCCGAAAAAAGAAATGTTTTATCGCTTGAGGGCGGATAAAAGCTTTTAGCTTTGCTTATAGTTTTATAAGTCGATTTAGCGGATGGGTTAATTCCAAAAACTGAATGTCCTCTAAGCTCAAGCCATGTTTCTTTGTATGATTTAGATAAATACTTATCGATAAATGTTTCATCTTTAATTGCAAAGTCTAAAGCAGAATTTATACCGAATTTTTTTAAAAGATATGCCGTATTGTTTCCTATGCCCCAGACGTCTTCTATCTTAATATCTTTTAAAATATTCTGTATATCTCTGCCTTCAATTACGGCAAGCCCCTTTGGTTTTTTAAGTTTAGAAGCTACCTTTGCAAGCGTTTTTGTTATGCTTACGCCGACGGAAACCGTAATAGAGAGCTCTTTTTCTACGGCACTTTGCATCTTTTTCGCAATTTCTTCGTAGGAACAGGAAAACACCCTTCTTAGCCCGCTTAAGTCGACGAAAGCTTCGTCTATTGAATATTCTTCTACCTGCGGAGAGAAATTTTTTATTATATTAAACATACGCAAAGAAAAAAGAGAGTATTTTTCGTAATCGGATTCTATTACTATAAGCCCGGGACATATTTTTTTAGCTTCAAAAGACCTCATGCCGCGCTTTACGCCTCTTGCTTTGGCTTCATAGCTTAAAGCGGTTATAATACCACGCTCTTTTCCTACCGCAATACACTTTCCGCTTAACGACGGATTTAACGCTCGCTCGCATGCTGCAAAAAAAGCGTCGGCATCTATGTGCGCTATAGCCCTCGGCCATGAATGTATGCAAAAATTTGTGGTCATAATTGTTATAATTTGCCTTTTTACACCTTTATTATGCAATAGAAATTTTACTTTAGAAAATAATTAAGTATATACTAATATAAAATATTAGATTAATGGCGAAATTTAAATTTAGAATTATTAAATTATTCTAAATATTGTTTAAATTATTTTATTTTAAACGCACATATCGCAATGCATAATATAATACAGTAAACAATCGTTCACTGTCAAGTAAAAAGTAAGCAATGTTAAAAACTTTTAAAATGTCTATT